>JAZNJJ010000026.1:0-95745 GCA_045577985.1 Alphaproteobacteria bacterium
TTTTTAAGTTTTTACGGTATATTACTACTTATGTAGTGAGAGCCGTTTTGTGTAGAAGGAGATTATGATGAATCATACTAATCAATCCGGCAGATCTATGATTGAAATGCTTGGAGTTTTGGCGATTATCGGCGTATTATCTGTTGGTGGAATCGCCGGTTATTCGAAAGCAATGATGAAATTTAAAATCAACAAAACCATCGATCAAATTTCACAAATTGTTGCAAATACTCGCACTCTTTATGCCAGACAGAAAAATTATGGTAGTTTAAGCGGAAAAGTAGCATACAAGGCAAATTTAGCCCCAAAAGAAATGTTTGAAAATTCTGGTTCCGGTAGCTATAGTCTGACACATCCCTTTGGTGGAAGAGTATGGTTTGAAGCTGAAGATAAAAGCATTGCAGGAGATCGAAAAGCTTTTTTTGTTTCATTATATGATGTTCCGGAAGAAGCTTGCATTGAATTAGTAACCCAAGACTGGGGAAGTGATGCATCATCAGGACTAATAGCTGTAAGCGTTAACAGTGGTGCATCAATAGCATTATTAGGATGTTCAGGTTCTTCAAGCGGACTTGCATGTTCTGGCGGTTCTATCGTATCTGTTCCTATGCCTGTCGATATAGCTGTTGATGCATGTTCTAATAGTGAGTACATATCTTTGAAATTTTACTAATCTCAACAAAAAACTCCGCAGATTTAAGCGGAGTTTTTTTTAATACATTATTCAGTTATTATAAAGAGCCTGTAGTAAATAGCTTATAATATTTATATACAGATCCCTTTGTTTTTTCAGACCAACTAAAATCATTTCGCATTGCATTTTGTTGCATCTCATGCATCAATTTGGGAGCTGTATAAAAATAACGCAATGCTCGTTCAACTGTTTCAGTATAAGCGTTGATATTATTTTTGAGATGTTGAGCTTTTAGATTTGAGCCATATACTCTGGTTCCATTAGCAAAAAAAGCTTCTGTTCGAAAACCATCAACGCCATCATCGATTGTATCCACCAAACCACCGGTAGAAGTAGCAATTGGTAATGAACCTTTTGCCATTGCTTCCATTTGTGTCAATCCGCATGGCTCAAAATACGACGGCATCATATAAAAATCAGCAGCTAATTGCACAGAATAAGCAAACTCATCCTTATAACCTCTGAATACAAATATACGTTTTGCAAATTCACGATAAATTTGTTTTGCATTATCTTTTAGAGTCATTAAATCGCTATATAAATCTTTATTTCCAGCTCCTCCTAAAACAAAGATAGGAAAACCTTGCGGAGATGCCTTGTACTTATCAATCATACTAAGTATTGCATTGATAGCAATATCATATCCCTTTTGCTCAACCATTCGGCTAGTCATACAAATGAAAGGTATTTTATCTGCATCAGGAAGTAGTGAGGAAATATCATCAAAATTGTATAAATCAATAAGAGGAATAACCTCATTTTTATAATTTTCATCCGTAGCTAATTTAGATAATAACTTTATACATTCTTTTTTGTTATGTAACTTCACCCCTAAGTCATTATCATCATAAACTTTAAAGTTTGTAGTTTTGAAAAACTTATTTACTTCTTCTATTTTCTGAGCGTTTGGAGATATTAAAATTTTTTCATATCCGTTCACTATACCATAAAAATTACGGTAGTTCTTACGAATTTTTAAAATATCACGAAAATCGAATCCTAAACTTAATTCTTTTGATACTTCTTCCATATAATTTTTAGAAACAGCTATTATACGATCTGCTAAGTGCATATTTGCAGAAGCTTGATTATAACTATCATGTACAATCAATGTATTACATGTACGAGGATTACTATTTTTTACAGACTTGGCATTTTTAAGAACAAGAGTTGCTAAATCCTCATACAAAGAATTTAATATTTTTGAAGTATTATCAAAATCCCATCCTTGGTATCCCATATGGTGTGCTATGTGGATTATTGGAATATTTTTTATCTTGTCGGCAATATTTTCATCCATACGTCCGGCATAAACCTTTGCCAAAGTAAAATATTTTGTTAAGCCTGAAAGCGCTCCACTGTGCCAATCATTAGCTATTAAGATATTAGGAAGCGAAATATTTTCATCTGCTTTAATTTCTATATTTTCAAGAAGACAATAAACAGCCTTTGAGAAAAATGCAAAACGCTCAACTTCGTCTACCAAGTGCTCATTCCAGACATAACAACCATCTTGTGTTGAAGGATTTTCAGGAGCAGGATTAATAGTAAAGAATCTATCGTTGTGTAAAAAATAGTAAGTTACACCATGATATTCACCGCTATATATCTCAACCTTAAAATTAAGTAATTTTTGTTTACCAATAAAAGGAACCTCTATTGTCTTTATTTTCTTGATAGCGACTTTTCGTCCTTCCGCACCTGTATAAATACCATTTTCTAATATAGCCTTTTTCTTTCCGGTATTTCCTAAATATAAAGGTGTTATTATCTTTATAGAATGCTTGTCTGCTGAAAATACGTTATTGAAATTTTCAGGCAATTCAGAAGCAACCATCCCCAAGCCACCACATTTCATAAATGTAGCTGTTTCAGCAGTTATCATCCAAGCATTAACGTTTTTTATTTCTGGCCATTCCTGATGACTTAAACACTGATTTTTAGCCATATTTTGTATTTGATGTATTATTTCATTTTGAGGCACACCATAAGTAATACAAAATTTTTTCTTGTTAAAATTATTTGGTAAAAACTTAAAAACTTTTTCGTGATTTACAGCAGTTGCTAAAACAGACATTTTTACTCTTTCTTTCTAAAAAAATATATATAAGTTATAACACTATTAATTATAACCTTCAACAGAAAAAAAACTATATATCTTGACTTGTTGATGATTAGTTACTAAGTTCTAGTATATATATAATATGTTTTAGCATTTTAAAGGTGGATGTAATGGCTAGCAAAAAAGAAAAAAATTCTGTAGAAACAAATGACTCTAAAATTGAAAACATTGAAAAAAATGAAACAGAAACAAATGTTGCAGATGATGTGCAAAATTCAGAAGGTAAAAGCGAAATAGATCTTTTAAAAGAAGAAAATCAAAAACTAAAGGATTCATTTTTACGAGCTTATGCCGAAGCAGAAAATACCAAAAAAAGATGCCAGCAAGAAATTGAAAAAAATTCAAAATTTGCAATATCTTCTTTTGCAAAAGAATTACTTGGCGTTGCTGATAATTTACAAAGAGCTCTTTCTGCTGTAGATGAAGAAACTCTTTCTAAATGTGAGTCCTTCATTAAAGGCGTGGAAATGACACAAAATGAATTAACAAAAGTTTTTGAAAAATTCGGTATAAAGAAAATTGACTGTATTGATAAAATTTTTGATCCTAACTTTGAAAGAGTTGTTCAAGAAGTTGAAGATCCTAGCAAACCTGCTGGAACTATTATTGCTGAATTGCAATCAGCATACACCATTAACGAAAGAATATTACGAGAAGCAATGGTTGTTGTTACAAAAGGTGGAAAATAGTTTTTTATATACATTCTTCAGCTCCCGATAAGTCGGGAGCTTTTTTTATTATTTTAAGATGTAAAAGCTTAATGTATTATTTGTGGTATATCTAATAATTAGTTGTTTTATTTTGAAAAAAATGCGATATAATCGCTCGCATGAAAATATTGAATAAATACATATCAAAGCAGATTATCATTGGCTTTTTGCTGATTTCTTTTTCTTTATTATCAATGCTTTGGCTTACTCAATCTTTACGTTTTGTTGAAATGGTTACAAGACAGGGGTTACCTGTGTATTTATTTGCAGAAATGACATCATTATTAATGCCGCGAATTTTTAATATTTTATCCCCTATCGCTGTTTTTGTGGCTGTATTATTTGTATATAATCGCTTAATTGCAGACAGAGAATTAGTAGTTATGCAATCTGCGGGTATTAGTCCTTGGCAAAACGCAAAACCAGCCATTTTTGTTGGTTTTTTAATGCTTATTATCAATGTTTATATTATGAATTTTGGTATCCCTTTGGCTGAAAAAACATTTAGAGATTTAGAGTGGAAAGTTAAAAATAATTTGACGCAAATGGTATTTCGAGAAGGTGAATTTACAACATTAAAAGATGGAATTACAGTTTTTATTGATAAACATGAAGATGATGGTTCTGTCAGTGGAATCTTTGTTAGCGATGAAACAAAACCGAATCTGAAAATCACATTAACTGCCGAAAAAGGAAGGTTGATTCAAACAGATTCAGGACCAAGAATTTTGTTTATTAATGGTGTTCGTCAAGAAATAAATAAGGAAAATTATAAGTTTTCTTCCCTTTCTTTTTCCAGATATTCTGCCGAATTTAATAACATTGAAAGTAAAAAGAAAAAAAATCAATCTGTTCGAGAAAAAAATGTGATTGAACTACTAAATTCAGGAAACGATGCTTCTATTCCGGTTCAACAACAAAGAAAAAATATTGTTGAAGGTCATAGACGAATCGTATATCCTTTTTATAACTTAGTATTTGCATTGATGGGCTGTGTGGGTTTATTGATTAGCAATTTCAATCGTAGAGGACAATCCAAAATCATTGCCATACAAGTGATCTCTATGATATTTGTGATGGCCGGAGATTTGACTTTTACCAATTTATCAGGTCGCTCACTGTATGTATTGCCTCTGTTCTATATGAACTGCATTATACCTCTTGTTATTTGTATTTATTTGTTGTTATATTACAATCCGTTTTATTTCAGTCGGAAAATGGCAAAAAGAAAGGCTATTAATGAAGTTTAACTATATAAAAATAGTGATGTTATTCAGCTTTGCCTTCTGTATGTATATTACAGAAGCTTTTGCCGTTTCTGAAGCCGGAGAAATTCAACGTAAGGAAGAAAAAAATCCACACGCATCTATTGAACTTCAGCATAACATTACGGATATTGCCGTTACACCGAATCCTAAAGACAGCACTGTTGAAGAAATTGATTTTAGTGCTGATGAATTGATAAATGATGAAAACTCTTCAGTGATTACGGCGACAGGTGATGTGGAAATAAAATATAATGGTATGCGTTTGATCACTGATAAGTTGGTTTATAATCAAAATAAGGATGTCATTACTGCTATCGGAAATGTGAGAATGCATACAAATGACGGGTCTATTATTTATAGCGATAATGTTTCTTTAGCAGAACAAATGACTGTTGGTGAAATGCATAACATTAAAGTATTGCTAAGAGATAAATCTCATGTGAAGGCAGATACTTTTCGTAAAAAAAATAATAAAACAAAAACACTGACAAAAGTTTCTTACACTGCTTGTGATATTTGTGAAGGGAAAAGTCCTTTATGGGAGATTGATGCACGAAAAGTTCAACATGATGAAGAAAAAAATGATGTGAACTATAATGATGCGTTTATAAAAATAAAAGGTGTTCCTATTTTTTATACACCTTTCTTAACACATCCTGATCCGACTGTAAAACGCCGTTCCGGCTTATTGCCTCCAAGTATAGGAAGTTCAAATTATTTGGGTGCCATTTTTCAACCTAGATATTTTTGGGCTGTAAATGATCAAACAAATATTGTTTTATCTCCTATTTTTTCATCAGATAAAGGCATTGTTTGGGGTGGAGAATATAAACAATATTTTTATAGTGGAAATACGAGTATCTCAGGAACTTATTTGAAAGATGATGATGAAAACAGACCTCAGAATAGAGGAAATTTATTTGCAACCGGAAGATATGATATAAATGATAAATGGCGTTTATCATATGATCTTAAATATGTTTCTGATTATATTTATCTAAAAGAGTTAAGACTTCCTTTTCAAGATGATGCTTGGTTAGGATCTTCACTTTCCTTTGAAAGATTTAATGGTCGAAACTATGCTTCTATTGAAGCATTCTATTATAAAATTTTAAGTTATAACTTACATAGAAGTAACCAAAATCAATTTAATGAGATTAACAGCAGAAAACCTTTAGTTGCTCCATTGATTGATGTTGAGTGGTATTCTGAACCAAGTGAATATGGCGCTTATTTTAAAAATAATATTAATACTGCTTCAATTTATCATGAAGACGGAATGCAAACTCAGAGAATCACATCTATTAACTCATGGGAACTACCTTATACGTCTAAATTTGGAGAAAAATACAGATTTGTTGCTTCATTAAAATCTGATGCATATTATGTTGATAAATATGTATATAAACAAAATGATCCATATAGCGGTGCAACAACACGTTTTTTCCCACAAGTAGGTCTTGAATGGAGATTGCCTTTTGTTAGAGCATCGCAAACTTCTCGCCAAATTATTGAACCCGTCGTTGTTGGTGTATTGGCTCCAAACGGAGGAAATAAATTGGATAAAATTCCTAATGAAGATAGCGAAGATGTTTATTTTGATGATACGAATGTTTTAGATTTAGATCGTTATGCCGGATATGATAGAAATGATACAGGTAGTAGAATTAGTTATGGATTACGCTGGAGTTCTTATGGCGATAAAATTGGTAGAACTTCTGCTTTTATAGCCCAAAGTTTTGAAAAAAGCAAAAATTCAAGTTTTGTTGAAAGTTTAGATAGCAATACTAATTCGCATTTTAGTGATTTTGTCGGAAGAATTAATGCCCAACCAAATCAGTATTTAGATTTAAATTATCGTTTCAGATTGGATAGAGAAACTTTAGATGCAAAATATAGTGAATTAGGTGTTGGAATTGGCCCATCTTTTTTGAGAGGTTATGTTTCTTACATATTCTTACAGGGAAATACTCACTATAATGAGTTGTATTCTGAACGAAAAGAATTATATATGTCTTTAAGTTCTGCTTTATCACAAAACTGGTCAGTAAGCGTCTACAATTTACAAGATTTGACTGAAAAAAGCAGAGGTTCTTTGGAACATGGCGGAAATATTATTTATGAAGATGAATGTTTTAGTTGGGTTACGAGCATCAAAAAATATAATTCAAGTAATCCTGATTTAGATAATAATTACGAATTTGGAATGACATTCTATTTAAAAACTGTGGGAAGTTTTGGCTCTTAAATTTAAGGAGAAAAAATGAAAAAATTATCGCTATATTTATTTGCAACCCTTTTGTTTAGTTTGCCCGTTAGTGCAGAAAAAATAGATTTTGATAGTATTGATATGCAATCAAGAGCTTCTAAGCCAAATACTAATTCTATTATGTTTAGAAGAAATGCTGAGCAATATCGTCAACTAAGTGATGAGGAAAAAAAGGAAATTTCAATCAGACGAGAAAGTGCTCGACAAGAAGCTTTAGACTATCAACGCAAACAAGAAGAATATGCCAGAATGATGGCTTTGGAAGAAGAAAGAAGAAGACAGATAGAAGAAGCAGAACGTAGACGTGCAGAAGCGCTTAAACCAATTACATTATATGAAAATAAATTAAAAATATATGCGTTGGTAAATGGCGAAGTTATTACAAGTAATGATATGCAAAGTAGAATTAATGCTTTTATCTTAACAACAGGAATTCCATATAATCAACAAACAAAAGCCATGATAACAGGAAAAGTTTTGCAGTCTGCTATTGATGAAAAACTAAAAATTCAAGAAGCGGAAAAAAATAATATCCGAATTTCACAAAAAGAAATAGATGAAGCTGTAAGACAATTTGAACAAGCCAATCAAATGTCTGAGGGGCAATTAAAAAAAGTACTACAAGAAGCTAAAGTAAGCATGAAAGTTTGGTCGACTCAAATAGAAGCTGATTTAGCATGGAGAAAATTGGTTTCAAATAAAGGATATATGCAAATTAATGTTAGTGAAAATGAAATTGTTAAAGCTTTAGATGAAATAAAAAAAGATTTGAATACACAAAAATATATGGTTTCAGAAATTGTTATTGATAAAAAAGATGCAAAAGATTTACATAAACTGGTTGAAAATTTAAGAAATGATCCTCGATTTGAACTATACGCAATGCAGTTTTCTCAAAGTCCCAGTTCTGCTAATGGTGGTAGATTGGGGTGGATTATAAAAGGAAAACTTCCCGCTGTATTAGAAAATGCAATGCTTAAAATGAATGAAGGAGATGTTTCTGATCCTATTGCCTATGGTAAAGATTTTTATATCTTGAAATTGGAGAAAATATTTAACCCTCAAGTTGATAAAGCAAATACTCCTTCTAAAAACGAAGTAAAAGCGTTTCTAGAAAATAAAAAATTAGAAGAATTATCAAATAAATATATTAAAGATTTGCGTAGTCGTGCCTTGATTGAAAAGAAAGTATAGTATGTTGGAATTACCATCATTAAAAGAAACTGTAGATAGTTATGGTTTGTTGGCAAAAAAATCTTTGGGACAGAATTTTTTGCTAGATATGAATATTACAAATAAAATCATTCGTTCATCACTAAATTTACAAAATAAAAATGATTTTAGCGGAGAGATGGTTTATGAAATAGGTCCTGGTCCCGGAGGTCTGACTAGGGCTATTCTGAACGCTAATCCTGATAATTTGACCGTTATTGAAATGGATGAGCGTTGTATTTCAATTATGAATGATATTAAGAAAGTGGTGGGCGAACAATTAAATATTGTCGAAGGTGATGCTCTTAAGTATGACTTTTTAGAAGAAAGAAACATAGCTAAAAATATTGTAAGTAATTTACCTTATAATATCTCGGTGCCATTATTGATAATGTGGCTTAAAAATATGAAACATTTTAGTAGTTTGACATTAATGTTTCAAAAAGAAGTTGCTGAGAGAATTATGGCTAAACCAGGGAATAAAAATTATGGTCGAATTTCGGTCTTAGCTCAATTGATATGTAAAATAGATTTATTATTTAATTTGAATCCTAATTGTTTCGTACCTGCCCCAAAAATTTGGTCAACTGTTTTATTATTCACTCCTCTAAAGCGTGAAATTTCATTACAAACAATTAGAAATATTGAAAAAATAACGGAATTGGCTTTCGGGCAACGTCGTAAAATGATAAGACAAAGCTTAAAATCGTTACCAAATTTAGAAAATTTATGCTCAAAAGCTGAAATTGAATTAACTGATAGAGCAGAAAATATTACTCCAGAACAATACTTAATCTTAGCAGAAGCTATTTAGTATACAAAGGTTATCTTTATTTAGATTTTAGTTTTGGTAAGATGAATGTTAATATCATAATTATTGCAATACCTAAATATGATTCGTATGCCAAACCATAATTTTTTATGATATATGTGTTTGCAAATAAAACTAAGCTGGAGCATAATCTTATTGATGTATTATTGACTGATGCCATCATTGAACGATTATCTATCTGTGTATGCTCTTGAAGGTGTGAGGTGATACTAATATTTAATCCTAATTGAAGTGCTATACTTAAACAAATAAAAATAAGTAGAGGTATGATTGCAGAAGAAACATTATATTGTATAATAATAAACATAGAAGCAAAGGCTATAAACATAGAGAAATAAATGATATATGATAATGTTTTCATTCCTAACTTATTAATTAAATTATTAATGTATAAACTGGAAAATGCTCTGGTTATATGATTAAAGAAGTAAATTGCTCCAAAATATATTACAGGAACTTCACCAAATTGTAAGAGAGGTTGAAATGTATTTACCAATAGAGAAGTTGTTGCGGCAAATATACTACTGGTAATTATAAAAAATTTTAAATTTGAATTTTTTAATTGAAGTGCTAATTGAGAAAATGAAAAAAGCTTTCTATAGCTATTCATACTTGGAACAGCTTTATTAACAGGTTTGAGAAATATAAGCAATAAGATACTGATTACTATGATGATAATTTGTATTACTAAAACAATTTTAATACCTGTTTGTTTAAAAATTAGCGCTCCTAATAAAGCTGAAACAGCAGACCCCATTGAAGAAGCAAAGTTAAATTTTCCATATTTTGAAAGATTTTTCTTTGAACTTTTTCTATCACACAGATATTGATAAATATACCCTTCAGCGGAACTTTGAAATAAACTTTTATATATCGCATAACATATTTCACCGAATAGCACTATCCAATATCCACGAAAGAACAACCATAGACTATAACGAAGCAAAAGCATAGCGTAAGAAAATATCAGGATATATTTTTTTTGCCACCTATCTGCAATATACCCTCCTGGTAGTCCAAATAATAATTCTGCAAATAAAACTATACCTTGAAAAAAGAAAAAATCAGCAACCGTCAATCCATTTTCATTATAAAATAAAAGCATTACCGGAAGCAAATAGGACTGCGATTTAAAAAATGCAGTTAAATTGAGTGCCGTTAAGTCTGTTATTCTCTTCATCATCATATTATTAATTTTATTAGCAATGTTTTTAGTGTATATGATATTTATTAATTTACAATATAGAAATGATAAATATTATCCAGAAAAGAACTAAGAAACCTATCGTTATATTGACAAATACGCTACTGGCTTCATTATAAAATTTTGCTTCGCATACCGGTTTTCCATATATATTTTCCCTATCATCTCCGTCATCGCTAAGTAGCCAGAACATGTAAGAAATATATGACATTAAACAGAACAAAGGAAATATTTGTTTAACGAGATTAAATTCATAATTAACATATGCTAATGTAAAAAGTATAATTAAGGGAATAATCGAAATTCCGGACATTGAAGAATCGTGCAAACGTCTAATCATTTGAGAAACAGTAGGAATGAACATATATAAAATATAAATTTCTAATATAAATGTTCCTATGTTAAAAATATATGATACAGCTAACAACAACAAAAAAATAACAATACTGATAAATACTGAAGACCAAAATTCATAACGTGTTGATCGCCCTTGTATGCTAAAATATTTTTTTAAGCAATCTGCCCAACAAAAAAATATACTTTTCATTTCTGTATCTATATTTGATGTTTCCTCATCAGACATTAATTTATTTTCAGTCATTCGAAACTCACCTATCTTAATAATCATTATAAAAAAAGGCACCTCATTTTTTTAGAAAGGAAGTGCCTTTAATTTATTTTATGTAAACTATTTACTTAATTGAGCAGACACTTCAGCTGCAAAATCTTCTTCTTTTTTCTGTAAACCATCACCTAATTTATAGAAAACGTAGTCAGTTAATTTTACATCTGTTCCTAATTCTTTAGATGCTTCAGAAATAACATCTTTAACTTTCTTATCAGGATCCATAATGTAAGCTTGTTCTTCAAGAACAACTTCTTCATAGAATTTACGAATACGGCCTTCTACCATTTTTTCGATAATATTAGCAGGTTTTCCAGATGCTGCAGCTTGTTCAGCAAAAATAGCTTTTTCATGTTCAACTGCACTAGCATCAACTCCGGCAATATTTAATGCTATTGGAGATGTTGCAGCAATATGCATAGCAATATGCTTACCTAAATCAGCCAATTTAGTTTTGTCAGCAGTTGATTCAAGAGCAACTAATACACCAATTTTACCTAAGCTATCACGAGCAACGTTATGAACATATGAGCAAACTAAACCATTATTTACACTAATAACTTTAGCACGGCGAAGATTCATATTTTCACCAATTTTAGCAATCATATCAGTTAAACGTTCACCAAATGTTTTTCCTGAAGTTGCATCATTAGATGTTTTCATAGCTTCAACATCACCATTGTAAGATAATGCAACCTTAGCTGCATCTTCAACATAAGATTGAAAAATATCGTTTTTAGCAACAAAGTCTGTTTCAGAATTCACTTCAACAGCAGCACCTTTGTTTCCATCAACATAAACAGCAACTAAACCTTCAGCAGCAATACGGCTAGATTTTTTGGCAGCAGAAGCTAAACCTTTTTTTCTTAGCCAATCAACAGCTTGTTCCATATTTCCATTTGCTTCAACCAAAGCTTTTTTACAATCTAACATACCTGCACCGGTAGTCTCTCTTAATTCTTTAACCATAGCGGCTGTAATTTCTGCCATAATATAATTCCTCTTATAAAAAACTGTCTATTTTGGATTTTTAATTTAGCGCGGCGATAAGTCAACCACCGCGCTCATATATACTACTTATTCTTCTACTTCAGCTTTTGCTTTGCGAGAAGCCTTTTTCTTAGGAGCAACTTCACCTGCTTCAGAAGATACTTCTAAACCTTTTGCAGCTATTTCAGCTTGCATACCGTCTAAGATAGCACCTGATACTAATTCGCAATAAAATTGAATTGCACGAATTGCATCATCATTACCTGGAACTGGGAAATCTACTTCATTAGGATTTGCGTTTGTATCAACGATACCAACAACTGGAATACCTAATTTTTTTGCTTCTTTAATAGCTAAAGCTTCTTTAGGTGTATCAATAACAAACAATAAGTCTGGTTGACCACCCATTTCTTTGATACCATCAAGAGTGATAGCTAATTTTTCACGCTCTTTTTTGAGGTTCAAAATTTCTTTTTTTGTATAACCTTCGTAAGAGTTATTAGCTTCCATTTCGTTTAATTTGTTCAAACGTGTGATTGATTTGTAAACTGTTTTCCAGTTAGTAAGCATACCACCTAACCAACGATAATTTACATAATATTGACCACATCTGCCTGCACTTTCTTTAACGATTTCTTGAGCTTGTCTTTTTGTAGCCACAAATAAAACTTTACCACCGTTAGCAACAACATCACGAACTGCGTTCAATGCATTGTAAAACATTGGATAAGTTTTTTGTAAATCGATAATATGAACGTTATCTTTTTTTCCATAGATAAATGGAGCCATTTGTGGATTCCAACGACGAGCGTGGTGTCCAAAGTGTACGCCAGCTTCAACCATCTGACGTAATGTAAATGTAGGAATTGTCATTTTATATATCCTTTATTTTCCGGTTAAACCTCCGCAGATTCTGGCTTTTTACAGCACCGGAGCGAACAAACATCGAGTTTTCCGCCTATCTGCGTGTGAAATTATAAAGCCACACCATTGTGACTTCGGTGGTATTTTTAGCATAACTCTATAATTTTGCAAGTATTTTTTTATATTTTATGTATTTTTTTAATATAAAAATATTGAACAATAAAAAAAAACGCAGATTGCTCTGCGTTTTTCAAATCTAGTTTTTAATTTCCAATAACTCAAATTTATCTGTTCCTGATCCTGTTCTTTGTTTTGATGGCAAAACCTTAATCATAGATCCACTATGAATTTGTCTTACTTCCGGGTATTCACAGGGGTAAACCCCAAAAGTTCCTTTGCTACATTCTATAATGTACATCGTATTACCGTTGTGTATCTCCGTTTCCCAAGAAGTGATTGGCACAAAACATTCTTTGGCAAATTCTCTTTCGTTTGCAAGTTTTTTTGTAACCCCCATTTCAACGGCTATAATAATAAAAAACAAAGTCCACCGAACAAATACACCATTCCATTTTTCATTAAAACAACCTGTGCGGCTTTTAATAAATCCAATTTTATAAGAAAGCCACGGAATGAGCATTGAATACAGTATACTACTAGCAAAAGCTGAAACAAAAAATCCTAAAGCAAAACACTTTACTCCTTCATATTCAAGCTCAAGAAAGCTGGAAATAATAATAATTAAAGTTGCATCCCAAAGAGACCATCCAAGTCGAACCAGCCAATTATTGATAGGAATATTGGCTATTTTGAGCTGCAAAAACATGATAGATGCCGAAATTCCCGCAACATAATATAAAGATAAAGATAAAGTGTATTCGGTTAGAAGCACACTAACAGATAGGGCTAATAGAGCCAATGCTCCAAAAATGTACTTTCCAAACTTTTTCCAAATCCTCAGACAACGAATTTTGACTTCTTTAGATCTAATAATATTTTCCATAAGCATAAATAAATTAATTAATAATACATTTAACGGCTTCTCTTATATATAATTTTGAGCAATAAATCAATCTTTTTTGTTAAAAATCTATTAATTTATTGTTTATGTTTTGGGCTTTTTACTTGTTTTTTAGGGGAGCATCCTTTATCTTATAGGCAATTTGTTAAAGTTTTGAGGGAAAGTATGTCAGATTTATTTGAATCACCAACAGCACCAAGCAAAAAAGAATATTCGGCACAAGATATCGAAGTTTTAGAAGGATTAGAACCTGTAAGACATAGACCAGGAATGTATATTGGTGGAACAGATATTCAAGCGATGCACCATCTGGTTGCTGAAATCTTGGATAATTCAATGGATGAAGCTGTTGCGGGTTATGCGAATCATATTGATGTAACAATGAACGCTGACGGATCTGTTACAATAACAGATAATGGTCGAGGAATTCCGGTTGATGATCACCCAAAATATCCAGGAACATCAGCATTGGAAGTTATTTTAACAACTTTACACTCCGGAGGTAAATTCGGGGGTGGAGCATACAAAGTTTCAGGCGGATTACATGGTGTAGGTCTTTCAGTTGTTAATGCTTTATCTGAAAAACTTATTGTTGAAGTAGCAAGAGATAAGAAACTTTACAGGCAGGAATATTCAAAAGGTAAACCTTTAGATAGATTACAATTAATTGGTAACTGTCCAAATCGTCGTGGAACATCTATAACATTTAAACCAGATGCTGAAATATTTGAAGGAAATAATACATTTATTGCCAATAGAATATTTAGAATGGCTCGCTCAAAAGCATTTTTATTTAAAGGTATAAAAATAAACTGGGCTTGTGCTCCAGAGCTTATTGCCGAGGGAGAATCAACTCCGCAAAATGCAGAATTAAACTTTCCAAATGGCTTGGCTGATTTCTTGAATATTCAAATCGGAGATCGCAGTACAATAAGCCGAACGGCATTTACAGGCGAATCGGAACTAGCAAATAATGAAGGGCGTGTTGAATGGGCTATTACCTGGCCTGTTGACGAAAATGGTTTTGCTTACTCTTATTGTAATACCGTTATTACTCCTGAAGGAGGAACTCACGAAGCTGGTTTCAGATCTGCCCTATTAAGAGGTTTAAAAGAGTATGGTGATATGGCCGGATTTAAAAAGATATCTTCGGCTACCGCTGAAGACTTTTTAAGTGATGCTTGTCTAATGCTATCTGTATTTATTACGGATCCTCAATTTCAAGGGCAAACAAAAGATAAATTAACCTCTACCAAAGCTATTCGCTTGGTGGAAACTGCTGTTAAAGATTCTTTTGATCACTGGTTATCTTCCGATGTTGAAAATGCAAAAGCATTGATTGAATATGTATTAGAAAGAGCTGATGCTAGAAAAAAGAAAAAAGAAGAAAAAATTCAAAGCAGAAAAGCCCCTACGAAAAAATTAAGACTTCCGGGTAAATTAGCTGACTGTTCTCAGGCTGCAGCAGAAGATACTGAAATCTTTATCGTTGAGGGAGATTCTGCTGGTGGCTCTGCAAAACAGGGACGCGATAGAGTAACTCAAGCTATTTTACCGCTAAGGGGTAAAATCTTGAATGTTGCTAGTGCATCTGTTGAACGAATATCCCAAAACCAAGAAATTAAAGATATGATTGAGGCTTTAGGTTGCGGTGTAAAAGAAAATTATAAAGAAGATAATTTGCGTTATGAAAAAATTATTATTATGACAGATGCCGATGTCGATGGTGCACATATTACATCCTTACTTATGACTTTCTTCTATCAACATATGCCAAAATTGATTGAAAATGGTCATCTGTATATTGCAACTCCTCCTCTTTATAAAATTGTTGCGGGTGGAAAAAATTATTACGCTCTTGATGATGAGGAAAAAGATAAGATATTAGCAAAAGTTGTAAAGGGAAATACAAAACCTGATATCAGCAGATTTAAAGGTTTAGGAGAGATGAGTCCTATGCAATTGAAGGAAACAACTATGGATAAAAATAATAGAATTTTATTAAGAGTTGTTATTCCAAATACATCAACAGAAGAAGGACGTGCTGAGGATTTTGAAACACGAAGACAAGTAGAAAGATTGATGGGTAAAGATCCAGAACAGAGGTTCAAATTCATTATAGAAAGAGCAAAATTTGTTGATAATTTAGATATTTAGATTATTTTAGAATAAAATGTTGACTTTTGTCTAATTTTATAATATATTGATTGATGAATTTGAGATTATTTACTTATTTATTAATTAATGTAAACTAGTGAGAACCACTACTCGTTAAAGTCGAGAACAAATCTATTCCATGGTAAAAACTATTGAAGCTAGAGTGAACAGAGTTGACATGACAGAAGACAAGGCAATCTTGAATCTTGCTATTTGCAGCATGAGACACTCTGAAAATGGAATTTCACAAGCTCCAAGAGAAGAAAACACCCCGTCAACGAGTGTGAAAATTGAAGGCACCAGCTTTACAAAAAATTCACATGCGTTGCAGATGACAAAACCTCAGGATTTTGTTATCATCAAATTATCAGACAATCCCTCTAGTGGGCAGAATGTAGTGGCCTTCGAAAACCAGACATTCCACCAGTTTAGGGAATGCGCTTCGATCGGAAACATCTATTTTTAGTGTTTCTCTAATAAAAAAACTCCACTTTTGAAAGTGGGGTTTTTTCATATAGAATATAATACATTTTTATTTTGACTTTTATATCTGTTTCCTCATAATTTCATATAGTTTTTACAATAAATAATGGTATTATGATGAAAAATATATTTGAAAAAATTAGAATTCCCTCTTTCTGTAAACCGATCATTTTTGCATTTTCTTTGATTATGATCGGAATTTCGGTATATTATATTCCGCATAAACAAATTGAAGAAAATATTAGAAATTCGTATCCTATTATTCAAGATGAAGGAGATTATCCGTGGCGTTATGATGCAGGAGTAGATAACTTTACAGATATTATTATATTACAATTGGCTAGATATGATGAGAATAAGTCAAAATGGAGATTGGCATTTGAAAATAATTGGATGACTGTTAGAAAACCATATCCAGGAAGAGCTTATAATAACAATCCTGCGCAAAGTTTTTTAAATGATCATCAAAAACATTATAAAGTTTCATATTCAAGATATTGGCAAGGTCATCAGTTGTTTATGAGACCATTACTGTTTTTTACTGATTATGGTAATATACGTACAATAAATAGTATTGCTCAGATAATTTTATTAACTATTGTTTTGTTTTATATGATAAAAAATAAACTTCTTTTATTAACTCCTATATATATTGCTGTTTATATTTTATTATCACCTCGAACCATATGGCTGAATATAACATATTCTGTTATGTATTATGTGTATAGTTTAGCTGTTTTATTTATCTTAACAAAAAGAGAGTGGATTAAGAAGAATATAGGATACAACTCGTTTTTTGTTATGATTGGTATATTAACCTGCTATGTTGATTTCTTGACATATCCTATTGTTTCGTTAGCCGTACCTATGACTTTTATATTTTATTTAGAGCCAACGGATAGTTTCAAAGACATGGTAAAGAAAATGATTATGTATCCTTTATTTTGGGGTATTGGATATTTGGGAATGTGGCTTTTAAAATGGGGATTAAGTTCGATTGTTATCGGAAATAATCTTTTTGATGATGCAATTACTAATGCCTTGCTAAGAATTTCAGATGATGTATATTTGACCGGCAATAAAAGGCTAGAAGTAATTTCTCTTGCTTGGGAGCATTGGTTTAATACTAATTATAAAAAAACACTATTTATTTTTATGTTAGGATATTCTCTATTATTAAATATGTTCAATATAAAAGAACATATATCTTTTGTAAAAAATAAATATTATCAAATTTTACCGTTTATATTAACTTCTTGTAGCGGTCTATTATATTGGGTAATTTTTTGTGAACATACTTATGATCATAAGTACTATTCATACAGAACAGGAACTGCCTTTATCTTTCCTTTAATTGCCGGATTTTGTTTTTGGGCACAAAATACAACTCTAAAAAAATTTTCACTTGATTTTATAAAAAAATTAAACATTAATTATGGTAGTAATAAATCTAAAAAATCTTAGAAGGAACTAAATTATGACTAATAAATATTCAGGTACTCAAACAGAAAAAAACTTAATGGAAGCATTTGCGGGTGAAAGTCAAGCTCGCAATAAATATACATATTTTGCAAGTGTTGCAAAAAAAGAAGGTTATGAACAAATTGCTGCTATTTTTACTAAAACTGCCGAAAATGAAAAGGAACATGCAAAGTTGTGGTTTAAAGAATTAGGAGAATTAGGTGATACCGCTACAAACTTGTTGCATGCAGCAGAAGGTGAAAATTATGAATGGACTGATATGTACGAAAACTTCGCTAAAACAGCAGAAGAAGAAGGTTTTGTAGCTTTAGCAAAGAAATTCAGAGCTGTTGCAGAAATTGAAAAAACACATGAAGAAAGATATAGAGCTTTACTAAATAATGTAGAAACAAAACAAGTTTTTGCAAAATCTTCTGTTAAAGTATGGGAATGTCGCAATTGTGGACATTTGGTTATCGGAACAGAAGCTCCTGCAGCGTGTCCGGTTTGCGTTCACCCTCAAAGCTTCTTCGAAATTAGAGAAGAAAACTATTAGAAATTTCTTTATATTTTTAGGCCGGAACTTCCGGCCTTTTTTTGATGTGAAATAAATAGTTATTACATTTGCCATTCAAAAAATTTTATGAGATTATTAAGTGTATTTTGAGAGGGTAAATGAATAATCGTTATCTAAATAAAATATCATATATAGATAAGTGGTTAATTGTTATTTTAGCAATTAATTTCATTGGTATTATCTTAACGATGTTTCATTCTGATACAATTATGATGGATGAAATAGAGCATCTTAGAGCCAGTTATTTCATAAGTTTAGGTGATATGCCTTATCGAGATTTTTTTGAACATCATCATCCACTTATTTGGTTTATGTTTGCTCCTATAATTTCTATATTACCGAAAGATATTTTACTTACATATTATACAGCTAGAACATTGGCTTTGATTTTTTCCATTGCTAGTACTTATTTTATTTATAAAATTGTAAAATTTTTCACAAACAATAAAACATGCGCTCTTTTCTCTTTAGTTGTTTATTTTATGTATTATCCGTCTTGGTATTCTTTTTCTATATTTAAGCCAGATACCTTTACAAGATTTTTTTATTTATGCGGTGTTTATTTCTTCTTTTTATATTATAAAAACAACAAAAGAAAAGATTTAGCCTACTCTGTGTTATCATTTACTATTGCTTTCTTATTCTTACAAACAATAGCTTTTAGCATTCTACCTTTTATTATTTTTAGTTGTTATTTTATTTATAATAAAAAAAATAAATGGAAAGATTTTGCCATTGTATCAATTATACCGATTTCTATTATTGGAGCTTTGGGAATATGGTTTTATTATAGTGAAATATTAGCTCCATATATTCAACTAAATTGGATATATAACCGCCATCTGTTTGATTTTATTCACACTAATCCTAAATCGACAATTCCATTGTATATAGTTAATTTGTTACCTTCTGTATTCGCTTTCGCTTACATTATACACATAAAAAAAACAAATGCGTTCTTTTATATGATAAGTTTTTTATGTTTATGCGAATTAATTCAACATACATATTTTATTGCTGTGTATCCACACTATCTGATTTTGTTATTTTTGTATTCAAGTATTATTACTGCTTATGCTATGTCAACTACAAACAACAAAAAAATTATATATACGTTTATATCGTTTATTTTATTAAATGTTGTATTAAATTTGTGCACGGTCGCAATCACAAATAATAAAAGTTCTTTGAATTATATGCGCGAATACAATAAAAATCCTGAAGCTTCTATGGTTAATTTTAATGTTACATATTTTAGTATATATGCCCCAAGATTTTCCTATTATTGGTTTTATCCAAATTTTGAATATATGGATAATTCTATGTTCGATAGACTTCCTGATTATAATATAAATGATATTATACAAGAAAATAATGTCGAATTTATTGCATATAATGATGAAGTAAAATTAAATTTAAATATGGATATTATGAAAAAATATTATAACGCGAAAGATTATTATGATCAGCATAATTTTAATATAAAAATTTTAGAAAATTATGAACAGATTTTGCCTAAATTATATAAGAGAAAAAATTAAATTATCTGTTATCTAACGCCTTTATCTAACGGATCAAAATATAATTTGATGGTTTTCCATGAACTGTATTTATCTGCATACTTAACACCAAAAACTTCTTTAAATGCCTGTTGTGTTGCAATAACTGCTCTTTGAGCACTTTCTGCTACAGAACGATATGCAGGATCTGTTTTGAAACGGCTGAGATCTAAAAATTCTATTCTCTGAATAGATCCATCTCTGAGTAAGTGGACTCTTATTTCAACAACCATTTTATCAAGTCCTATTGCTCCTGGATCAAGGTTCCAGTTTTGACGTAACAAACTTGCTATTGCGTCTGTTTCAGATATTGTTAGATCACTAAAGTAAGAACCTTCGCTATTTCCGCCCTCAATTCCCATTTGTTTTACATCGGTACCATTTTTAATGATAGCCTTTTGATTTGTTTCGCCAATATCTATATTTTTATTATTATCTATTTCTTGCATTAAGCTCCTTAATGCATTACTTTGAACATTAGATTTTGGAGTTTCTTTTTTAGGCTTAGCCTTAGGTTTTGGCTTAGGCTTAGGTTTAGGTTTTGGCTTTGATGAAGGCACAGGAGGCTTCTTTTTAGGTTGTTCAGCTTTAGGTTTCTTAACCGGCTTTGGAGCTTCTAAGAAATCTTGTGAAACAGGCGAAGGAGTTTCATCTGCTTTATTTTCTTGAGGTTCAGATTTTGTTTCTTCTTTAATTGGCTCCGGCACTTCCTCAATTTCTTCTTTGGTATCATTATTTGTATATTGTTCTGATTGAGGTTGTTCAACAACTGTAGCTTTTTGATCTTCTTCGCCAAATTCGGCTTTTGTTGGTAAGTTTGTTATTTCATCAATTCGTACTTCTGATAAATCTACAATTATAGGTGTTTCACCTAAAGTCATATCTCTGCGCCATAAAAAAGGCATATCAATAATCATCAAAATGAATACTGCTATATGTAATATTATAGATTGTTTCAGATACTTATTCATGCCAACTATTTCTTTTTAGATGAAGTATTTCTTTTTCCGGTGTATGGCTTTGCTTCTGTTTTTAGACCTACCTTTTCATATCCGGCTTCTTTTAATATTGCCATCAAAGCTATAACACGACCATATGATGTTGTTGTATCACCTGAAATTGTAACAGATAAAGAATTATTGGCTCCTTTTATAGCTGTTAATTTATCAAGAACTTCGTCGTCCTTAACAACGCTTTCCCCGATATAATAATGACCATCTTTATCTACACTTATATTAACAGATGTTTCGTTACCTTCTAAATTTTTACCACCGACCTTAGGTAAATCTAAAGGAATTCCCGATGTCATTAATGGAGCAGCCACCATAAAAACAACAAGCAAAACCATCATTACATCCATTAAATTCGTAATATTTACATCTGCTTGACGACGTGATTGGCGACGACTATATGATGATGTTTGCATAAATGACATTCTTATTCTCCTGCCAAATCTGCTTTTAATGTTGTTTCATCTATTTCTCGAGATAAAATTGTCGAAAACTCTGCCATAAAATTATCTAATTTTTTAGCATATCTATCTATTGAAGTAGTTATTGTATTATATGCAACAACGGCAGGTATTGCGGCAATGAGACCAAATGCAGTAGTAAATAATGCTTCTGCTATACCGGGAGCCATTGCTGCCAACGAATTACTTTGAGTTACGGCAATAGCATTAAAACTGTTAATAATACCCCAAACTGTACCAAATAAACCGATTAACGGAGCAACTGAGCCAGTCGATGCCAGAAAACCTAAATGAGTATCTAAACTATCTAATTCTTTATCCATTGATACAGTCATTGCCTTTTCTATTCTTTGCTGAAGAGAAACACCACGAATACTTCTGTCTGTTTTTCCTTTCATAAGGGTATTTCTTTTCCATTCACGCATTGCTGCAACGAACATAGCAGACATCGGATCTCGGGGACGATTTCCGATTGCTTCATATAAGCGATCTAATGAACCTCCAGACCAAAATGCTTCTTCAAATTTTTTAGATAAGTTCTGCACTTGACGTAATGTAGAAAATTTTTCTAAAATTATAGCCCAAGACCAAACTGATGCGGCAATCAAACCTATCATGACAACCTTTGTTACAACATCTGATGCCCAAACCATATCCCATAATGACATTTGCTCTGCTGCAGTTTTAGCAACTTCTGAAAGTGCTTGTGTTTCCATCTTTATAACCTTTTTACTTGAAAATTACGATATTTTTTTTGAGAATAACATCAATTGTTAAATATTAGATTAATTAATTAAAAAAAATAAATGATTTTAAATCAAAAAAAAGCATCACAACTTAGATAAAATATTATTTTATCCAAATTATGATGCTCAAGCTTACCATCTTCTTATAATGCTACAGATTTTCATCCATACAATCGCAATTGCTACTAAATAGAAACAAGCTGCGACCACGGTCTGAAGGCTGATAGAAAGGCTCAATACAGCAGAAAAAGGAGCAAACAAAGAACCTAGCCACCAGAAGAAATAAACAGCAAGAGCCAACCACAAGAGGTCAAAACTTATCTCCTTATTTCTAAACCAACCCCATACTAAGAAAATGATGAATGCGACGAGTAGTGCCATAATGTATAAAATTTAAGTTAAAAATCAAAGTATAATGGATTTGAAATAAATTTTATTATTGAATGAGCAATAAAATATGGTGCTACTACAACATAACAATTAACAAAATATCACAAAATCCTTATTTATATCACTTTTATTTTACCATATTTTTTATACTTTTGCAAAACTTTTATTCTTTTACAAAAAAAAGAGAGCAGACGCTCTCCTTTTTATTTATTATTGTACCATTTAATCGCTTCAGCACATTTCTCTTGGCTTACCCCCTTAATTCGGCAACGATTGACTTCTATTGTTGGTGCTTTATCAATAGAAAAACATCCCTCTCCTAATAACATTATATCTTTATATGTTCTTACACCAGGATTAAGATTATTCATTTGAATAGCAGTAGAAATTTTTGGCCACTTCAGTTTTACGCCTATGTTGCTTATTTTTGTTTTAAAATCATTCAAAACATACACCCGAAGAGAGCAGCGAATCATATTGTCTAAGCCTCGATGTATCTGATAATTATCATAATATATTAAAATACTTCGATTATTATCATCATCAAATACAATATCTCCATCTACCATCTTAAAGTGAAAAACTTTGCGATCAGTATTATCATATTTTTTTGTTTTTTCTTTAGGAGTATCAAAGCTTTTTTCTACTGTTGCTAAATTCGTACTTGTCTTTGAACTTTCTTGCTGAGTCTCATTCTTTGTCGAAGAAGTAGATTTTTTTTCGGTTGTTTTTAATTTTGTTGCAGGCGTGTTCTTCTGTACATTTTTACTACCTGTCATAGACGGTGTAAACGTCTGAGCGCTTACACCATTCCAACCAACAAAACAAAAACATAAAATGCAAATAAACAGTTTTTTCATAAAACACCTATTTTATTTCATTTAAAATTCTTCCCGCATTTTCCAATTCTTTATTAACGCCTTGATAATCGTTATTAATTTTTGCAATTTCGTTAGCTTTTTCTTCTTCTTTTTGCCTTTCAATCACGCTATCTGGAACATCTTTGAACTCTGAATAATATTCAGGATTTTTAGAATTTATGTAGTTAAAGTTTTTTCCGCAACTATTTACATTACCGACAACACGACTATCTTTCATTACAAGTTTATCGCCTTCTAACAAACAATTTTTTACATCGTATCTCAAACTATCAAATAATAAAAAGCATTTTTCCGTTTCAACAACAGCTTCAAAACTTTTTTGTTTATGAGGTAATAAATTTGTTAATGTTACTTGAGCATTAACAACGGTTTCGGCATCTTCCGGATCTTCAACTACTTCAACTTTTTCACCAGTGATATAATATTTTCCAGAAATCATATCAACCCATCCCAAATCTAGTGTAGCTTCTTTTACTGTTTTTTCCATACGGTTAAATGCTGTAACAACAAAAGAACATTTATCAACTAAACCTTCTTTATTTTCAATAGGTTTAATATTTTCTATACGAAATAAGATGCTACCTTCCTCTGATGTTTCTTCTTCGGTCAAGCGACGACGAGCAGCTGTTGCATCTACTATTGAACTTAGAACAAAGCCCAAAACCAAACTTGATAATAAAAATTTTTTAGATAAATTCATTTTTCTACTCCAAAGTATTAAATTTGTAATCATAATAATTCTTTTTTATTTAATTTTTCTTAATTTTTCAAAAAA
The DNA here is from genome assembly GCA_045577985.1 of Alphaproteobacteria bacterium. Taxonomy (GTDB): domain Bacteria; phylum Pseudomonadota; class Alphaproteobacteria; order RF32; family CAG-239; genus RUG410. The sequence goes on from JAZNJJ010000026.1 coordinate 24,312, forward strand.
TCTACAACTCTTTTAATTTACGTTGTAATCTCAATAGATCACTCCATGCCTTGGCTTTTTGGGGAGCACTACGTAATAAAAATGCAGGGTGAAAACTTGATAAAGTTGGAATAGTATCCCCATTGTTCAACGTATAATCTATAAAGCGTCCTCGCAAATGTGAAATACTTTCACCATTATCTAATAACGCATTTGCTGCACTCCCGCCAAGAATGAAAATAATTTTTGGTTTTATCAATTCTATTTGTCGTTTTAAAAATGGTAAACATACTGCAACCTCTCCATCAGTTGGCGTTCTGTTTCCAGGTGGGCGCCAAGGTAAAACATTTGTTATCCAACAGTCATCTCGCGACAAAGAAATTGTTTTTAACATTTTATCTAACAAATGCCCGCTTCGCCCTACAAATGGCTCACCTATTCTATCCTCATCAGCACCGGGAGCTTCACCAACAATTACTATTTCAGCTTGAGGATTGCCATATCCAAAAACTGTTGAATTTGCCGAAAATTTCAAAGAACATCCCTCAAAATTTTCGAGCATTGCTTTTAAATCATCTAAAGTCTGGGCTTTTGAACATAGTTCTTTAGCGTTATTGCAGGCAATATTATTTGCTTGAGCTAATAACGTTGTTGCTGGACGAGTGTTCTCTATTGTTATTTTTTCTGAAGATTGGCATAAGGCATTATAAGGTTCATCATCACAAACCTCATCTATACCACTTAGAATATACCAGTGCAATATTTCTGCTATATCATCCATTTTTTCTCCATTTTTAATAACTATATCTATATTTACTTTTTTTTGCAATATAAAGTGAGTATTTACACATTTATAATAATTTTAATATATCATAGAGGTTAAAGTGCGAAAATTTAGGAATAAAAAGGTTATGAAAAACATTATGATTAAATCAATTTGTGCAATTGCAATTATTTCATGTGCAGTTTTAGCTTGTTCTCAAAATATTTTTAACTTTGGATACAAGCAATATACAATAAAACCTGTTTTTGATAAAGATGGATACTGGAAAACACCGGATTTTATTGTTAAACTGAACAAAGATATGAAAAGTGTATCTCTTTATTCTAATAACTCATTATATGGTGCATATTTAGCAGGCAGAGTTGCTCATTTAAGACAGGACTTTGATACGGCTGCAGAATATTATAAAATTGTAATTAATAAAGATAAAGATAATTTAGATATTAATCGCTCAATTTATATAATTTTAACGTCTTTAGGGCAAATTGACGAAGCTTCTACTTTTGCGCAAAAAGAAATCGATGAAGGGCAAAAAAATACTTTAGCTCCGTTAATTGTTGCCATCAAAAATTTTGCTGATGGAAATTATGCAGAAGTGAGAAAAAATATCGATATGTTAGATGATCCTGTATATAAAACTATTATAAATCCTTTATTTTATGCATGGTCATATGCCGGTGAAAAAAATGAAAAAGATGCTATTGAAAGTATTGATAAAATCATAAAAGATCCAGCCTTAAATTCCGTAAAATCTTTCCACAAAGCATTAATTTATGATTATTTGGGAAACAAGGAAAAGGCTAATGAGATGTTTTCAGATATTGTTATGAAAACACCTCAAGATGTAACTTACAGAATATTAGAAATTATTACAGATTTCTATGTTCGAAGTGGTGATAAAAATATGGCCAAGCAGATATCTAACAAATATAATAGTGATAGCACATTAGCTATTTTGTTATCAGATATAGATAAAAGAATTGATTCTGGTTTCTCTTCATCTGAAGCTATAATTAATACTCCTAAAAAGGGATTAGCCGAAGCATTATTTAATATAGGAACAATATTTAGAGTTTCTCAGGGGGGAACAGAATTTGCTCAAATATACATATCAGCTTCGTCTTATTTAAATCCTGAATATGATGTTTCAAAAATTGCATTAGCCAGCATTATGGAAGAAGTAGGATTGTTAAAAGAGGCAAATAAATATTATTCAGAAATAGAAAAAGAATCCGGTTCTTATTTTATTGCTAGAATAAAAATGATTGAAAATTATAATACTCTAAAAGAATATGAAAAAGCAGAAGAAAATTTGAAAAAACTTCTTAAAGACTATCCTAATAATTTTCAATTACTCAGTGATTTGGGACATATTGCAAGTGGGATGAATAAAAATAAAGAGGCTATAAAAATTTATAATAAAGCAATATCGTCTTTGAAAAATGTTAATAGTAATAGTTGGCCGATATTTTATGCCTTAGCTGTATCTTATGATAGAATCGATCAAAAAGATAAAGCAGAAGAAAATTTACAAAAAGCTCTTAAGCTTAGTAATCGAAACCCAAATGTATTAAATTATTTAGGTTATACTTGGCTAACTAATAATAAAAATACAGATGAAGCTATAAATATGATTATTGAAGCATACAAACAACATCCTTTCGAAGGACATATTATAGATAGTTTAGGATGGGTATATTTTAAGATTGGTGAATATGACAAGTCTATCGAATATCTTGAACAAGCTTCTGATTTAAATCCTGGAAATGCCGTTATTAGCGATCATCTTGGAGATGCTTATTGGTTCGGCGGAAGAAGAAATGAAGCCGTGTTCCAATGGAAACATGCTTTAGTCTTAAAGGAAGATTCCGAATCTGTAGATAAAAAAGCAATTCAAGCGAAAATTGAAGATGGTATCGTGAAAAATAATATTATAAAGATAAACGATATGAAAGTTAAAGAAGAACTATCTAGCTTGGATACAACTGATGAAAAAAACAATTAAAAAAAATCCCCATGGTTTGCATGGGGATTTTTTGTTATACATTACCAAACGGATTTATGTCTTTTTCATCCGGTTGAGCTCGTAAATCGAACAAATTGAGTAACGGAACAGAAATATATATTGAAGAATATGTTCCGATAAGTACACCTGCACTGATAACAAATGCAAAACTACGTAAAGCGTCTCCACCAAATATTAATAAAGATATTGAAGCAAAAAATGTTGTTACACCTGTTAAAATTGTTCGAGAAAAGATGTCATTAACACTTTTATTTAATAAATCATATTGAGGCATCTTTCTATATTTTTGCAAGTTCTCACGGATACGATCATAAGTTACAACTGTATCATTAACAGAATAACCGGCGAGAGTTAAAATTGCGGCAATCGTTGTTAAACTAAAGTCCAAATGCATCATCGATAATAAACCTACAATGATAAACACATCGTGGAATAAGCCCATTAACGCACATACAGCAAACTTCCATTCAAAACGAAACCAAATATAAAGAGAGATTGCTAAAATTGCTAATAAAGAAGCCATTATTCCTGAAAATTTCAGCTCCTCACCTACTTGTGGGCCAACAGACTCTACTCGTTCAAAAGAAAAATCTTTATCTAGAATTTCTTTTATTTTATTTACAGCTTGACGCTGACTTTCTTCATCAGCATTATTTGCTTGCGCACGAATCATTAACTGCTCATTATTTTCACCTACAGATTGCAGATTTAATTCATCTAAATTTAATACAGATAAATCTTGACGAACTTTATCTACATCTACAGGACCGGACTTACTTTTTACTTCAACCAAAACTCCACCTGAAAAATCAATTCCATAATTAAAGCCGGTTGTATATATACTAACTATTGTTGCAATAGATAATATTATAGACAGTGCATAGGCAATCTTACGACCTTTTAAAAAATCAATATTTGTATCTTTTGTTATCCAACTAAATAATCTCATATCTTTATTCCTTATTTATTATAGTGGTAATTTAGTAGGCTTACACTTTGCAAACCAACCTTCAACCAATAAACGACTGACTGTTACAGATGTAAACATTGATGTTGCTATACCAATAGCTAAAGTAACAGCAAAACCGCGAACAGGTCCACTACCAAAGTAAAATAAAACAGCTGCCGCAACCAATGTTGTTAAATTTGAGTCAACAATGGTTCTATACGCTTCTGTAAATCCAACGGAAATAGCATCACGAATCGAACGACCACGATTTACTTCTTCACGCATACGCTCAAAAATTAAGATATTTGCATCAACAGACATACCAATTGTTAAAATGATACCGGCAATACCTGGCAATGTTAATGTTGTTCCTATAAAACTCATAATACCTAACATTATGGCTATATTTAAGAAGATAGCTATGTTAACCATTACTCCAAATAAACCATATGCCAAAAGCATGAAGATGACAACAGCAACTAAACCAACAATTGAAGCAACAATACCATCACGAATTGAATCAGCTCCTAAACCGGCTCCCACTGTTCTTTCTTCTAAAACTTCAAGAGGAGCAGGTAAAGCACCTGAACGTAACAATAGAGCCAAATCGTTAGCACTTTTTGTCGTAAAGTTTCCGGTTATTACTCCACTTCCTCCAGTGATTGCTGTTTGGATGTTTGGTGCAGAAATAACCTCGTTATCTAAAACAATAGCCAGTCTTTCTCCTATATGATTACTGGTTACCTCGGCAAATTTACGTCCACCAATAGTATTAAAGCGGAAACTTACAACAGGCTCCCCTTCTTGGAAGGTAACACGAGCATCAGTTAAATTTTCACCCCCAACAACAGGTTTGCGGATAATAACATATTGCTCTCCATCTGATCCACTCATTACACGAGATGTTTTGCTTAATTTTCCTCTTTTAGCTTGAGAAACACTGGTTGTAGCGTCAACTAAATGAAAAGCCATTTTAGCAGTCTTTCCAAGTAAAATTTTAACGCTTTCAGGATTCTGAACACCAGGAAGTTGAACTAAAATTCTATCACTGCCCTGACCTTGAATACTTGGCTCTTTTGTACCAAGTTCATCTATACGACGACGAACGATATTGATTGATTGATCTATAACTCTATATTTCAACTCAATTATTGCTTGTTCATTATAATTGATGGTAACAAGTCCATCTCCATTTTCATCTTCAACAACATTTAATCCTGTATCCAACTTACGGAATGCATCTTTTGCTTTATCACGAGCATTGTAATCTGCGATTTTAACGGTTACACCTTTTTCATCAGATTGTAATTCTTGATAGCGAATTTTATGTTCTCTTAATGATTGGCGAACAGAATCTTCCAATGTATCCATCTTTTCTCTTAATACGTCGTCCATCTTAACTTGCAATAACAAGCTTGATCCACCTTGTAAATCTAATCCCAAACTAACGGGTTGCCACCATTTGGGTAATTTATCTTTATTTGGTACTAAATTTGGAACAGCAAAGAAAATACCTACCAAACATATTGCGATGATAATCAAAATTCTTCGAAGTGATAATTTATACATTATAACCTTCCTTATTTTTTATTTTTATTTTTCATTTTCGTTTTATTATCTTTTTTAGAAGATACTTTTGTTTTTTCAGAATTAACTAGTGCACTAACGGACATACGATCCATAACAATATCTACACCTGGTGCAATTTCTAAAGATAATTCATTTTCTTCTATTTTTGAAATTCTACCATAGATACCACCATTAGTAAGAACTCTGTCTCCAACCTTAAGAGCATTTACCATTGCGATATGTTCCTTTACTCTTTTTTGTTGAGGTCTAATTAAAAGAACATAGAAAATTATCAATATAAAAGCTAACTGGACTAAATTTGCGCCCAAAGAAGTGCTCTCACTTATTGCTGGAGCGGAAGCAGCTAATGCATCGCTAATAAACATATTTTTCTCCTTTACATATAGTTATGTAGGTAGTTGTATATCATATTCGCAAGATAAAAAACTAATTTTTCAAGTTATTAACGTTTTTTTAAATTTTACGGAAGGTATGTTCGAGGATTTACAGCCTTTTTTCCAGCTCTAACCTCAAAATGAAGTTGAGGTGTTGTAACGCTTCCCGTACTACCGACTGTCGCAATTTTTTCTCCACGGGAAATATTTTGCCCTTTTTTCACAAATAAACGATCATTATGAGCGTATGCAGTTATCCAGCCATCTTTATGTTTTAATAATATTAAATTACCAAATCCTTTCAACTCGTTGCCTGCATATGCAACAACACCAGAATCTGCAGCCTTAACATTTGTACCTTTGGGTGCTTTTATATTAATTCCATCATTTTTACGTCCTTTACCTAAATTACCGTAACCGGAAATAATAGTTCCCCTTATCGGCCAATCAAACTTATTACTGCGAGAGCTTGCCACTTTAGTCTTTTTTGAACCATCTTGTTTTTTGTTTATTTTTGAATACCTATTGTTTTTTGCAACATAAATTTTTGCATTTTCTTTTTGAACTATTATTGAGGAAACATTACCCGGCAACACTAATTTCTGTCCGACAGATAAAGAATATGGAGTTTGCAAATTATTTACTTTACCTAATGTAAGGACATCAGTATTGTACATTTTTGAAATACCGTATAAGCTTTCTCCTTTTTTCACAATATGATAATGAGGTGCCGGCAACTTAAGTTTTTGACCTATTTTGAGAGTGTATGGCGCTTTTAAATGATTGGTATTTATTAAATCTTTTAAATTAACATTATGATTGCGAGATATACTATATAGTGTATCTCCTCTCCCAACAGTTACAATATCAGAAGAGTTTCTATTCCACCAGCTTGTAGAATTACAAGCCGTTAAACAAAACAACAATAATGTAATAACAAGTATTTTTTTCACAAGATTACTCCACTTTATGTTAGAATAATCATTATTTATTTATATTTAATTAAATTTATCTAATGAACCTATACCATAATTATGTGATATTGTACTATTTTTTAAGTACATTCTAGAACTTGATAACATATTTTCTGCACTTTCGTTTATACCACGACGTTGCATATAAAAAATACTAACCATTTCCGCATTTACTTTGTCTACATTCAATTTGCGAATTTTATTTATTATCGAATCCCATATTACTTGGGTTATTTCTGATATTTTTTCCTTTTTATATTTAGTGATTATAATACCTATTTTTGTATTATCATAGCGACCTATTTTAGCAATATTTCCAACACATTCTATACAAGCATCTGCCACGCTTCTTAATAATTTATCTCCAGTATTAAAACTAAATCCACTATCCACAAAATTTAATATATCAGAAAGTTCAATAGATATAAAAAGCAATGGTCGATTATATCTATTACATACTTTTATTTGATCTGAAAGATATTTATAAAGACTTTTTTGATTTAATATATTGCTTATTAAAGCATCTTTTTCTTTAACTGTTTTTAATTGTTTTTCTAAAGTTAGTTTTTGTTTTAAAGGATAAGCTAAAAAACTTATTCCCTTACATTGAAGAAGTTCATTTAGTATCGGACTAGCTCTTAATATTACAGGAATTTTTGATCCATCTGTCTTATATAACATTTGTTCTGATGATAAAGTGCGTTTGTTTTTCTTAAGATATTTCAGTATATCTTTTAGATTCTCTTTATTTGCGGGAATATCTTCAATAATATTTCCTAAAATAGACTTTCCGAGTAAATCTTCTCTTTTATAATTTCCATATGATATCATATCATCATTAATATTAATGATATTAAAATCTTTATCAACGCTGAATTTTAAATCTTTTCTTTGCTTCTTATTATCTTCTTTTGAGCTAAGAATATTGCATTCTTGTACTAGTTCTTTTATTTCGTGTAATTTATAATGAAGCATTATAATATATAGAATTAAAATGAAAATTAATAACAAAAGTCCGTAAATCATATCCGCTCCTTCTATATTTATTTAAGAATAGAATAAATTATAAAAAATATTAAGTAAACAAGTATTGATTTTTTATACCATTTTGCATATTATACGGCAGGGTTAAATATAGAAAGAAAACTTAAGTGGCAAAACAACCAGATATAGAAGATTTAAGCGGTGATAAATATAAATATGGCTTTGTAACTAACATTGAAGCTGATGTGGCTCCATGTGGTTTAAATGAAGAAATTATTAAATTTATCTCAAATAAAAAAAATGAACCAAAATGGTTATTAGAACGCCGTTTAAAAGCCTTTAGATATTGGAAAACTTTGGAAGAACCCAAATGGGCAAAATTAACATACGATAAAATAAAATATCAAGATCTATGTTATTATGCTGCTCCTAAACAGAAGGTTAAGCCTAAAAGCCTTGATGAAGTTGATAAAGACATCTTAGATACATATAACAAATTAGGTATCCCGTTGAAAGAACAAGAAGTTCTAGCGGGTATTGTTGCTGTTGATGCTGTATTTGATAGCGTTTCTGTTGCTACAACATATAAAGCAAAGCTGGCTGAACAAGGTGTTATTTTTTGTTCAATATCCGAAGCTATTAGAGAATACCCTGATTTGGTACAAAAATATCTCGGTTCGGTTGTTCCGTATACTGATAATTTTTTTGCTTGTTTAAATTCCGCAGTTTTTACAGATGGTTCCTTTGTTTATATTCCTAAAGGGGTTACTTGTCCATTAGAATTATCTACATATTTTAGAATAAATACTCAAAATACCGGACAATTTGAACGAACGCTTATTGTGGCAGAAGACGATAGTTATGTTTCTTATTTAGAAGGATGTACAGCACCTCAACGAGATGAAAACCAACTACACGCAGCAATTGTTGAAATTGTTGTGATGAACAATGCTGAGGTAAAATATTCAACTGTTCAAAATTGGTATCCCGGAGACAAAGATGGTAAAGGAGGAATTTATAACTTTGTTACCAAAAGAGCCGCTTGTCGGGGAATAAATTCTAAGGTTTCATGGACACAAGTTGAAACAGGATCTGCCATAACATGGAAATATCCCTCTTGTATTTTAATTGGTGATAATTCCGTAGGAGAATTTTATTCGGTTGCAATCACTAATAATAAACAACAAGCAGATACCGGAACAAAAATGATTCATATTGGAAAAAATACTAAATCTAAAATCATTTCTAAAGGAATATCTGCCGGATATTCAAATCAAACTTACAGAGGATTAGTTGATATTTCAGCAAACGCTAATAACGCTCGTAATTTTTCACAATGTGATAGCTTATTAATTGGGTCTAATTGTGGTTCTCATACTGTTCCATATATTCAAAATAAAAATAAAACAGCCCTTTTAGAACATGAGGCAACCACATCTAAAATTAGTGAAGAACAACTATTTTATTGTCTACAACGTGGTATTACAGAAGAAGAAGCGATAGGGTTAATCGTTAATGGTTTTTGTAAGGAAGTTATGCAACATTTGCCAATGGAATTCGCTATTGAAGCATCAAAATTAATTAACATCAGTTTGGAAGGTAGTGTAGGATGAGTGAAATAAATGAAACAGAATTATATAAGAGAGCTTTAAAAACCTGGGGAAAAGGTCCTCAAATGATGCAGGTTGTTGAAGAAATGGCTGAACTAACCAAAGAACTGATGAAAAATATCAATAGAAATAAAGATAATATTGATGAGATTATTGAAGAAGCAGCTGATGTTGAAATTATGTTGGGACAATTGAAATGTTGTTATAATATATCGGAACAGATTGCTAATTATAAAGCGAATAAACTAAAAGTTATTGAAAAAAGGTTAGATGATTGGGATAAGAAGGAACAATAATGCCAATACCTATATTAGAAGTTAAAAATTTATATGCTCGAGTTGATGGTAAAGAAATTATAAAAAATTTTAATTTAACCATTAATAAAGGTGAAGTTCATGCAATTATGGGACCAAATGGAGCTGGAAAATCTACATTATCTTATGTATTAACAGGTAAACCAGGATATGAAGTGATTTCCGGAGATGTTTTGTTTAAAGGAAAAAATTTATTGGATATGAAACCGGAAGATAGAGCTTGTGAAGGATTGTTTTTAAGTATGCAATATCCTGTTTCTATCCCTGGTGTAACGTGTAGTAATTTCTTGAAACATGCAATAAATTCCATGCTTAAATACAAACAACAAAAAGAGTTAGATGCTGCCGAATTTTTAAAGTTATTAAAAACAAAAGCCAAAGAACTGGATATAAGTCCGGAAATGCTTAAAAGAGAAATAAATGTTGGATTTTCTGGCGGCGAAAAAAAACGTATGGAAACTTTACAAATGAGTTTATTAGAACCTTGTTTAGCTATATTAGATGAAGCAGATTCAGGACTGGACTTTGATGCCTTAAAGTTGGTGGCAGATGGAGTTAATAAACTAAGAAATGAAGATAATGCTCTTTTGATTATTACTCATCATTTGAATTTATTGAATTATATTGAACCTAATTTTGTACATGTTTATGCAGATGGTCATATTGTTAAATCCGGTGATAAAAATTTAGCTGTAGAACTAGAAAGCAATGGTTATAAAAATTTTTTGGATATCTAACACATGAACTTAGTAAATCAAAATATTCAACTTTGGGGAAATAATATTCCATGGCTAGAATCCTTGAGGGAAAAAGGGAAAATAGCTTTTGAGCGAATTGGATTTCCGAACAATAAAAATGAAGCATGGAAATATTCTTTTATTAAACCTGAAATATTGTCTAATTTTATAATTAATAATGGTTCAACAGATGAAAATGAAAATGAGTGTTGTTGTTCTGCTTGTCAAAACAGCTTACCATTTGAGGTATTAGATGTAAAATTTTGTAATGGGAAAATATCGTGCCAACATTTTGATACAAGTACAGGAATAGTTATTAAACCATTACTTGAAGCCATATTTGATGACGATATAAAAAAATATTTAGGAAAATCTTTTGATTTTGAAAAATACCCATTCGCGGCGTTGAATACGACGTATTTAGAACAAGGTATTTTTGTTTTGGTTGAAAAAAATTATATCATTAATAAACCATTATATATAAAATACCATTATCACGATTGCCAAAATCTTTTTAGTAATATTAGAAATGTTTTTATTTTAGAAACAAATTCTCAATTGAAAATTATTGAAGACTATGTGGGAGATAAAACTTCAACATATTGCAACAATATTGTAAATGAGTTTTATATTGGTAAAGATGCTAAATTGCAACATTATAAAATACAAAATGAAAATCATAATAGTTATCATATTGCAATGAATTCTGTAGTTCTGAAAGATAATGCAAAATATAAGGCGTTATGTATACAAAAAGACTGTATTTTTTCACGTAATGAATCTTTGGTCAGATTACAAAATAAAGGCGCAGAGGCTGAGATTAACGGTGTATATTGTATAGGCAAAAATAGTGTTATTGATAATACAACAAATATTATGCATTTGGCTCCTCATACCTATTCAAATCAATTTGTAAAAGGTGTTGTTAATGAAAACGGAAAAGGAATTTTCCAAGGACAAATTCATATTGCTAAAGATGCTCAACAAACGGAGGGAAACCAACTTCATAGGGCCTTATTATTGAGTGATGAAGCTGAAATTGACTGTAAACCAGAACTCGAAATTTTTGCAGATGATGTAAAATGTTCTCACGGTGCAACTTGTGGTGATTTAGATAAAGAGCAACTTTTTTATATGCAATCCAGAGGAATCGCTTTAGAAGAAGCAAAACAAATCTTGATCGAAGCATATTTAAATGAAGTTTTGGAAAAGATTGAAGATATTGATATAAAAAACTGGCTAATTAGTTGTTTTTAAATTTTTGCAATATTCTAAATAAAGCGGGACGCATGAATTTTCCTTGCCATAGCCCTATTCCTTTTTGTTTAGCATCTTGTTCATCAGATAGGTATTTTTCTGTTCGATATCGGGTAGCCCATCCGGCTCTAATCATTTCTTGATTTAATGAAACATTATTATCAATAAAGCATTCACAAAGTTTTCTATTATATTTATCACTTTGTTTCAAACATTCGCAATTAACATCTTTATTTGCTATTAATTCTTGCAAGTATTGTGTGGATTTTTCTCCACAATTATATTCTTCAGCTAAAGCATTTTCGCAAATTTGTAAGTATTCCGGAGCATCAATCCCTTCTAAACGGATACGTTCATTATTTTGTTCTAACGAATCTCCATCCACAACTTTCAAATCGGCATGAGCAAATTGTGAAAAACATAAGAAACAAATGAATATTATAAAATATTTATACATTTTTACCTCGTATTCATATTATTATGTTAAAAAAAATTAGGCAATAGCTATTTTATTTACTTTTCTTTCATATAATATTGTTATTGTTAGCTATATGTTTGTAACTAGTCTATTTAAAGGTATTGCTATGTTAAAAAAATTAGGAATGTTATCTGCTCTTTGTTTGACTCTGTTAGGTTGTCAATACAGTGATTTTGGTACAGATGAAATTGATACGGTTTTTCAACAACCTAATATAAAAGTACCAAATTCAATTGTAGTATGTCGAGCAAAACAATGTGCTCCAGCCAGATTATCTATGTCTAAAGAATATATTTATAATACTTTATTACATATGTTTGATAGCAATGCTCGCAGAAAAGCATTAATATGTGCCGCAGATCCGAATACTCATGCTTGTACAGAAAATTATATATCAGTTCCAATAACGGTTGGTATTACTCCAGCGTATATGTATGTTGATGATGTTAAAATTACCGATGTATCAATTAGCAAAAAGAGTACATCTGCATTTAATTTAATATTGAATTGGAATGTATCATATAATGGTCAAACGCCAGTATGTCGTCCAAGCAAAACTTTGTTATATGCAAAAAATATTGATAATGTTATTATGGAAGACAATGGATACACCTGTAAAATGACAACCATTGGAACCAGCACCATCAAGACATTATTTGCTATTGATTATATTGATTTAGACTATGGATATATCGGCGGTTTCTATTCTATCGGATTATCTGGACCTGCATTTGGAGGTGGAGCTGGTTACATGATGCTTCGCTTACCGGAAGAAATTACTTTGGATCCAAAAGATTTTATGGTTGATAAAGATGGAGGCGTTGTTAGAAGAGGAGATCCATATGTGAGTGCACCTCAACCAATTCCTGCCCAACAAAAAGATACATCTAAGCAAGGAGCTAGTGTTCAAGCTTCACAATCAACCACAGTTCCTAATGTAGATACAATCATAAAATATAATCATCCTTCAAAAGATTATGATAATGCTAAAGCGGCTATTGCAAAAAAGAAAAAAGAAGATGCTGAAGCCTTGAATTATGAAGGAGTTAAAGTTTTTCCTGTAGCTTCTACAAACAAAAAACCTCCTGTAGTTGCTCCTAAAAATAAAAACGTATTAACTGATTACAGAGAATATAAATAAACCATTATTTTAATTCAATTTTTAACCGTCTTTATAGACGGTTTTTTTATTATAAACTCTTGTCAAAAATAAAATATTATGATATTCTAAGAGGTGATATAAATATTACCATTGGATGCGATTATTGTTATTATTAAGGAAAAGATACACTACAATTTCATAAACTGTAGTTGATAAGCTTTTCATTGGTAATTTTGCATATTTCCATTTTCAATGTGATTTATAGTGTAAAATTTTAAATTTATATAGCTTATGGCAAAATTTCAGAAGTTTGTTGCAACATTTGTTGCGTTAGTAGGTATCGTTCTGTTCGGCTCATGCACAGCTGATGGTTTTGAAGATACTCGTTCGTATCCTACTCATGTGGATACAATTAAGATCGTGAAAGACCATGTTATGGTTAATGACCTCACCCATGACATCGATACGGCTTTAACAGATAAGGCCAGCGATGAAATGGAAGCTAAAATGAGAATCTACAATATCCTTGACGGAGAAGTTGTTGATTCTTTTAGTATGACCGAATATCCGACTATGGATACTCACATATACTGCCTGAAGGATAATTATGTCATTACTGAAGAGCAGATTGAGCCGGTATTGGTTTCTTCTGAACTTAGAAGAAATTATAATCGTGATCATGTGAGTTATAACGGATATGAAGAAAAAGATACTTTAATTCTGTCGTTTAACGATGGACAGGTTGTTTCTGTTCCGGTGATTATTTATGCATTTTCAGCTGAAGTTAAAGATGATGTATGCCATTTTGGTTCAGACTCATTGATTAGTGCTAAGCTGACAAAAGTGCAAAATATTAACACCTCTAAGAACACGACTAGAGCAACTTATGTTTCAAGTGTCTTAACAACTGAGTATTCTGTAGAATTGACATTTGCAGAAAAAAACACCAAGAGAGATTCTATTTTTAATGTAAATCTTAAGACTTATGTTAATCGTAAGGTTCTCTCTGAAGATGCGATTGATAAAGTTGAAGTAATTAACAAAAATCGTAAGGTTATTGATGAAACAACTGAGCAAATCTCTTTTGATAAAATGTATACCATGAAGAGTGGTGAAGTTATCAAAGAACCATTCTCTCGCATTTTGAAAAGAGAATTTAAGGGTATAGCTCCTTATGAGAAATACGTTTCTTCATTTGATTATGCCTTTGATAAATCTAATGGTGTTGTTGTTAGCGGAAATGAAAATAGTGTCGAAAAGGAAGGTAACTGGAATGTATTCGGTAAAACTGATAAATATTCAGCAAATATTTCTAATGGAATAGAGGCTGAACTTATTGTTACAGATTATTCTCTTTATCACGAGAGAGCCGTTTACAGAGATTCTCATGTAGAAGTTGCTTTTGGATATGAAAATGTTGAAGCTACAGAAATAGCTAGCAATGTTTCTGCCAAAGGTTCTGATAAAGAAGGTTTTGATAAGGCCGTTCTCAACAATGAGATCAGGACTCTATATCTCGGATATACTCAAAATTTGATGGAAGATGTATATCTTTATCAAACTGCAACGAGTATTCAGGGATATGACTTGGAAAATCCTAAACTTCAGATTCTAGATGATAAGGTTATTGCCTCAATCGATTTTGTTATCAATTATACTGATGGCAAAGACGTGAGAGAAACCGACAAAATAGAACTTCCGCGTTCTATTTCTTGCCTGACAGATTGGACTTGTATTGAAGCAAATTCAAACCAGAAGACAGATACAGCTATTGTTGTTATATCTGCTTCTAATCAAAAGAGTGAAGGTTTTTGGTCTTATAAAAATCAGACCAGAAATGTTTCAACTTTAGCTCATTTGAATTCTTCTAAACAAACCAATAAATGGTCTGTGGTTGTACCAAACGAAATTGTTTATTCTCGAGAAGGAAAAACATATAATTTTGGAGAAATAGAATTTTTTGCAGATGAAAATGGTGCCGACGTTGTCTTCGTAAAAGAAGAAAATGGACTTTCTGTTTACAAATATACCGATAAGTTGAATGTTATTTATGGTGAAAATACTGTGAATACATCTGCTCCAGGTACAATAAAAGTTGACGGAAAGGGTATTAAGAGTAATAGCTATAAAGACAAGAAGATCGTTGTTAATTCAAATAACGTG
Source organism: Alphaproteobacteria bacterium (assembly GCA_045577985.1). Classification (GTDB taxonomy): domain Bacteria; phylum Pseudomonadota; class Alphaproteobacteria; order RF32; family CAG-239; genus RUG410. The sequence goes on from JAZNJJ010000026.1 coordinate 39,633, forward strand.
ATTGCTTCTCTGACATGGATTACTACTTATAATGACGGCACAGAAAAGACAGAAAGTGTTAGCAAAACATTTCCTCGTGAACTTGTTTGCAACACAAACTGGAACTCTAAAGAAGCTAATGCAAATCAGACTACTGGTAATACAAATGTATCGATAGTTAAATCTGAGCCTGTTGTAGATGGTAATTGGGTATTCATAAAAGAAACCCGTTCAATTTCAACAACAGCAAAATTGGCTTCCTCTTCTCAGGCAAATGAGTGGACTTCTATTGATCCTAACAGCATTGTTTATACTCAAAATGGTGTAACTGTTGATTTTGGAACTTTAGATTTTTCAGCTACAAAGTCTGATGCTAAGACAACACTTGAAAGCACTGTTAAAAATGTTGAGACATATAGTTACGTTTGTACTATTAATGTAGCTTTCGGTTCTAACAGTCTTAACAGTTCGGCTCCCGGTACAATTATCGTAGAAAAAGCTCGTGAAGTTGTAGATCATGAAATTCGTGATCCAAAGCTTGTTGTTAACAGTGAAGATGTTACTGCTACATTAACATGGGCAACTATCTATAATGATGGTACTGAAGAAACAGAATCTGTGAAGCAGAGTTTTGCAAGAAGTCTTGAAGTGTATACTAACTGGTCTTCAAAGGAAAACAATGCAACTCAAACAACAGAATCTGCCAACACATCTTTGTTGAGTTCTAACAGTAAGAAGGAAGGTTTCTTCACTTATGTAAATGAAACCAGACAGATTACTACTCTTGTAAATTTGGCCAGCTCTACTCAGAAAAATGGCTGGAACTCTATTGATCCAAATAGCATAGTTTATTCTCGTGAGGGTAAAACTTTTGCATTTGATAAAATTGAGTTTAGCGCATCTGAGGCAGGAGCAAACGTTAAGTTGAAAAATGAGACAGCTAATAGCTCGACTTATTCTTATACAGATAAGATAAACGTTGTTTACGGTGGCAACACTAAAAATTCAACGGCAACAGGAGAGATTATTGTGGATGTTGTTGTTTCTGGTTATGATATAACAAATCCTCAGCTTATCATTAATAACGATAACGTTATCGCTAAACTGAACTGGATTACTAAGTATTCTAATGGTTCAGAAACTAGCGAGGCTATAACTAAAACTTTCACTCGCTCCTTTAATTGTTATACAAACTGGAGCTCTAAAGAAGCTAATGGCAATCAAAACACTGGTTCTGCTACGGTAAGCGTTTTGAATACTAAAGCAGAAAAAGATGGGTATTGGTCTTGGAACGTTGAAACTCGCGATATTAAAACTATTGCAAATCTCAACTCTTCCAATCAAACCAACGGATGGAAATCTATTGATCCGAACTCAATAATCTTTACACGTGAGGGTAAAACTTATGATTTTGGAAAAGTTGATTTCAATGCTATTGAGAATGGTGCAACTACCAGTATTAAATCAGAAGATGATATGGTAATCGTATATAATTATACTGATGTTATCAACGTAAGTTTCGGTAGCAACACATTTAATAGTTCTGCTACGGGAACAATTAATGTTGAGAAGCCATGGAATCCTGATTTTCCTGCAGATTGGGGTAAGTTTGTTAAGGCTACAGCAACTGTTTCATGTAATGAAGATGTAAAAGACTGGATTTATACATGGTCATTACATTTTGAAAATGGAACTCTTCCTGTAGTGGTTAGACGTAATGCAAATGAGCCAGAAATAAACACAAATTACTTTGAGGCCATAACTGATAGTCGTTTTAATGGCGGTTCGTATGTTAATGGCAAGTGGGTAAATTCTATTGCTTCAGATGAAAGCAACTTTATGTTGTGGACATCTCATGAAGATAAGGTGTTTAGAATGTTTACATATCCTACAGCAACAGCTTGGAAATGGAACAATGGCAAGAATACTGTCTATACCGACGAATTTAACTTTGAACTGAAAAATGACGGCAAGGTATTAGTCATTACAAAAAATGGTAATGAATTTGCTCGTTATAAGGCTGGTAAATAAATACCAATGATCAACTTTCTAACAGCACCTCATTTGAGGTGCTGTTTTTGTTTAAATAAAAATGAAAATGTCCGAAAAAAGGGTTCCTTTTTTTCGGACATTTTTTTTATTAAAAAATCTTTCTCTCACAACGTAACATCAATAGGTTAAATTTTTCTAAATTTGAAATTTCATGTCCGAAAAAAAGGAACCCTTTTTTCGGACAATCAGAAGGGAGTTTATAATGACAAATAGTAATCAATCTGGTCGTTCTATGATTGAAATGTTAGGTGTTTTGGCGATTATCGGCGTATTATCTGTCGGAGGAATTGCCGGATACTCTAAAGCGATGATGAAATTCAGAATCAATAAAACTATTGATCAAGTTTCACAAATTGCACAAAATATTAGAATTTTATATGCCAGACAGAAAAATTACGGTAGTTTGAGTGCAAAAATAGTATATAAAGCAAATTTGGCACCAAGAGAAATGTTTGAAGATGGTTCTGGTAGTTATGGCATGACTAATGCTTTTGGTGGTAGAGTTGGATTTGAAACAGCATCAAAAAGAGCTTCTCAAGATAGTAAAGCTTTTGTTATTTCATTATATGATCTACCGGAAGAAGCGTGTATTGAACTGGCTACGCAAGATTGGGGTGGTGGCGAAGCTTCCGGTTTAATTTCTGTAGGGATTGATACAAATTCTCGTCCTATATCTACGAGAGAAAACTGTGCAGGTGAAAGCGGTAGTGGTTATGCTATTGCTTGTGCAGGTGGTTCTGATGTTCCAGTTCCAATGCCAATAGATGTGGCTGTTGATGCTTGTAGTAATATTACAGGGTCCTCAATGGGGCGTTTAACATTCAAATTCTACTAATCTTAAAAATTCTTTCTTCTACACAAAAAAAGACTTAGTCATTAAAAACTAAGTCTTTTTCAATCTTAATCAAGGCTAATCATTAGGCGTACATTCTGTTTCATGTCTGCCATACCGTGAAAATTTCCACAACCGCAGTTCATCATGTACGTAAGAGCATCATTTTCTCCTTCAGGACCTAGAGCCCAGTATGCACATCCCCACTCATCAGCTTCAATATTATATTCGTTTAATATTTCAACTGTTTTGTTGAATAAATTTCGGCGAATATATGCTTCATCAAAATGATTATCCCATGGAATTATTTGCTTCTTTCCGCAAACTAATGGACGAAGACTTTCGAGCCGTACTGCTTCGATGAAAGTCCGAGGATTTTCCTCTGTCTTTTTAAAAACAATATTACCGGTTTGAATTCCCCAAATTTCCGCCTTGCGCCTAATGTCAAGATATGGAAAAATCTCTAAATTATCCCCCTTGACGTAAGCAATTGGACATGGTGTCAAAATACATTCTTTGGGTAAATTTTTTCTTTCTTCTTTAGATAAAGAACAAGAAAAAAATTTGTCTGCCATTTCTCGCGTAAACTCGAGTTCATCAAGCATTGCGAATAACTTCTTTTCGTTCATAATAATCAATTTTTAAACAACAAAATAATTATATATCAAGATAGGTGTATATCACTTCAGTATAGAATTGTCAATAACTTCAACTTCTACTGAAATAAATCCTTTATTTTATCAAAAAATCCTTTTATTTCCGGTTGGCAAGTATCGTCTTTATTTTCAGCTCTGAACGCTTCCATAAGCTCTTTCTGTTTAGCGTTTAATTTTGTTGGAATAATAACTTTCACGCTTACATATAAATCTCCTCGGCGTTCTGAGTCGTATAAATGCATTCCCTCTCCTTTTACTTTAATCAGAGAATCATTTTGTGTACCTGATGGAATTTCTACTTTAACCGTTTTTCCATCAATACCCGGAATTTCAACTGAACCACCTAAAATTGCACAACTTACAGATATTGGAACAGCTGTATATAAATCATTTCCATTGCGTTCATAGAGTTTATGAGGTTCTACAATAATACCCACATACAAATCTCCATTTTCTCCGCCGTGTAGGCCAGCCATTCCCTCACCTGCAACACGGATACGCATATTTGATTCAATGCCCGCTTTGATTTTTATTTTGAGTTTTTTATTTATTTTTGTTTGCCCCGCTCCATGACATTCAGAACAAACGTCTTTTATAACACGACCTTTTCCTCGACAGTTTGGACATGTCGTTTCAAAAACAAAAAATCCACCTTGCTGAGTTCTTACCTTTCCGCTTCCATTACATGTTGGGCAAACCTCAGGCTCTTTACCGTTTTTTGTTCCGTGACCATGACATTTTTCGCAAGCTTGAGTAGTTGGAATGACAATCTCTTCTTCAGTACCATTGAAAGCCTTCTCTAAAGTAATATTAAGATTATATCTTAAATCACTTCCTCGTTGCTGATATGAACGTTGTCGTCCAGATGATCCCCCCATAAACTCTGAGAATATATCGTTAAATACATCAGCAAATCCACCACCAGCAAAATCAAAACCTCCAAATGGATTACCTCCGCCCATACCTCCATTAGCAAAAGCGTTCTTGCCGTATCTATCATATGCAGCACGTTTTTGTTCATCTTTAAGTACTTCATAAGCTTCGTTTATAGCTTTGAACTTTTGTTCAGCTTCTTTGTTATCCGGATTTCTATCTGGATGATATTTCATTGCTTGTTTTCTAAAAGCTTTTTTTATTTCATCTTGACTTGCCGAACGGCTTACTTCTAATAAATCATAGTATTCAGTATCACTCATTTTTAGTCTCTTTATTTATGTCATGTATGTTATTTAGATTTTTTATTTCATAAATGCAAGCACTAAAGCGCTATAATCAACGCTTTTATATGATTAAAATATTGAAAATGTTAAATGTCCGAAAAAAGGGATCCCTTTTTTCGGACATTTTTTTCATTAAAATTTGTTCTCCTCGTAACGTAACATCAATAGGTTAAAATTTTCTGAATTTAAGATTTTGTGTCCGAAAAAAGGGATCCTTTTTTTCGGACAATAGAAAAGGAGAATATAATGAAGAAAAATAACCAATCAGGTCGTTCAATGATTGAAATGCTCGGAGTTTTGGCGATTATTGGGGTATTATCTGTAGGCGGAATTGCCGGATACTCAAAGGCGATGATGAAATATCGAATCAATAAGACGATTGATCAAATTACACAAATTTCACAAAATGTTAGAGCTTTATACGCAAGACAAAGACAAAAAAGATATCGTAATTTATATGAGGGAATTTTATATAAAGCAAATTTAGCTCCAAAGGAAATGTTTGGTTCGGGAAATATAATGACTAACGCTTGGGGGCAAAGATTTATGGTGGGGTCTGAAGGAGATGATCAAGAAAGCTTTGGTATTGCTACCCTTGTTCCTGAAGAAGCGTGTATTGAACTTGCTACACAAGATTGGGGGAGTCGTGATACGACAGGGTTAATTGGTGTAATAGTTAGAGAGTATGATCTATCTGGTCCTAAACCCGATTTATCCACTGGTACAATAGGTAATAATTATGCTGTAGCCGTTCCCGGCGGCTCTAAAGTTTCCGTGCCTATGCCTGTTGATATAGCTGTAAATGCTTGTTCTCTTTCATCTGGTGATTACTTTCCTGGTTATAAAGAGATTGGATGGGTGTTCCAATAATTAAAGAATTCTTTCTTCTATACAAAAAACCTCCCATATTGGGAGGTTTTCTTTTAAGAATAAGTTGATTATTTAACTTCTTCAAAGTCGGCATCAACAACATTATCATCTTTTGGAGCCTCTGTTGAAGAAGATGTTCCGGCATCCGCCCCATGAGGTGTTCCTTGCATACCCTCTGCTTGTTGAGATTTATACATAGCTTCACCTAATTTCATAGAAGCTTGCATTAACGCATCTGTTTTTGCTTTAATGTCTTCTAAATTTTCTTTTTCAAGGCTTGCTTTAACATCTTCAACAGCGGTTGTAATGCTTGTTTTATCTGCTTCAGCAACTTTATCGCCAAACTCTTTTAAGTTCTTTTCAACTTCATGAATCAAACCTTCTGCACGATTTCTTGCTTCAACAAGTTCTTTCTTTTGTTTATCTGCTTCAGCATTAGCTTCTGCATCTTTTACCATTTGGTTGATTTCGGCATCACTTAAACCACCAGAAGCTTGAATGCGAATTGCTTGTTCTTTGTTTGTTGCTTTATCTTTTGCAGATACGTTAACAATACCATTAGCATCAATATCAAATGTTACTTCAATTTGAGGCATACCTCTTGGTGCAGGCGGAATACCCACTAAATCAAATTGTCCTAACAATTTGTTATGTGCGGCAATTTCTCGCTCACCTTGGAATACTCTAATTGTTACGGCTGTTTGACCATCTTCTGCTGTTGAAAATACTTGTGATTTACGTGTTGGAATTGTGGTATTTCTATCAATTAAACGAGTAAATACTCCGCCTAATGTTTCAATACCCAATGATAATGGTGTTACATCAAGAAGAAGAACGTCTTTAACATCTCCCATCAATACACCACCTTGTATTGCAGCACCAACAGCAACAACTTCATCCGGATTTACACCTTTGTGTGGTTCTTTACCAAAAATTTCTTTTACTTTTTCTTGTACTTTTGGCATACGTGTCATACCACCAACCAAAATTACTTCGCTAATATCACTAGCTTTCAAACCAGCGTCAGCTAATGCTTTTTGGCATGGAATTGCTGTTTTTTCAATCAAATCTTCAACAAGTGATTCTAATTTAGCACGAGTTAATTTCATGTTTAAGTGTTTTGGACCAGAAGCATCTGCTGTTATGAATGGTAAATTGATTTCTGTTTGAGTTGTTGATGATAATTCAATCTTAGCTTTTTCTGCTGCCTCTTTCAAACGTTGCAATGCTAATCTATCACCACGTAAATCAATCCCATTTTCTTTTTGAAATTCTTCAGCTAAATAATTTACTAAGCGTTGGTCAAAATCTTCTCCTCCAAGGAATGTATCACCGTTTGTTGCTTTAACTTCAAATACACCATCACCAATTTCTAAGATAGATACATCAAATGTACCACCACCTAAATCATATACAACTATTGTACCAGTTGCTTGCTTATCCATTCCATATGCTAAAGCGGCAGCTGTTGGCTCGTTGATAATACGTAAAACCTCTAAACCGGCAATTTTACCAGCATCTTTAGTTGCTTGACGTTGAGAATCGTTGAAATATGCAGGAACTGTAATAACTGCTTTTTCAACCTTTTCACCTAAATAACTTTCTGCATATTCCTTGATTTTTTGTAATACAATTGCAGATATTTGTGATGGAGCATATTTTTGACCTTTTGCTTCAACCCATGCATCACCATTATCTCCTGATACAATTTTAAATGGAGAACTTTCTTTAAACTTAGAAACTTCTGCAGAATCATAACGGCGACCAATTAATCTTTTAATAGCAAATAATGTATTTTCAGGGTTTGTTACAGCTTGTCTTTTAGCTGGGTATCCAACTAAACGCTCAGTATCTGTAAATGCTACCATTGACGGGGTTGTTCTGGCACCTTCTGAGTTTTCTAACACTTTTGCATCTTTACCATCCATTACTGAAAAGCAAGAGTTTGTTGTACCCAAATCGATACCAATTACTTTATTACTCATATTAAATTTCCTCCTATTTTAATTCTAAAGATGTATATAGGGAGTAAATTTTATGTATGCAAGATGTTAAATGATTTTTTTATAATTTTTTTAATATTTATTTATTCAACACTTATTGTATAGCCGTTTTGACGTTCCATTAAATTACATGCTATTTCAAAATCATTGGCATTGCATGAATATATTGTATATAAAACATCTCCACTTTTTACATAATCACCAACTTTTTTATGTAAGTCTATTCCTGAACCTAAATATTGTGTTGCACCGGCATAAACTCCGATTTTATTAATAATGACATTATTAATCGCTTCAACAACTCCATCAAATGCAGAAACAACCTCGCGAGAATATTTTCCCAATTTGGGAACTTTTTTTAATCCTTGTGTATTTACAATTTGTTGAAAACTTTCTAAAGCTCTGCCACTTTCTAAAAGTTCTTTGGCTACAGCGTAACCTTTACCACCTCTTAATTGAGGATCAAATTCTAAGACCCTACCCGCTAAGAATAAAGATTTTTCTTTTAGATCTTGTGGGGCATCCTTATAATTTCTCAGAACTTTCATAACATCTCGGGCTTCTAAAACTGCGCCTATTCCGTTTCCTATTGGCTCACTACCATCAGTTATAACTGCATCAATTTCAATACCCAGCATATCACCGACATATTCTATTTGCTTGCGAATTCGCATTGCCTCATTGGTACTATGAATACGAGCCTTCTCTCCTACAGGGATATCCAAAACTAAGTGAGTTATTCCCATTGACATCATCATTGATAATATGGATGCTATGACAAATTCGTTTTGATCTATTCCTAATTGACGACGAACATCATGTAATAATCGATTGGCTCTAGATATATAAAGAGCATCATAACATACAATAGCTCCATTATTTGTGCGTAAGTGTTTTTGAAATTCGTTATCTTTAAGGTTTATTTCAGCCATACAACCTATTGTATCAGCAACACCTGCACATGATGTCAAAGAGTGAATACACGGTTTTGCTATGGGTAGTCCGTATGCAGCAACAATGGCCAAAACAATTAAATCTGTTTTATTGCCGGGTATTCCACCTAAACAATGGTGATCAACTACTATACTTTTTTCATCCCAATGTAAAACCTTATTGCCAACTAATGCTTCTGTTAAAGAAACTAATTCAGAAGCACTCATAAATGATGAACAAGCAACTAAAAAGGCTGCGATATCCATTTTTGAATATCTGCCTGAAGATATATCTTGCATAATATCTACATATTCAGATGATGTTAATATATCTCCATTTATTTTGCGCTTTATGGCGTTTATACTTGGAGATGGGGATGATAAGCTTACACTTACCTCTATTCCTTCTGGCAAACCAAGTGCTGAAAATGCTTCATCATTTAATGCTATCTCATCTAGACCAACAATGCTCTCATCTTCAACAATTTGCAAAAAAGCATATACTGTTTTATTTTCACCTTGAATTTCAAGTTTGGTTATTTTGTTGATGTCATCAAGTTTATAAACTGTACAATTTTTGTTTATAATTGCAAAATTTTCACCAAACGATTTTAAAGATAAATGTTTTAGTTTGAGCATTGTTATCTATACCATTATCTAAATGACATTATTATTGTATTTGTATTACCACATGTATCTGTAGCAGTTCCTATACCCATAGGAGCTGGGTTTGTTGAATGCCCTGCTACAGCTAAATTAGCGGACAGTGAAGTGTTTAATCCAGATTGGATTGCACTATCAACTGAGGTTGGAGCATCCATATTAACTGCTATGCCTCTAAAACCACTTGATGATGGACCACCCCAATTATTTGTAGCTATCTGCATACAAATATCTGTGCTTACATTTTCTAATTTTATTGAAAATAAAACTCTTGGAGAACCAATGTAATAGATTGAATAATCAACATCTCCTGCACCAGTAAAACTAATGTTATCAGGATTAGATTCATCTTCGGTATATAAAAATGTGTCAGGTACAGCTTTAGCTTTTTTTACATAAGAATTAATTTGTGCTCCAGATGTTCCTTCATAATCTCTAGCAACAGTACGGACTTTACTGGCAAGTGTTGATACCTCATCCAATACTTCATTGATAGTGCTACTTGTTTGCATTTTATTTACTAAATTAAAACCACCAACAGATAATATTCCAACAATAGCCAGTACACCAAGCATCTCTATCATTGATCTACCTCTTTGGTAAAAATTTTTCATTTATTTTCTCCTTATTTTATATGTATTTTATTTACAACCTTTATACCATAACTGAATAGTGTTATTTGAACCATTAGTACAATTTTCAACCGCTTTATCAACTGACATCGGATAATTTGATGAAAGAGAACTTACAGCAAAATCTTTGTCGGCACAATCACTTGTACAACTTTTAAAATATGAACCAACATCACTGTTGCCAATTGCAACACCTATCATTCCAGATGTTCGTCCTGTTCCCCAATCTGCGGTAGCTAATTTGATGCAACTGTCGTCAGAAAGATTGCTAATATTGATATTGAAATAGTCATTATCTCCATTAATCTGATATATTGAATCCATTATTCCAACATATGTATTTGAACCGGAATCATAATATAAATTTGTTGGATAAGCATTTGACTTATACAAAAACAATGTATATGTTCTATAAGCTTTTTCATATTTGCAAGCAAACTTTTTTGCATATCTTGCTAAATCTGCTGTATCAGATAAAAGTTGTGCTTCGCGATGAGTTTGCATTGCTTTACCTATTATACCAAAACCACCAACAGAGAGTACTCCGACTATTGCTAAAACACTTATTGTTTCTAGCATTGTCCGACCAAGTTCACTTATTTTGAGCATTATTTTCTCCTATGTATATTATCACCTTCTAGCCCCAAAATATGGGGCTATAGCGATTATTTTCGTTCTTCAGGTTTCATTGCTTCAGGAGCTTTCTGAATTTTCTTAATTTGCTCAGTGACTGGCTTATATACAGTTTGTTGCCATGGACTTTCTTCAACATATTCATGCCCACAAATACTGATACCAAGACTACGTAATGCTGTTTCAGTTGGGATAAACATATCTAATCCATCATCTGTTTTTGTGCCAGAATGAGCCATACCATTTATTGTACAATCTTTGTAAATTAAAGCTCCGCCAACTGTAACATTTTGAATGAATGTGTTAGCCAGTATTTCTGCTCCTTTATCTTCTGTATATCGATATCCTTCAATTCGAGCACTATTTTCTAAATAGTCTTCGCCATTTTTAAAGTCAGATACATCTAATAGACCTACAGTTAAGAACCCACTTTTACCAACTTCTGGTAAGCTTAAGTTAAGAGCAAGAGGAGTATATTCTGTGCTTTTATCAAGCATGAACAAAGCTGTATTTTTGCTCGGATTAATGCGTACGGCACGAGCCTTTAATTCGTCATTACGAATTGTTTTAATATCATAACTGTTGTTTTCTTTATCTACTAAATCTCCTGCAGTTAAAACGAATCTATCTGAGATTAATAGTCCTGCACCTTTTCTTCCATTTGGACTGGTTATTTGAACTATTGATGAACGCATACGATGTATGGTTTCAGGTGTTAATGCTTTGCATGGATCTGTTTCTACTACACAGAAATTATCTAAGCTTTTTGCATCTCCTGTTTCAACCCATGTATCGTCGACAACTTGGCACATTCCATCGTCTTTCACGTTACCATTTTCATCTATACAAGAATTTATGATATCAAAACTGCTGTATACATTTCCGTCTTCGAAGATAACATCACATCCTTCTGAAACAACCAGACCATCTGATATTACTCCGCCAGAATCTAATACGACATCGCAAACTTCTTCATTTATAACAATTCCATCGCTGTTTACACCACCCTCAATAGTAATACCATCAGCTTTAACTCCACCATCTGCAACAATGGCATCGCAAGTTTCTTTGGTGAGAATTATTCCATCAGCCACAACACCGCCTTTTGCTAATATATTATCACAAACCTCTTCAGTGATCGTAATTCCATCAGCAGTTACTCCGCCTTTCGCAACTATAGCATCACAGGTTTCTTCTGTAAGGATGATTCCATCAGCTACAACCCCACCTTTATTTGTTATATTATCACAAACTTCTTCCGTAATAATAATTCCGTCAGCATTTGTTCCGCCACTAGAAACAATTGTGTTGCAAATTTCTTCTTTGATAGAGAAACCATTTCCGTTAACTCCACCATCTTCATAAATCTCAACAACTGGAATAGCTGAGGTTGTTGGCGGACAGCTACAAGTACAAACACCATCTTCATGGAAAACTGTTACAGGTTCAGGTATAACAGGTGTAACAGGAACTGTTTCGGCAATAGGAGTAAATTGAACAGCTTGTTCACAAGTTTGTGGACATACGCAAGGAGGACATGGACGACATTTAGAAATATCTGCTCCTGGACGACCTAACTCACAATCTTTGGCTTGATCATATTCTTTTCTAAATCCACATTTTAATGGATTTAAGGCTCTTTCTTCTTCAATTAATGCATTACGTTGCATTGCCATCTCTGTAGGGCTTATACGTTGCATTAATCTATCTTCAAAACCAGGTAGATTGCGTAAATTACTTGTTGCATCAGCAAATGCACGTTCAATTAATTTAACTTCACCATTTATTTCCCCGTTGTATAATTCTCCATAACCAACACTTTCACCTTTCCAATATACTTTATTTTTTGTTAAATCCATTAAACGCCAGGTGATAGTTATTTCTGAAGAACCACTTCTAATATCTTCTTTTTTAGCTTCATCCCAATTATATTCATCACAAATATTCATAAAATAATCGGTAATCTCTGCCGTTAAAACATATTCAGGAAGCTCTGAAGGAACTTCTTCTAAACACAAATCTTGAGGCATTGGCAAAACCTTATAACAATCACCAACTACTTCTTCAAATACTGTATTAAAGGCAATATTTTTTTCCATAATACGCCCCTTATTCAATACAGCTTCCTTATCAAAACGGCGGCAACCGAAAATACGGAATCGATAATTTCCTAATTTATTGGTATAAGGAGAATCTAATTCACTATCTTTTATTCTAAAGTCTACATGAGATAAAGTAATTGGAGCCATTTGACAACAATTACGTTCTACCGCCTCAGCAACAACAGGATTATATGGAACATAGTTTTTAACTTTTACACGCTCTACGCATTTTTTGCAGGTACCAGGGAAAAGACTGCCGTCTTTTGTGCAACGAACACATGGGCCTCCAGGAAAAAGACTTCCATCTTTATCTGTTGAACAATTAGGACAAATTCCTCCCGGAAATAAACTTCCATCCTTATTTAATCGCACATTTTGAGGAACGTTATTTTCATTACCATATCCGGCAACAACTGTGCCGGCAGTAAGAATACTAAATCCTAATACAGCGGATAATATATATAACAATTTGTTATGTTTATTCATTATGTTTTCTCCTATACCTGTTTTGCGGGCATAACATATCTATACGATAATGCCTCTGCTATGTGTACTTTAGACACATTTTTTTCATTTTGCAAGTCTGCAATCGTTCTTGCCAACTTCAATGTTCGATGATATGCCCTTGCAGACATCTTCATTTTGTCTGCAAAGTTTATCAAAAGTTCTTTCGCATCAGCTGTTAATTGCGTAACTTCTTCAAGTATATCGCCTTTAAGTTGAGAATTTGTACGCAAATTAGGACAACCTAGCTGTATAAAACGCTCTTGTTGAATCTTTCGAGCCTTAATTACTCTGTTTCTGATTACTTCTGAACTTTCACCTTTTTTTACTTCAGAAATATCCCAAGGACTGACCGGAGGTACTTGTATATGTATATCGAATCTATCCATCAATGGACCAGAAATTTTTGATTGATATTCTTCGGCACATTTTGGAGCTCTAGTACATTCTTGTCCATTATGTCCTAAATATCCGCAACGACAAGGGTTCATCGCAGCAATGAGCTGGAAATTTGCAGGATATTGAGTATGACAATTTACTCGTGAAATTGTAACGTAACCAGTTTCAATCGGCTGTCTTAGAGCCTCCAATGTTGCTCGATTAAATTCAGGTAATTCATCTAAGAACAGCACTCCATTATGTGCTAAAGAAATTTCACCAGGTGTCCCTTTTCGACCACCGCCGACTAAAGCAGGAGTTGAAGCATTGTGATGAGGATCTCGATATGGACGATCAAAACTAATTTCACTATCTTTTAATTCTCCGGCAATAGAATGAATCATACAAGTTTCCAAAGCTTCTTCGGTTGTTAAAGGAGGTAGGATAGTTGTTAATCTTGACGCCAACATGGATTTACCAGCTCCAGGAGTGCCAACCATTAATAAATTATGAGCTCCTGCCGCTGCAATTTCTAATGCTCTTTTAGCCGTTTCTTGCCCTTTAACATCTGACATATCTAAGTCGGATATCGGACTCTTTTTCTGTTTTGCAATTGGATAAGGAAGCTGTTGAACTCCTTTAAAATGATTTATTAACGACAATAAATCCGGAGCTGCGACAATATCTTTCAATCCAGACCACACCGCCTCACTTCCTTGCCTTTCAGGACAAATTAAACCTTTATGTTTACGATTTGCATGAATAGCGACAGGGAGGACACCATTGACTGATAAAATAGATGCATCTAATCCCAACTCACCAACAACAACATACCCCATTATATCTTCGGCAGGTATAATTCCCATTCCTACTAACAATGCTGTGGCAATCGGCAAATCAAAATGAGAGCCCTCTTTTAATAAGTCTGCCGGAGCTAGATTAATGGTTATGCGTTTTGCCGGTATTTCTAAGCCTATAGTGTTTAGAGCTGCTCGAACTCTTTCCTTGCTTTCTGCAATTGTTTTATCAGGAAGACCGACAATATTAAAAGCGGGTAATCCTGATGATATTTGCAACTGCAAATCCACGTCTAAAGTAGATAATCCATTAAAAGCGATAGTATTTACACGAGCTAACATCTTACCACCTTGGAACATTTTCTCCACTACGCCAACGACGAGACGGATATACTCCTCTCTTCAACGTATCATATTTTGCAGACATACGCGGAATATTACTTAATCTTACATAGCAAGAGTTTTCAAGACGCTTAACACATTTTTCTACAGCTTCTTCAGGTCCACGACAATATGCCAAAATTCTAGTATTAGGATCTTGTAATACTACCTGATTTCTGAAATATTTGTTATTTTCAACATCTGGAAATTCTCCTTCAATTTCATCAGGATTAAATTCCTTTGTCATGAACTCTTGAGATGTTTCAGTTGTAACAAAATCTGAACAAGCTGGAACTTCATATTGCCCCTGTTCATCATAAACGACTACGGTTGTTTTATTTTCACATTCTGGAACTAAAAACTCTTTTTCTTCTAAAGTTACATCTGCTCCATATTTCACCTCTTTAGATGGTAGCCTATGATAACTGTCTATTTCTACACACCCTGTGGTAAAAAATACGAAAAATAATATCAAAATTTTACAAATTTGCTTCATTTTACACCTTAATAAAAACTAGTTTGTTTTAATTTAGCCTCTAAATGTTAAAATTATATTTATTTCAAATAAAAAAATACTTGCATTTACTTAGTTTTTGTGTATATTAACGCTCGTCCCTTGCCGGATTTATTTATGTTCGGCTATACATTAACCGACCTGAAAAGGTCTTTTGTTGAGTAATCCATAAGGAGATATTGAAATATGGCAAATTATGAAGGCGTATTAATCGCCCGTCAAGATCTCGGTTCTTCTCAAGTAAATAATATCGTTTCTGAGTTGAGCGATGTTATTAAGGCAGAAGGCGGAGAAGTTGTTAAAGTTGATAATTGGGGTTTGAAAAACCTTGCTTATCGTATTAAGAAAAACCGCAAAGGTCACTATGTTTTGTTAAACATTGTTGCTCCTGCTAAAGCTATTAGCGAATATGAAAGACGCATCAGACTTAGCGAAGATATTATTCGTTACATGACTGTTAAAGTAGAAGATTTCAACAGCGAAATGTCTTCAGACAGTGAAGTTAGTGCAGTTGAAGAAGCATAGGAGTAATTAAAATGGCAAAACAAACTTTTTTCAAAAGAAAATCTTGTCCTTTTTCTGGTGAAAATGGAATTAAGATTGATTATAAAGATGTGAAGTTACTTTCTCGTTATGTTTCTGAGAAAGGTAAAATTATTCCTTCACGTATTACATCTGTTTCAGCTAAGAAACAAAGAGAATTAGCTCGTGCAATTAAACGTGCTCGCTATATTGCTTTGTTACCATATGTTGCTATGTAGGAGGGTATTATGGAAGTTATTTTACTCGAACACGTAGAAAAATTAGGTAAAATGGGTGATAAAGTTTCTGTAAAGAATGGTTATGCTCGTAACTATTTATTACCTCAAGGTAAAGCTTTGCGTGCAACAGATGCTAATATGGCTTATTTTGAAGCTCAAAAAGCTGCTTTAGAAACTCGCAATAAAGAATTATTTAATGAAGCTTCTAAGTTAGCTGAGTCATTAAATGGCTTTAGCGCTATTTTGATTCGTCAAGCAGCTGAAACAGGACAATTATATGGTTCTGTTACTATTCGTGATATTGCAAGCGCAATTAAAGAAGCTGGTTTCGAAGTTGCTCGTCGCTATGTTTATTTGGAAAAACCTATTAAAGATTTAGGTATTTACCAAGTTAAATTAAACTTGCACCCTGAAGTTTCTCAGACAATTTTAGTAAATATTGCTAGAAGCTCTGAAGAAGCTAAGAAACAAGCTAAATCTTTCAGTCAGGAATAATTTTCTGAAATAGATTAAAAAAAGCCTTTGCTATGCAAGGGCTTTTATTTTTTACGTTTGATATAAATTTTGAAACCTAAAATAGAGATAATTTTAAACTTTTTATCTGTAGAATTTTTTATAGAAAAGATTTTCTGAAATATTTTACTTCTATGATTATGCTTGTATTTTGTTATTTCTGCATCTGTATAATATTTTTGATGAACCCTATCAATTTCCGGTCTATTTCTACTACTGTCAGATGATATTCCGCCAGCTCTAAAAGAAGCGATAATATATGGAACATATTCAAAAGTTCCGCCATTAACAGCCAGATTTGTAAATTTTTCAAAATCAGCAACTATACGGAATGATTCATCATACAAACCTAGCTTATTGAAAACATCTTTTTTAATGAATGTTGCTTGATGGCATAATGTATCATTTATGAAAAAATATTTATTATGAACTTTTCTGCTATGAAAAACTTTTTTCCATTTTATATAATCAAATTCTATATCGCCATAAATAACATCAGCTTTATGAGATTGAGTAAAAATTTCTTCTAATAATGTTTCTTTATAAAAAGAATCTCCCGCATTCATAAAAATAAGATATTCTCCTTTCGCCTGACTGATACCTTTATTCATAGCATTATAAATACCATCATCAGGTTCCGAAACAAAGTATGTCATTTTATTTTTATATTGAGAAAAAATATCTAATATCTCTGATTTTGAACCTCCATCGATAACAATCCATTCAAAATCATCAAAGCTTTGAGATGCAATACTCTTACAAGTATCTTCAACACCTTCGGCATTATAGCAAATTGTTATAACTGAGACTTTAACCATGATATAAAGACCTAAAAATAAGGCGGTCGGGGAGTTCGCAAATCATAATTCAGAAAAATGATTTCTTGTGCCTTTAAAAGTAGTGTAGAACCGTTTTATACTTTTTGGACATACGCACAAGACTCCCCGATCATTAGGGGGATATATTCTTTTAAAGGCGAATATACAAGCCCTCTGAATTATTAACCTGCGAAAGTTAATGTGGTAATAATAAAGAATCATTACCTCTTTTTTGTATATAAAATTTTAAAATATAAATCAATAATATTTTTTAGTACCTGAGCAAAAGTTTATATTTATCAAAATTATTATTTAAACTGCTCAGCAAACTTATATTTGTCTATTCCATTTATCTTTAAAATCTGTGGATTTTGTAATATATTTGGTAACTCGATAGAAACAAAAGTGCTGCGCTTATCTGCATTATACACAAATGCTGTTATATTTCCAGAAGCAGACCATATAAAACGCCGTGAAGCAATTGCCCAAACTTTCATTATTTCTGGATCTGGTATGCCATTACAAGAATCCAAGCCTAAGGCTATGAGCTTTTTACCACATTCAGTATTATCTAAAGTATAAGTTCCTGCATTTTCTTTTATATACTGTAAAGCTTGACGCTTATTTTCGTCTGTTTCTAAAAAACTGACACTATATAAAACTACACTATCAGGAGGTGTTGTTACATCTGCATTTTGAGCTATATTATAGGCTTTTTCTAAATTATTTTGCATTTAAATATCCTTATATTCACAAAAAGACTTCGGATTTACCATAGGTTTCCGGATAAAATTATATATTTGTAAATTATTATTCAGCTGTTGCTACAGGCATCTCTGTTGTTTCTTCAGCAGTTTTACGTTTTGCACCACGACGAGAAACTTTAGCCTCTTTTTCTGTCGGTAGTGTTTCTGCGTTGTTTTCAGCTACTTCAACTACTGTAAAACTACGTCTTTTTCTCGTTGTTTTCTCAGCAACTTTTTTTGTTGGATGCTCTTCTGATGTTGTCTCTTCTGCTGTTATTTCTGTTACATTATTTTCTATTGTCTTATCTGCAACTTCACTATCTTCGCTTTTTTCTGTTGCTTCAATATTATTTTCATTTTGAGCTTGATTTTCTCTACTTTGATTCTTGCGTTCGTTAATCTCTGTTACAATTTTACGATAATGTTCTGCATATTGACGAAATACTTCCATTTCAACATAGTTACCATTGCTATGAGCCTCTTTAGCTAACTCATTATACTTTTTTATTAAATCTAATGCCGTTCCACTAAATTTACCTGCAGAACTAACACTATCAAATTTGTAATTTAACGAATATACATTATTACCGCGAAATTTATTATTAACTTTTCTCATTTATAAACCAATCAAAAAAAACAAGCCTTATAGCCTTAATAAAATTAAACATTTTTGAGCGACAAAAAATATGCTCATTTTTTATATACTAATTTTTTTTTATTTCTGCAATAGCTTTTTGCATAATTACACATCGTTCTATTGATGATAAATCACAAGCCGTTGTTTTGTGAATAAATCCTTTTTTAGAAAATATTTTGATAATTTCTTGAGATTGAAAAATACCTGCCTCAATAAAAATAAGACCATTATCTTTTAATAAGTCAGGAGCCAACTCTGATATCCTTATATAACTATCAAGACCATCTTTTCCACCGTCTAATGCTAATATCGGGTCGTGCTCTTTAACTTCATCATCTAATTTTTTTATATCATCACTGGGAATATATGGTGGATTAGTAACAATTATATCATATTGTTGATTAAAGTTTTTTAGAAAATTATTGGCAAACCAATCTGCCTGTATAAAATTTATACGTTCATTTACTCCTAATTTGCGAGCATTTTGTTTTGCTACTTTTAGTGCTTCATCAGATATATCAACTGCATCTCCTTTGGCACTTGGCATCTCTAATAATAATGATTCAATAATGCAACCACTTCCCGTACCTAAATCTAAAATAGATACATCTGTTTTTTCCTTTGTATATTCTAAAACACTTTCTACCAGAATTTCGGTATCACAACGTGGTGATAAAACATATTCATTAGTAAAAAATTCTGCTTTGAAAAATTCTTTATGACCAATAATTTTATCTAAGGGATAATGGTTGATTCTTTTGGTTAATAATTTTTCTATTTTTTCTTTATTTATATCATCAATCTCTTTTCCCATATATATTTCTGACGGAGAACATTCTAAAACATGAGAAATTAAAATACGTGCTTCTAATCGAGGATTACTAATTCCTCCATCTACAAGTTTTTGTATTACGTAAGAATAAAAATCTATCATTTAGGCGGCGCCACTTAAACTTAATTTAACTTCTGCTGATAATTTTTCAAAGGCTCTTTTTTCTATTTGACGAACTCGTTCTCGACTAATATTAAATTTATTGCCAATGTCATCTAATGTTTGAGGAGAATCTGTCAACATTCTGTTTTTCACAATATATTGTTCTCGCTCATTTAACTTAGCTACAGCATTTAATAGAATCTTGTGTTTTAATAAAGCTTCCTGTTTTTGTTCTAATCGACCTTCAATATTTTGACTTTTATCCGCAAGTAAATCTATTTTTTCTACGGTTTCATCATCTGCACCATAAACCGTCGTATTAAGAGAATAATCACCGCTGATACGACGGTTCATCTCAATAACATCTCGCTCATCTACAATTAATTCTCCAGCTATTTGCTTTACAACTGCCGGTTCTAATTCTTTATTTTCATATAGTCCCAATCTGGCTTTTATGCGACTCAAATTATAAAATAATTTTTTTTGTGCGGCAACTGTTCCAATTTTAACTAAGGACCACGAACGCAAAACAAAATCATTTAAGGCTGCTTTTATCCATAATATAGCATATGTCGATAACCGAACATTTTTACTTACATCAAATTTTTTTACCGCTTGCATCAAACCTATATTTGCTTCAGAAATTAAATCCGCTGTCGGTAAGCCATATCTTCGATATGTTAAAGCGATTTTCACAGCCAGACGCAAATGAGATGTTATTAATCTCTGAGCGGCTTGCAAATCCCCTCTTTCTTTAAATTCATAGATTAAACGATTTTCTTCATCTTCTGTGAGAATCGGAAATTGTTTGATTTGCTCCAAATAAGCATGTAGGCCATCATCTGCAACAATTGCAGGCAGATTACTTTTGTTTTCATAAACAACTATATCTGTACTTTTTACCAAAGCTTAACCTCTTAGCTATTACCAACTATAAGTAAATGTTGCGTCTTCAATTTGTTGCGGTGTGGAAATCAAATTAGGGACAACTACTTTATAGTAATTTAAATATTGATATATAATTACATATAAGTTTTTAAAATTTTTAGATTTATTATCTACACTTTTACATATTCGATAAATCGTCCGATGTTCATTTATTTTTAAATGAGCTAACAAAGACATTGTTGTATAGTTTTCTTTTCCAGAAATATCATCTTCTGATACTTGTGAAAAATCATGTAAATTACGAACCAAAAGTAACCGGTCTCTTTTTTCAATCACCGAATTAGTATTGATTTTATTTATATAATTATAGATGAAAGACTCTACTTGTTTTTTTAATTTAGTATCAGAACATTTCAGTTCTGGAAGTTTATCATCTTCTTCAATAAAATTTACATCTGTACTATTGGGTTGTGACTGTTCTTCTTCAGACATCTCTTTTTCTATAGGACGAATATCTGTACCGGCATAAAACTCATCTTCATCCGGAGTCATTTCTTCATAGTTAATGGATGACGGAAAATTTGTATATTCAACTCCGTCGTTAGCATATGTTTTTGAACATATAATCCCCATAGCAAATAATAAAACAAGTATAGCTTTCTTCATCGTCATTCCTTAGAAACTGATTGATTTAGGTGTTCGAGGGAACGGAATTGTATCACGGATGTTAGTAATACCTGTTACCAACATCATCATTCTTTCAAATCCCAAACCGAATCCGGCATGAGGAACAGTTCCGTATTTTCGAGAATCGAGATACCACGAATAGCTATCTAATTCCATGCCCATATCTTTTATTTTTTGAACAAGAACATCATATCTATCTTCACGCTGAGAACCTCCAATAAGTTCACCTATTCTTGGTACTAATACATCCATAGCAGCAACTGTTTTTCCATCATCATTTAAGCGCATATAAAAAGCCTTAATTTCTTTTGGATAATCTCTCACAATTACTGGTCGTTTGAAGTATTCTTCTGCTAAAAAACGCTCATGTTCTGTTTGTAAATCTATTCCATATTGTGGCTCATATTCAAACTTACGATTAGAATTTTTCATAATTTCAATCGCTTCAGTATATGTAATACGAGCAAAACCATTATCAACAATATTACTTAATGTTTGTTTTAATGTAGGATCAACAAAACGCTCGAATAAATCTAAATCATCCGAACAATTTTCCATAATATCTTTAACACAATAGCGAACCATGTCTTCAGCCAAATCCATATCATCATTTAAATCTGCAAAAGCCATTTCTGGTTCTATCATCCAAAATTCAGCAGCATGACGTGGTGTGTTAGAGTTTTCTGCTCTAAATGTTGGACCAAATGTATATATATCTCCAAGAGCACATGCATACATCTCACCATTTAATTGGCCTGATACGGTCAAGTGTGCTTCTTTACCGAAAAAGTCTTTACTATAATCAACTTGACCATTTGGTAGTTTTGGCGGATTTTTCATATCTAATGTTGTGATTTGACACATTTCACCTGCTCCTTCACAATCAGATCCGGTTATAATTGGAGTGTGTACATAAGAAAAACCTCGACTTTGGAAAAAACTATGGATAGCATAAGATAAACGAGATCTAACTCTAAATGCTGCTCCATATTTGTTTGTTCGTGGACGTAAATGAGCTATTGAACGCAAAAATTCATCTGTCATTCCTTTTTTTTGCAAAGGATAATCATCTGGGGCAACACCATATATTTCTATTTCTGTTGCAACAATTTCATATTTCTGCTTACCGCCGGCAGAAGCTACTAATGCTCCTTTTACGGATATAGATGAGCCAGTTGTTAATTTTTTTACATCATTATAATTATTGAGGGTATTATTGGCGATTATTTGAATATTTTTTAAACATGATCCATCATTTAATTCAACAAATGAAAAATCTTTAGAATCTCTTTTTGTTCTAACCCAACCTTTTACTAATACTTCAGAAATAGTTTCTTCCGATGCCAATAATGTTTTTATTTTAGTTCTTTTTAACATTTTTCCCTCTATTTTTTTTATTTTAATGTTAATATTTATTCAAATCTTATGCACTATATATCATTCATCTTAAATTGTCTAGCCTTGACAACAAATTTTATATGGATAATTATGTAGTTAGTGTTTATTTTTAGGAGAATCAATAATGAAAAAGAATCTGTTGTATGTTTTACCTGTTTTAATGGCTTTATCCGCTTGTGCTCCAAGAATTGGTAGTAGCGATTATGGTTATTCTTCCGTTGGTCAAGTTTCAAGTACGTTTCCTTGTACTGTTATTTCTGTAAGAGCTGTAAATGTTAACAGCGGAGGCGGAACTGGGTCTGTTTTGGGCGGTGTAGCTGGAGGATTTGCAGGTTCAACTATCGGACACGGAAAAAGTTCTCATGTATTAGGAGCTATCGGAGGTGCAGCTGTTGGCGCATTAGCAGGAAATATGGCTGAAGGTGCTTTGATGAGACAAAGCGGATATGAATATGTTGTCAGAACAGATAATGGTGGTATTTATACAGTTACTCAGGGTGCTGATAATTTAATTGCTGCAGGACAGAGATGTATGCTTATAAATGGAAATCCTGCAAGAGTAATTCCTTATTATTAATTTAAAAAAAATATTGCACTTAAAAAAATAATCAGCTAAATTGCCGATTATTCTGGATAGATGGCCGAGTGGTCGAAGGCGCACGATTGGAAATCGTGTGTACCTCCAAAGGGTACCGTGAGTTCGAATCTCACTCTATCCGCCATTTTACTTTTTAACCTGCTGACGGAGCAGGTTATTTTTTTGTTTAAAAATGGAATTACTAAACCAACTTATTACAGATATAAAGAGAGTTTTGGATTGTGAGCCATAAAGAAAAACTCCTCACAATTTTTGTGTTGTGAGAGGGTTTAATTAGTTTTTATTCACATTTAACATCGTTACGGGTTATGTTTGTAAAATCAATGATTTCATTGGTAGTATCCCATATTGTTACCTCAACAGTTTCACCAATAGAAGATGTAGCTATGTGAGAAAACGTTGAATTTGCATAATTTCATGATAAAGACTTGTGTAAACAAGATGCATGATGGGTATAATGCAATTCTTTATATTCCTCATTACTTTTTATTGCTATTAGTACGAGGCTGCGATCTACACCTGTCATCACTACCGGTTGACACACAATTTGTCCTGTAATTCTTTTTTCTTTCATAAGCCATTTTTTAAGGTTTCATTACTTTTACATTGATTGTATTGATACAACGATGATAACAACGTACAACCTCATCAAGATCAGTTTCTGCTGTAATATAAAGTTTTCTGTTATTAAATACAGCACGCACAGGTAGTTTAATAAAAGTACTTAAAATTTTCATCTCTTTCAAAACATCAGAAAGATCAGAACCACATGATGGCTCTATAATCACCTCATAGAAAGTTCGGGGATTACTCGTGCTATTGTTGAGAAGTTCTTGTCTTTTTCTTACTTCCTCACCATGTTTTTCTGCTTTTTTCAGCAGTTTATTAAAGCTTTTTAATAGCCCACTGAAAATTACAATAAATACAATGGTGCAAATAGCAATTATTGACCAAAAAATAATTCTTTCTGTTACCATAACATAATATTTTAATAGTTTAACATAATAATTTTTAATAGTGGGCTGATACTAATCGATGTTACTATAAAAATGAAGATATTTTCTATATTTCAAAAATTGTTGCATTCTCTTACAAAATATGTATAATAAGCACAAAATAATATAATTATATCACCTTAATTTTTATGTCTTATGAAAAACAAAGTTTTTTTATTTTTTATGATGCTTGTTTGCATGGTTACAACTTCTTTTGCTAATGACGATGTAAAAAAAAGCGATGAGATAGTGATAATCGGAGTTGGTCATATAGATAGTCATTTTGATGAATACGGAAATCTCCTCTACTATTTCGAGGCTGGAGGTAAAAGGTATTATATTGATGAACGTACTATATTATTATCCCCAGCAGGAATTGAACAAGATAAAAAGTATCATATCATAGATTCTTATGGAAGACCTAGACGTTTTAACAGTGGCGACCAAGTTACGTGTTTTCGTTTAAAAAGTTCTCCATTATCAGTTTATGATTTTGTTCAAGGATATGTAAACGAAGAAGAAATTGCCAATATTGCCAATCTTACTCCTGAAGAGATTGCAAAAGTTACTCCATATGAAAGATTTTGGCTTATTTCAATATGTTTTGTATTGGCTGGTCTTTTAGCACTGGGTGTACCTGGGGATGATTGTTAAACAAGATTGCATTTTATAGCTTGTTTATCGTCAAATTATCCGTAATGAGTTAAAACTTTTACTGTTCTCGTATTGTTTATATCCCCTCATTTGATGAGGGGGTATTGTTTAATATTTAATACCTATTCCTGATATAACTCCATATCCTCGATTATCATTATCAGATACTAATCCGTGTGTATTTAGATATGTAGCTGATAAAAATATATCTAAATATTTATTATAACTATATACATTGGACCATAATATCAAATTATCTTGATGACGAGTATTTTCAGCTTTTGTATTTAAATATGCTATATTTGTTTTGTAGTTATCCCACTTATATCCGATACTTATATTCCAAGCAGTAGACTCTCTATAATTATCAAAATAAGCTGGTAAATATTCGTTTATACGTGAGGTTGAAATACTATTTTTATTTCCGTCAACATATGCTTTTTTGTAACCTGTTGCTATATTAAAATTATTATACTCAAACGTTAATCCTATAGATAATTCTTTATCTGTTTCATTAAAGATTCCATAACCCAATGAAGTATAAAATTTTGAATGACACAATTGCCATTTTTTCTGTAATCCGAAACTGTATCCATCCTCATTTGTTTCGTAATCGACATAACGACTTACCATACCTCTGCGATGCTCATTTTGAGGTGTATATGAGAATCCTATCTTTAATGAATCTTTATATGGTAATATATACGTAAACTTGGCTGCTCTCCCGTCATTCATTATTGATGTAGATTTTGGTGTTGCATAAAATGTTGATTTATATCCATTGTTCCAATTTGGATTACTCAAAAAATACGTAGCATTAGAATCATCTATTTTTAAGAATGTTATATCTTGAGCCCCTTTGTGCAACATGTAGGCTGCATTATACGTATAACCCAGATAAAATTCTCCTAAATTATTTTTATCAATTATGTATGGATAAAATCGATATTCTCCACCGCGACGATTTTTATCATCCTGACGAAACATTATGGTTGTAGATGCATGTAAACCTAAACTATGATTTTGATTAAATTCATAATCTGCTTTTAAAGATGTATCAGCTCTTAATACCCAACGATTAGGATATTTATTTTCTTCTTTAGTTTCCGATACTCCATAATATCCACCAGCTAAACCTGAGGCATCAAATTTCCAAGTTCCGGCATATACAATAATCGGACATATTGATAGTAAAAATATGAGTATTATTAGTTTTTTCATTAATTATTTCCCCATTTCATATAGCTTATTGTATATTTCATCGGGCATTAGCATTTGAATACTTTCTATGGTGAAATTCATTTCATGCAACAAACGTTCTATCTTTTGAAAACTAGGATTTGTTATTATTTTAACTGAATAATTTTCAGAAAGCATTTGCTCCCAATTTTGAGCTTCACAAAGACATATTTCACCGGCTCCCAAACATGGAAGTCCTATTTTTTCAATAACAGGAAGATGCGTAACAAAATGATAATGTCTGATGTTATTATCTGTATTTAATAATACTTGATTGATAAATTTTTGAATAACAAACTTTGGACTATTTTCGGTCAAATTATCTGTTTCTATTTTATGATTACAACCAATTCCTAACGCACGAAACTTTGCAGTTTCAACGGCTCTTGCTATTGGAGAATAGTATATTGTTTCACATAAAGGATAGTTATTTTTTAAATATACTCCGAGTAAATAAGCTTCGAGCATACTTGTACGATCTATAGCAGTATCATTACCATAACGCCCATGTCGCCCGAAGCTTAAATAAACACTATTTTGTGGCACTTATTTCACCTTTATTTTTCTTCAATAGTGAAAGTAGAATACCGCCTAATAACAACCCTATTGTTACGGTTAAAGACTGCCACTCTTCCACTTTATAGCCAAACATTGGTAGGAATATTTTAAAGCCAATGAATATCAAAATTATTGATATTGCGGGTTTTAAATATACAAATTTGCTTATTATGGCTGCCAATAAGAAATATAATGCACGCATTCCTAAAATGGCAAAAATATTACTTGTATACACGATATAAACATCTGTTGTTACTAAAAATATAGCAGGAATACTGTCTAAAGCAAAAATAACATCCATTGTTTCAATGATTAAAAGAGCAAAGAATAAAGGAGTTATATATTGTATTCCATTTTTCTTAACAAAGAAATGTTCTCCGTGAATTTCATGCGTAACATGAAAGCGTTTAGATACAAATTTATAAATCTTGCTATCTTGGATTTTACCCTCTTCATCGTGCTTCATTAAAAGCATTTTCATACCAGTAAAAATCAAAAATACTGCAAATAAATATAGTATCCAGTGGAATTTCAAAATAAGGACATCACCTACTCCAATTAAAATTCCTCGCATAACTAAAGCACCTAAAATACCCCAAAATAAAACTCTATGTTGATACATTTTAGGAACACCTAAAGCGGTAAATACCATTGACATAACGAATATGTTATCCATGGATAAACTTTTTTCTAAAAGATATCCGGTAAAGTAAGACATTCCCTTTTCCGGACCATCTTCATACATAACGAAAACACCGAATATTAAAGCTGCAACAATATAGGCAACACAAATCCATAATGTGTGCCAAAAATGAGGTTCTTCATTTTTTCGGTTAAACCAAAACAAGTCTGCGGCTAACAAAAGCACGACAACAATACCAAAAATTGTCCATAGCCAAAATGGAGACAAGGTTTCATGATTTGAAAGAAGGTTTATTAAGCTTTCCATTATTTATCCTCTAAATTCCAGGTTGTTCGTATAATCTCATCTATATCTGTATATTTAGGTTCCCATCCTAAAAGTTCTTTTGCTAAATCGTTTGTAGCAATAACTATTGACGGATCCCCTGCTCTACGAGGTGCAAAATCATAGTTTACTTTACGTCCAGTTACACGTTCAGTGGATTTAATTATTTCTAAAACTGATGTACCTTTATTTGTTCCTAGATTGATAATATGAGATTTTGGTTCTTGCCAGAGTTTTTTTATTGCGGCAACGTGAGCTCTTCCTAAATCTTCAACATGAATATAATCACGAATACAAGTGCCATCCGGTGTATCATAATCATTACCAAAAACATGAACTATTTCTCTTTTACCCGTTATAACTTCCATAATTACAGGAACTAAATTTTGTGGATTTATTTCTTTTCCACGAATACTTCCATCTGATGCATAACCAACTGCATTAAAATAACGTAATGCGATAAAATTGAAATCTTTTAACTTGCTATACCATTCCATAACGCGTTCAATTTCAACTTTACTAAAACCATAAAAGCTCATCGGATTTATCGGATGCTTTTCATCTAATGGCATATATTGAGGCATTCCATATGATGCAGATGTTGAGGAAAATACAATATTCTTAACTCCATTATTGACCATTGCATTAAAGATGTTTATAGAACCACAAATATTATTTATAGCATACATTTGAGGTTTTTCCATCGACTCTCCTACAGCTTTTTTTGCAGCTAGATGCACAACAGCATCAAAACCTTCAGACATAGTCTTTTCTAATTTTTCAACATCTAAAATATCGCCTTCAATAAACTTTGCTTCTTGAAATAGATTGCAACGTTGTCCTGTTGAAAGGTTATCATAAACCGTTACGTTAAAATTTTCCTCCAATAATGATTTTACGACATGGCTACCTATATATCCAGCACCACCTATAACCAATATTTTTTTATCTGACATGATAATCTCCTTTGTTTTGTTGAATGTAGGATATAGCTTTTTTGCATATTTTTGTTTTTTTATACCCATTATCCACAAGATAAATTTTTTTTGCGTTCCTTTTTTTTGTTTTATAACGTAGAGAAAATTAAAAAAGTATATATAAGGATCAATGTAATGGAAAAATTAGATGCAGCAAAACTCCCTAAAAATATTGAAGCAGAACAGGCTCTTATTGGCGCTATATTAGCTAATAACAAAGCATATGAAAAAGTTTCTGAGTTTTTAAAAGCAAACCATTTTGCTGATGCAACGCATCAAAAAGTTTTTGACGTCATGACTAAACTTATAGGAAAAGGTCATGTCGCGGATGTTATTACTCTTAAGAATTTTTTTGAACAAGAAGGTACATTGAATGAAGTTGGGGGATTTCCTTATTTAGTAAAATTAGCTGATAGTGCATCTCCATTAACAAATGTCGAATATTATGCTCAATTTATATATGATAAATATTTACGAAGAGAGTTAATACATACCGGCTATGAGATTGTAAATAATGCTTTAGAAGAAAACATCGAATCTACAGCAACTGACCAAATTGAACAAGCTGAAAAGGCATTATATGTAATATCTGATCAAGGTGATGCTCAAGGCGGTTTTGTAGATTTTTCTACAGCTTTGGGGGCGTCATTAGCAACAATTGAAAAAGCTTACCAAAAAGAAGGAAAGATATCTGGTACTTCTACTGGACTATCAAAACTTGATTATAAAATAGGTGGATTAAACGAATCCAATTTAATTATTTTAGCCGGTCGTCCGGCTATGGGAAAAACCGCATTAGCAACTAATATTGCATATAATGTTGCTGAGTTATTTTCCAGAGATAAAGATATTCCGCCAGAGAATCGTGGCGTAGCTTTCTTTTCTCTTGAAATGTCTGCCGATGAATTAGCATCTCGTATATTATCTACCGTAACTCAAACTTCCAGCCAAAAAATGCGTAACGGCGCATTAGATGCAGCTGAATTTACGAGAATTGCCGCTGCTGTACGAGAACTGGAAAGCATTCCTATGTATATAGATGATACACCGGGAATCAGTATTAATGCGATAAGAACCAGAGCAAGAAGATTAAAAAGAAGCAAGGGATTAGGATTGGTTGTTATTGATTATATTCAATTGATTTCTGGTACAGGAAGCAAAAAAAGTGATGGAAACCGTGTGCAAGAAGTTGCTGAAATTTCAAGAGGTTTGAAAATTCTAGCTAAGGAACTAAAAATCCCGGTAATAGCTCTTTCTCAATTAAATCGTGGCGTTGAAGGACGTGAAGATAAAAGACCAGTGATGTCCGACTTAAGAGAATCCGGATCTATTGAGCAAGATGCAGATATTGTAATGTTCGTATATAGAGAAAATTATTATATTCATAATGCAGAACCTAAAATGCAAGAGGGCGATACTCCAGATAAATTCCAGAAAAAACATGATGAATGGGTTATAAGAGACAGAGAAACTGCAAATGTTGCAGAAGTGATTATAGGTAAGAATCGTCACGGTTCAACTGGTCCTGTTAAACTATTCTGGAATGGAGAATTTACTCAATTTGGCAATTTAGCTGAAGAAGATAAAATGGCAGAACAAAGAGGTTAAAAATGAAACCATGGGATAATATTGATGAAGAAGAATGGGAAGCTATTTGTGATAGATGTGGCAAATGTTGTTTAATTAAATTGCAAGATGAAGAAACTGATGAAGTTTATTATACAAATGTAATTTGTAAATATTATGACACAGAACACGCTTCTTGTACTATATATAGTAAAAGATGTGAAACAGTTGAGGGGTGTCTAAAATTAACAAAAGAAAATGTTGATAAATTAGATTGGATGCCTAGAACTTGTGCTTATAGAAAACTTTTTGAAAAAAATTTTAAGCAGGAACCAGTAAAAACTGTCAGAGATAGAGTTATATCTGAAGAAATGATAAATATTGAGGATTTAGAAAACCATATTGTTGATTGGGATGATTTATGAGTTCAGAAAATGAAGACATTTTAATTGATGAGTACAATCCTCAAAATCGTGTTGATGAATTTAAGCATCTTGAACCCGAATTCTGGAAGCATAAAAAACTTGAAGAAATGAATCATTTTGAATGGGAAGCTCTATGTGATGGTTGTGGAAAATGCTGTCTTAATAAAATAGAAATAAAAGGTAAGATAAAATTTACCAATGCTCATTGTCGATTTTTAGATTGTAAAAGCTGTTTATGTAAAATATATAAACAACGCTTCAGTGTTGTTCCTGATTGTAGAGATATTGACTTGGAAGCAATTAGAGAAAAACCTCGTTGGCTACCGAAAACTTGTGCATATTGGTTATTGGATAATGGTTATGATTTACCTGATTGGCATCCATTAATAACAGGAAAGGCTAATAGCGTGGAAAAGGCGGGAATGTCCCTAAGCAATAGAGATTTGATTAGTGAAACAAAGGTTAAAAACTATGAAGATTACATTGTTGACTGGCAAGATCTTTGATATTAAAGAAGCTATTGGAATCGATATAAAAATAGTTCAATCTAAAACATCAAGCAAATTAATTTTAAAGATTGATGCTAAAGAAAGAATCCCCGTACTCTCAATACCAAAATATTGCACAAGAAAGAGAGCAATAAATTTTATAAATGAAAACATGGATTGGATTATAGAGAGTTTAAAAAAACTCCCAAAAATTAAATATTTTGAAGACAAAGAAAAAATTTCTTTATTCGGAAAATTATATACAATCATACACAAAAAAGAGGCAAAATGTGGAGTTATGGAAGAAAAGGATTGTTTGATTGTATCCGGAGGAAAAGAATTTTTGCATCGACGTGTAAAGGATTATATTAAAAGAAAAGCCGAAACCGAATTTTTCAATATATCTAGCGATTTAGCTAATCGAATCGGATGTAAAATAAATAGTGTTTGTATAAAAGATACTAAGTCCAGATGGGGCAGTTGCTCAACATTAAACAACATAAATTATAGTTGGAGAATCGCCTTAGCTCCTGACTTTGTCATTAAATATTTAATTGCTCATGAAGTCGCTCATTTAAAACATCCTGATCATTCTGTAGATTTTTGGAACTGTGTTGAATTTTTATATAATGATTGGAAAAAAGGTCATAAATGGCTTCAAGATAATGGAAAAAATTTATACGTTTATAAATGATTGATCACGATTAAACTTGACTTAAAGTTTTAGAACTTTTATCGTGTTGGTACGATGCGAATGATCGTATTCGTGTAATGTAAATTGTAAAGGAATATAGCTCATGAAAAAATTGTTATTATTAGCAGGTGTTGCTTGCTTATTTACAGCTAACGCTCAAGCTGAAGTTAGCCAATATGTATCTGGTAAAGTTTCTTATGATTTTAATAAAGTTGATGTAAAGAACAATAATGGTTCTGCTATTGAAGAAATTAAAATGGATAAAGAATTATTCGGCACTCATTTAGCTTATGGTGTTAAAGCAGGATATGTTCGTGGTGAATTAGAATTAAACAACTCTCGTGACGTTAAAAGAAATCATGTTACAGATACTCAATGGACAGGTGAATATGATCATTTCAGACTTTATAAACATTCTGTAATGGCTAATGCTTATTTTGACTTCTTAACTTGTACTCCATGGACACCATATGTTGGAGCAGGTTTGGGTGTATCTTATTTGAAAGCTGACTCTGGTGAAGAAGCTAAATCTGTTTACAATTTAGCATGGCAAGTTATGGCTGGTATTACATATAGCGTTAATCTTGATTGGGATTTAGATTTAGGTTATCGTTATGCTGATTTAGGTCGTATCAGAAAGAATTATGGAAATGGCGTAACTAAGGTTACTGCTCGTGAACATGAAGTTTTGTTCGGTGTTAGATATAATTTCTAACTATTGAAAACTTTATTTTAGGCGATACACATTGTATCGCCTTTTTTGTTAATCACATTTGTTACAAACAAGTAACTTTTTGTGTGTTGCAAGAAAAGAAAAAAAATTGTAGATTAACCGCAGTTAAAACATTTTGAGAGGATAATAATATGACAACAAAACCTTCTACACCAATTAATTTATTTGATTGCTCAACAGCTCAAAAGGTTATTGGTCAAGAAAAATTTTTAGACGCATTTAAGACTATCTTAAACCATGGTGCATATTGCCAAGGCCCTGAAACGAAAGAATTAGATGAAAAATTAGCCAATTTCTCCGGCGTTAAATATTGTTCAACATGTGGCTCCGGCACAGATGCTCTTACTTTGGCTTTAATGGCATGGAATGTAAAAGAAGGTGATGCTGTGTTTGTTTCATCTTTCACTTTTGTTGCATCTGCTGAAGCTCCTGTTTTATTGGGGGCTACTCCAATATTTGTTGATTCAGATCCTGATACATTTAATATGAATCCTGATGATTTGAGAAAAGCTATTGAAGAAGTTAAAAAAGAAGGAAAATTGAATCTAAAGGCTGTTATTGCTGTAGATATCTTTGGCTCTCCTTGTGATTATGATGAAATTATCAAAATTGCTCATGAAAACGGAATGAAGGTATTATCTGATTCATGTCAATCATATGGTTCAGTTTATCATGGAAAAAATGCAGGCTCTATTGCAGATATGAGTGCTACATCTTTTTATCCAACAAAGCCTTTAGCTTGTTATGGTGATGGAGGTGCTGTATTTACAAATTCAAATGAAGAAAATGAATTAGTAAAATCTTGTAGAGTTCATGGAATGAGTCCGGAAGATCATTATGATAATGTAAGATTAGGTATGACCGGACGCATGAATACTTTCCAAGCGGCTGTTATTTTACAGAAATTGACTGTTTTTGAAAAAGAACTTAAAGATAGATATACTATTGCAAAACGCTATGATGAAGAACTTAATTCTTATTATGGAAAGCAAAAGATTCTAGATAATTGTCAATCTGCATATGCTTTATATACAATTCATTGTGAAGATAGAGATGAATTGATGAGTTTCTTAAAAGAAAATGGAATCCCTTGTGGAGCTTATTATCCTAGACCAGTAAATACTCAAACAGCTTACGCTAAATGGAACACACGTTCATTGCCTGTTTGTGAAAGATTGTCTAAAACAGTTTGCAGTATTCCAATGCATCCATATTTGAGTGAAGAAGCTCAGTCTTATGTTATAAGCAAAATGAATGAGTTCGCAGAAAAAAAATCTCAGAAAGTAGCTTAAAATAAATATATTTCAAAAAAAACAACCGATTAAATCGGTTGTTTTTTTTACATATCATAGTTAGGAATTCTCTCAAATTTATTGTATAGTGCTTGATATGCGGAAGATATTTGTTTAAATTTTTCTTCGGCATTTTCATCATCTTTATTAACATCCGGATGATATTTTTTTGCTAATTTCTTATACTGTTTTTTTAATGTTTCAGGATTTATATCTTTGATATCCATTTCTAATAATTTAATATATTTTCGCTCTTCTATGGTAAAATAAATGCCATCTCTAGAATATGTACCAGAAGAATCCGTGTCATTTGAATAACCGCCATCAAAATAGCTCGCCTCTTCCCATAAATCATAACCAAATTGGTATCTTACCTTTGAGCGAAAGCCTCGTTTAAAACGCGTTCGTTTCTTTTCTTCTTCAGGTTCAGAATCCGTTTCTCCAGCATAATAATTCCATTTTGAATTATACTCTTGAACATGCTTTAAACAGAACCAATAATATTCCTTAAGCTTTCTATCTTTAGGAGCTTTATATTCCCCTTTTTCATTACAATTAGGATGATCACATTGGTGTGCAACATTTTCATTTTGTGGGGCATAATATTTTTTAGTTCTTTTAATCATTATCCAATCCAAATTTGACACTTTTTCCAGTTTACTACTGTTTATAAATAATGGCAAGAGATTTGCAAAATATTTAAGCTGGTGTATACCTTTATTGAGGAGATTGATAATGCCAGAATTACCAGAAGTTGAAACAATAAAGAATACAATACAGCCTATTTTATTAGGGGCAAAAATCAAAAATATTGAAATTTGCCAAAGAAAATTTCGTGAAATAATTCCCGATGATTTTGAAGAAAAATTTATAGGAGCCGTTGTTATATCCATAAAAAGAATCGCAAAATACATGATTATCAATTTTGACAATCAGTTTTCAATAATTTGGCATTTTGGAATGAGTGGAAAAATCAGAATAGAATCGAGTATAGATAATACAAAAAATAAGCATGATCATGTTGTCTTTGAAACAGATAAAGGTATTTTTGTATATAATGATGTTCGTCGTTTTGGTCTTATAACTTTATGCGAATCTGATAAGTTAAAAAGTCATCATTTATTAAAAAATATAGGAATGGATCCATGGGATGAAAAGTTAACGGAAGAATATTTATTACAAAAACTAAATGGTAAAAAGACACCAATAAAAATAGAACTTTTAAATCAAGAGATTATTTGTGGAATCGGCAACATATATGCCTCAGAAATTTTATATAAAGCCAGAATCCATCCTGAAAAAATATCTGCCAGCATTACAAAGAATGAAGCTCTTTTAATTATTAAATATACTAGAGAAATTTTAGAATCCGCAATAAGAGCCGGAGGTTCTACTATTCATGACTACAAAAAACCAGACGGAAATATTGGTTATTTTCAGCAGATGCATTGTGTTTATAATAAAACAGGTCAAAAATGTCCGGATTGTAAATGCAATATAGAAAAAACCGGAGGCATAAAAAAAATAGTTCAAGGAGGACGATCTTCTTTTTATTGTGAGACATTGCAAAAAAAAGAATCTAAATAGAATCCGATAGAATCGATTTATGAAAATTATTAATTTTTATAAATTGATATCATTTTTCTTGTTATAATTTATATAAAATACTCTTAATTGTTTAATTAAACCCAATAAAGCCTTAGAAAATAAAAAAAATAAAAAAATTTAGTTGACTTCTGATGGTTCTAGTGGTTATAAGGTTACCAGTATAAAATTTTGGTTTAATAATTTAATAGGAAGAAAAATATGGCCAATCATAAATCGGCAAAAACAAGAATTGTCAGAAATAATAAACGTAGCGTTATTAATGGTGCTCGTAGAAGTCGTGTTAGAACTTTTGTAAAAAAGGTTGATGCATTAATTGCTTCTAATGATAAAGAAGCTGCTTTAGCTGCATTCAAAGTTGCTGAAAGCGAAATGATGAGAGCAGCTCAAAAAGGAGTATTCAAAAAGAATACTGCTTCTCGCACTATTTCTCGTTTAGCTCAAAAAATTAAAGCTCTTTAATTTTACATAAAGAATCTAAATTTTGATAAAAATGCAAATTGTTTCCGCAAGGTTACGATTTGCATTTTTTGCTTATTTTTCAAACACTTATTTGCGACTCTGCTAGAATCCTATGTCAAGTTAAATAATTACAATGTTCTTAAAAAGTTCTATTGAAATTTGTTTTTTTATAGTTAACATCCTATTTAGATTTTCGAAGTAATTATGCAGGACTAAATTACACCGATAAAAAAAATTGGGATGGTTGTTCGCATACTTTATGAAATCTAGCACTAATAAATAAAAAATTTTGTAGTGTTATTTTATGGAAGGTTACTTTGGAAGTTTAGATCATATGACAATAAGAGTTGGCGTGTGATTTAATAATTAGATTGAACAGATAAAAAGGCATAATGAAATAATTTTATGATTTATGAGTGAAAATATTAAATCTGTTTCAAATATTAGTTTGTATAATTTTAATAGGACGGGAAAAGAGAAATGGCTGAAGAAGCAATAAACAATGAAGAATTCTCCATTAATGACCAATGGAATCAAATTTGCAGTCAATTAAAGATGGAATTTGGTGAAACCGCCTTTGACAGTTGGTTAAAACCTTTAAGCATCAGCTCCTTTGATGACGGAGTTATGAATATTTGTGCGCCAACTGCCTTCATGAAAAACTGGGTTATAGCACACTACTCAGATAGAATCCATAAGATATGGGAACATAAGAATCCAAACATTAAAAAAGTTCAATTCATTGTGCAAAATGTTGCACGCTCTGAAAAATCTAATATGTTGCATGGCGATACATCTTTACTCAAAAAGATTAAATCGACTCCAACACCTCAAAGTATATATGGACTAAATAACATTGCTAATTCTTATGCTGAAGCAGGTGAACAATATTTATCATCAAAATTAAATCCTGCATATACATTTGAAAATTTTGTTGTTGGAAAGACGAATGAATTTGCTTATGTTGCAGCTCGTAAGGTAGCAGAATCCAGAAATGTTTCTTTCAACCCTCTATTTTTGTATTCAGGTGTTGGTTTAGGAAAAACTCACTTAATGCACGCTATCGCTTGGCACATTAAAAAGCAGGATCCAACAAGAAATGTTGTTTATATTTCAGCAGAACAGTTCTTATACAAATTTGTAAATGCATTGCGTTACAAAGATACTGCAGCCTTTAAAGAACAATTCCGTTCAGTTGATGTTTTAATGATAGATGATGTTCAATTTTTAGCAAATAAAGAAAAGACTCAAGATGAATTTTTCTATACATTTAACTCATTAATGGAAGGTGGCAGACAAATTATATTATCTGCAGATAAGTCCCCTAGCGATTTAGATGGTATAGAATCAAGATTAAAGTCTCGTCTGAATAGTGGTTTAGTAGCAGATATTATGCCAACTGATTTTGATTTAAGAATTGGTATATTGAACAAAAAAGCTGCTCAATTAGGTATTGAATTACCTCAAAACGTTGCTGAATTTTTAGCTCAAAAGATTTCATCTAATATCAGAGAATTGGAGGGTTCTTTGAAAAGAATTGCCGCTCATTCTCAACTATTGTCAGGTCATGAAATTACTCTTGATATGACACAAGATGTTTTGAAAGATATGCTTCGTTCAATTGATAGAAAAACAACAATTGATGAAATTCAGAAAAAAGTTGCCGAATACTTTAATATTTCTGTTAAAGAAATGCAATCTTCTCGCAGAGCAAGAAATGTTGCCAGACCTCGTCAAATTGCTATGTATTTAGCAAAACAATTAACTTCTCGCTCTCTTCCTGAAATAGGACGAAAGTTTGATAGAGATCATACAACTGTTATGCACGCTGTTCGCAAAGTTGAAGAATTAATCATTGAAGATACTTCTTTGGCAGAGAGTGTTGATGCATTACGTCGCTCTTTAGAAAATTAATAGTAAAAAAAACTGTTGACGACTCATTATTTTATCTTCTGATTTAGATGTATTTTTGTTACTCTAGTATCGTGAAGAGAAACGATGAGTCGTTTTTTATATGTGTAATATTTTAGGTTGGTAGAAAAAAATGAAGTTTACAATAGAAAGAGCTGTTTTATTAAAAACTCTGGGGCATGTGCAAAACATTGTAGAAAAAAGAAATACTGTTCCAGTATTATCAAATGTTAGAATCGAAGCTAACAACGAAGGTATTAGTTTCAAAGCCACAGATATGGATACTGAAATAACTGAAATTGTTGATGCAAAAATATTAGAAAATGGTGCAATTACAGCTCCGGCTCATATGTTGTATGACATTGTAAGAAAATTGTCTGATGGTTCAGAAATCGATTTAATTTATCCTGATGAAAAAGAACAGCTTACGATTGCTTCGGGACGTTCAAAATTCTCTTTATCAACTATTGGTGTTGAAGATTTCCCTGTTATTTCAACAGATGCATTGCCTACAAGTTTTGAAATGAATCGTGATGAATTAAAGGATGTAATTGATCGCACTCAATTTGCAGCATCTACAGAAGAAACAAGATACTATTTGAATGGTTTATATATTCATCCCAAAAATGAGGGTGATACAAAAGTTTTGAGAATCGTCGCAACTGATGGTCATAGATTGGCTTGTGTAGAGACTCCATTGCCAACCGGAGCTGAAAATATGGAAGGAGTTATTCTTCCTCGTAAAACAGTTGCCGAAATTCGTAAACTTTTAGATGATACTTCTGCAGAATCCATCAATATTTCTCTTTCAGACAGTAAAGTTCGTTTTGTTTTAGATGACGTAACATTAGCATCAAAATTAATTGATGGAACATATCCTGATTATGAAAGAGTGATACCTACTGATAATGATAAAATTTTAGAGCTTAAAGTAAAAACTTTGGCAACTGCAGTTGATCGTGTTTCTGTTGTTGCAGAAAGAACTAGAGCTATAAAAATGATAGCAAATAAAAATCATGTTATTATAACAACATCTAGTCCTGATTTGGGTAGTGCTATTGAAGAAATTGAAGCAACTTATGATAGCGAATCTTTGGAGATTGGTTATAATTTCCGTTACCTTTTAGATATCTTATCTGAAATTAAAGGTGAAACAGCTAAATTTAGTTTCAGTGATGGAGCATCTCCATCTGTAATACATGATACATCTGATGCTAGTGCTATTTATGTATTAATGCCTATGAGGGTGTAAGTTGAACGACTTAGCAGTTAAATTGAAAGAAATAACAAAGTTGAAGTCAGGTATTAAACGCCTGACTTTAACTAATTTTAGAAATTATAAAAATCTGCGAATCGAAACAGAAGTTTCCCCCATAATAATTACCGGTGAAAATGGGTCTGGAAAAACAAATATATTAGAGGCTATCTCATTTCTATCTCCAGGTAGAGGTTTAAGAGGAGCCAGACTCGCTGATATAAAGAGATTATCGGCAAATGATGATAATTTACTAATTAATGAAGGTTGGAGTGTAGCTGCAAATATATTAAAAAATGACGAAGAACATCAAATAGGAACAGCATCTCAAAAGACGAATCGTGAAGATAATGAAGACGATAGCATTCATTCTTTTGAAAGAAGAATTGTAAAAATAAATCAACAAAAAATTTCACAACAATCCGAGTTAGGAAAATATATTTCAACTATATGGATAACTCCGCAAATGGATCGCTTGTTTTTAGGTGGAACGCAACCTCGTCGTAGCTTCTTAGATAGATTGGTTTATGCCTTTGATTTAGAACATGCAAAAAGAACTGCTAATTTTGAACATTTATATAGACAGTGGTTTCAGTTAATAAAATCTGGTTGCAAAGATATTAATTGGTTAGCTTCTATTGAAACAGATTTAGCTTCATTGGGGGTTGCTATTGCAGCAGCACGTAGAGAGCAAATAGCAAAATTAAATACTTTTATTTTAAATGAACCAGATGACATATTTCCTGATGTACGTTTGGAATTAAGCGGAACAATTGAGAAGCTATTAGATACAATGCCGGCTATAAAAGTTGAAGATTTTTATATTGACCTATTAGCAAAGCAACGACATCGTGTTTTATATAATGAATATGTAGATGGTATTAATAGAACTGATTTTAAGGTGTTTTTTAAGAAAAAAGATATGCCCGCTGAAATGTGTTCTACGGGAGAACAGAAAGCTCTCTTAATTAGCATTATATTAGCACAAACAAAATGCCAAATCTTGGATAAAGGCTTTTCACCTATACTGTTACTAGATGAAGTTACTACACATCTAGATGACAAAAAAAGAGATGCTTTATTGGAAAAAATCCAAAACTTATCTATACAAGCATGGATAACATCAACAGAACCACAAAATTTTTCGGCATTAAAAGGAAAAGCTCAATTTTTTAATATTGAAAATAGCACTCTATTTTAAACTTGTTTTTTTATAAATTTTAACATACCTTAATCTTATAATAAATATAATTAATTCTTATAATTATGAACAGAGATGATTTTATTAAATTCAAGCATCTTTACGAATCCGAATCTCTTGAAAAACATCAAGTTCAAACGCTGACTTCTATGTATGAAACAGTTTTAGATTTTTTGGATAATACAGATTTTTTGGATTTACTTAGTGAAGAAGAGTGCGATGAAATTTATGAAAAGATGTTATCTATTGAAGGAGAACTGGAAAAGAGGCATATTAAACCTATTGACATTAAGTCTTTAGTTATGGAATCTCCTATTGATGCAATTGTTTTGTTTACATCAATGAAGTTCCATGATTTATTACTGCTTGATAAAAAAGTTGATTTGCTTCCTGAATCTGAATTTAAGAGTAAATTTAAGGAACTTCTTGAAATAGCTATGACATCAATTATTTCATTACAGAAATTAGGAGAATGCTAAAAAAAGTCGCAGATTAAATCTGCGACTTTTTTTGTTTCAATCTTGATTATTTCAAAATTGATTTACCAGCGTATACAGCCATATCTCCTAATTCTTCTTCAATACGAATTAATTGATTATATTTAGCCATACGATCTGTACGAGACATAGAACCAGTTTTAATTTGACCACAATTTGTTGCAACTGCAATATCAGCAATTGTAGTATCTTCTGTTTCGCCAGAACGGTGAGATAATACAGCAGTATAACCATGACGTTGAGCCATATCAACAGCCTTCATTGTTTCAGTTAAGGTACCAATTTGATTTACTTTAATTAAGATAGAATTAGCGATACCTTTTTCAAATCCCATAGCTAAACGAGCAGGATTTGTAACGAATAAATCATCACCTACTAATTGAATTTTAGAACCTAAAGCATCTGTCAAAAGCTTCCAACCTTCGAAATCGTCTTCAGCCATACCATCTTCAATAGAAAAGATAGGGAATTTATCACATAAACCTTTATAGTATTCAACCATTTCAGCATTTGTGTATGATTTTCCTTCACCTTTCATTTCATACTTACCATTTTCATAAAATTCTGTAGAAGCAGCATCTAATGCTAATACAACATCTTCACCTGGTTTATAACCAGCATCTTTAATTGCATTAACAATGAATGTTAAAGCTTCATCTGCAGATTTTAAGTTTGGAGCAAAACCACCTTCATCACCAACATTTGTATTTTGTCCGGCATTCTTTAAATTCTTTTTCAAAACTTGGAAAATTTCTGCACCCATACGGATAGCTTCCTTGATTGATGTGGCAGATACAGGCATAATCATAAATTCTTGAATATCAATTGGGTTATCAGCGTGTTTACCACCATTTAAAATATTCATCATTGGAACTGGTAAAGTACGAGCCATTGTTCCACCAAGGTAACGATATAGAGGTAAACCAGCTTCTTCAGCTTGAGCTTTTGCAACAGCTAAAGACACAGACAAAATAGCATTCGCACCCAAATTGCCTTTGTTTTCTGTACCATCTAATTCAATCATCATGTTGTCGATATCTATTTGATCTTCAGCATCATATCCTGCTAGAGCATCATAAATTTTTTCATTTACATTCTCAACAGCTTTCAATACACCTTTTCCGCCAAAACGAGATTTATCACCATCTCTTAATTCAACAGCCTCGTGAGCTCCTGTTGATGCACCAGAAGGTACAGCAGCACGACCGAATGCACCAGATTGTAAAACAACTTCTGCTTCAACTGTAGGTGTTCCACGAGAATCTAAAATTTCTCTTGCATGTATATCAACAATAGCACTCATTTTTTTCTCCTATTTATAAATTTTAAGTGTTGGCTATAACTTAGATTATTTTTAGCTATTGTCAAGATAAAACGCTTATTCAACTGCTTTAATCAACAAATAAAACTCTTTTATTTTGATGATATTATTTTATGAAAATTTTTATCAATAATCATAAATTTATTGAAATGTAATTATTTTAATTTTATAGTTACTTCATTGAAAATTTAGCATGGAGGTTCTAATATGTTTTCAGAAAAATGGAACTATCGTTTTTTAGAACTAGCAGAAATGGTAGCTACCTGGTCAAAAGATCCATCAACAAAAACAGGAGCAATCGTTGTCGGACCAGATAAAGAAATTAGAGCTACAGGTTATAACGGTTTTGTTCGTGGTGTTGATGATGATAAATCAGAAAGAATGGAGAGACCAACCAAATATGATTTTTTTGAGCACGCAGAAAGAAATGCAATATATAATGCATGTTTGACAGGAACTCAATTAAAAGGTTGTACAATATATTGTACATTGACTCCTTGTACGGATTGTGCAAGAGCTATTATTCAAGCCGGAATTAAAACTGTAATTACATATGAATATAAACTTAAAGATGATGATCCTAAAAATACTTGGCGAGATAAATTGAATTATTCTGCTCAAATGTTTGACGAGGCAGGAATAACTTATATTGAATTACCAAAAAAATAAATATTTGTTGTCTTTAAATTTATCATATCAGAAATATATATGTATTGATGATATGCATAACTAAGGGAGATGCGGAATGAAAATTCTAATTGCTGATGACCATGCACTATTTAGAGACGGACTATCAATGAGATTAGAACAAATTGCACCTGATGCTGTTATATTACAGGCTGCAAGTTATTCTCAAGTATTTAAAATTTTAAGAGATGAAAATGATATTGATATGATCATCTTAGATGTTGAAATGCAAGATATGCCTTGGCAAGAAGCATTGAACGATATAAAAATGGGAAATCCTAATGCAACAATTGTTGTAATTTCAGCATCTGAAGATAGTAGAACAATCCGTATGATTTTATCAACCGGTGTAAAAGGATATATACCTAAACGTTCTGATATTAAGGTATTAAACAATGCCTTAAAATTAATATTAGACGGAGGTACATATATTCCACCAACATTGATAGATAGTACGCCCATGAATAATTTAAGCGGAAAAAGTGCAGGTATAAAGACTTTAACAACAAGACAATCGCAAGTTCTTGATTTAATTGCTCAAGGAAAATCAAACAAACAAATTGCTTATGATATGGGTGTTTCAGAATCTACGGTAAAATTACATATAAATGCCTTGTTGCGTTCATTACATGTAAGTAATAGAACTCAAGCAGTTGTTACAGCCCAAAAGATGGGAATCATTTAATTTCTTGATCTTTTTTAGATTTAAGTTGCCCACATGCGGCTAATATATCTTGCCCGCGCGCCACTCTAACCGGAGCGGCGTAGCCGGCTTTTTCTAACTCTTGAGCAAATAAATGTACTCGTTTATTGGAGCTTGGCTTATATAAGCATCCCGGCCATGGGTTGAATGGAATTAAATTAAAGCTTGCCCTCAGTTGATATTTCTTCATCAGCGCAATGAGTTCACGGGCACATTCCATGGTATCATTAACATTATCAAGCATTAAATATTCAAAAGTAATATACCGACTGCCATCTTCACTCTGATATTCTCTACATGCGGATAAAACTTCTTCTAGAGGATATTTGTTATTTATTGGCATTATTTGTGAACGAAGATTATTATTTGGAGCGTGCAATGATACAGCTAAACGAACTCCTGTCTCCTTTAGAGTATTCACTATTCTTGGAGCTATCCCCGATGTAGACATTGTTACTCGACGACGTGATATTGCTATACCATCTCCATCAGTCAAAATATTAAGAGCTTTAATCGTATTTTCGGGATTATGCAATGGTTCTCCCATGCCCATAACAACAATGTTTGATAAATATCGGGTTTCATTTGTAGGGCTTGGCCATTCCTTATAGGTATCACGCGCCACCATAAATTGGCTAACGATTTCTCCTGCCGTTAAGTTTCTTGTTAATTTTTGACTTCCTGTATGACAGAAACGACATCCTACAGCACATCCTACTTGAGTTGAAATACAAACAGCTCCTCTATCTTCTTCCGGAATATAGACCATCTCAACTCTTTGACCATCTTTAAACTCCAGTAACCATTTTCTGGTTTTATCCGATGATAACTGTTCAGTTATTATTTTGGGACGACTAATGGTGAAATTTTCTGCCAATTTTTGACGCAATGTTTTTGAAAGATTGCTCATCTTTTCAAAATCAGTTTCACCGAAATAATATAACCATTGCCATAATTGTTTGGCTCTAAATGGTTTCTCCCCTATAGCTACAAGTCTGTCTTGTAACTCTTGCTTGCTTAACCCTATAAGTTCAATTTTTTCAGACATTATTCTTATTTCTTATTGCATTTTGCAGAAATTGCTCGATAAGCACTTGAAAAACCTTTTAATGAATAAGTGTCTTTTGTTGCTGTTCCTCTAGAGGACTTTCCATCAACTATCATACGTTCGCCACGTTTCATTGCGGCAATAATTTTTTTATC
Organism: Alphaproteobacteria bacterium; assembly: GCA_045577985.1. Classification (GTDB taxonomy): domain Bacteria; phylum Pseudomonadota; class Alphaproteobacteria; order RF32; family CAG-239; genus RUG410. The sequence continues at coordinate 84,194 of JAZNJJ010000026.1, forward strand.
TTCTTGCGGAGTTGTCATCCAAGCCTTATCTTCGCTAGTAAATGTTTTTGAAAATGTTTGATTTCCTATTTTAACTGTGAAATCAGCGTTATTACTGAATGTATATCCAGCAACAAAGCTTACTTCATCATATGATTTTTCTGTAGGGCGATGAGTGATAATTGTATAAATATCTCCTCTCTTAGTATACTTACCTTCATCCTTTTTTGGTGTTGATGACATATAACAAATCAGATTTCCTCTATCGTTATATGTCCATGCAGTCCAATCTCCATATTCTCCTAAAACTTTTGGTTGTTCTGCTGCATTGGAAATTGATGGTACTAAAATAGAAAATAAAACAAGCAAATATTTAAACATTATTTTTACCCTTTGTTAAATTAAATTTTACTTGGATTATACAAAAAAATTATATATAAACTATTAATAAAATTAAAAAAACAACGAGGAATTTAAAAATAATGATAAAATCTGAGTATCTTGATATGTCCAAAATTATTGGTTCTACAAGAATCACAAAATTATTTAATGCCGTAGAAGAACATGGAGGAACAATTAGATTTGTAGGTGGTGCAGTTCGTGATACGCTAGCAGGAAAATATGGATTTGATCTGGATCTTGCAACAGATTTATCTCCTGATGAATTGGTAGAAGCCTGTCAAAACTGTGGATTAAAAACTGTTCCCATCGGCATTAAATTTGGAACAATCGGAGTAATTCTTGATAATCAGATTTTGGAGGTTACATCTTTAAGGAAAGATATAAAAACAGACGGACGACACGCTGTTGTTGAATTTACAGATGATTGGAGTGTTGATGCTTCCAGACGTGATTTAACAATAAACGCCGTATATGCTGATTTAAGAGGTAATGTTTTTGATTATTATAATGGTATTGATGATTTAGAAAAAGGAATTATCAGATTTATTGGAAAAGCCGAAGAACGGATTAAAGAAGATTATTTAAGAATTATGCGTTTTTTTAGATTTTATTCTATTTTTGGAAAGCAAGATATCGATAAAGAAGCTCTTGATGCTTGTATAAAAAATAAAGAAGGACTACGAAATTTATCAATTGAACGTGTTCGTGATGAACTATTCAAATTATTAGTAACTACAAATGTTGCTGATACAATGCAAATTATATATGATAATGACATTTTAGGATATTTTTTACCTAAAGCAAAACACCTAAATTCTTTACGATATCTAACAAAAATTGTTGAAGATATAAAATATGAAGGAAACTTTTTAAGAAGATTATTTGTTTTATATCAACCTAATTCGGTCGAAGCTGAAAATATTGCAAATACACTACGTTTCACAAAAAAACAAAAAGAAACTTTTATTAATTGGGCCAAAATTGAGTTATCTCCTGAAAATATCTCTACTCCAATTAATAGATTGAAATTTATTTATAGATATGGAAAACAGTTTTGCATCGATAAAATATTACTGACAATTGCAATACATAAAGCTGAAACTAAGGGATTAAACAAAGTATTAAAAGAAATAGAAGATGCAATCGTTCCTATATTCCCAATAAAAGGACGAGATTTAATTAATCAAGGTGTAAGTGCTAATAATAAAATCGGACAAATTCTATCAAAATTAGAGCAACAATGGATTGATAGCGACTTCACATTGACTAGAGATGAATTGCTTAAAACAATTAAAAGTACATCTTAACATTATTGTTTTCAGCCTGACAATCTTGACCATTATTTACATCTACTTTTTTTGTATTCCAATTTCGGCCTTTACATAAAAAGCATGTAGCTCCGTCAATGCCATCAAACTCAACAACATATTCGTTATCAGATACAGGAATAACATTCCAATTTATATTTTTAAAACCGTTAAATGATAATAAGTTTTTATCTATTGAATTATAATTTCCCATAAATGTGATGCGAATTTCAGATGTTAACATTGCTAAATCCTGTTGAAATTGCATTTTGTTTAATGCATCTTGCATTTTACCAATACTTCTAAATTCTTCACCACCTAATTGTCCTTGTAATGTCAACATTCCGATTGTTTCTGTCATTTGAGAATTTGCAACTTGTGTATGTAGTAAGCAAAATAAAATAACTAAAAATTTTTTCATATTATTTATTTCTCCTCTTGTGCAGATAATAGCAAAGCCGCACCGATGATTCCTGCATGATTTTTATATTTCGCCGGTTTTATTTTTACTTTATTTCGAGGCATTCGCTTGTTTACTTCTTGTTCTACTTTTGAATAATTTACAATCTTAGCCAGACTACCTGATAAAGCTATTATTTCTGTGTCTAATAAACTATTTATGATTACTATTGCAGATATTAAATCTTCTTCCCATTTACTATAAGCTGACTGTGCTTTTTTATTATTTTTTAATGCTAAATCATAAATTTCATAACAGTCTTTTTCGTTTAATCCGGCCTCTTTTGCATAATTTACTAAATCACACCCACCTAAAGAAAAAGGTACTTCGCCAACAGCTCCTTTTTTTCCTCTCAATAATATGCCTTCGCTAATTATTCCACAACCAACTCCTGTGCCTAAAGTTAACACAACCGAGTGCTTTGTATTTTTTGTTATACCATTTTGATATTCTGCCCAAGCAGCCGAATTTGCATCATTTTCTATGATATATGGGACATTTAATATTTGCTCAAATTTTATACAATTATAACCTTGAGGTAAATTGTTTGGTTTAAATAATATTTGTCCGTTGCAAACAACTCCTGCCGTAGCCAATGCGAATCCATCAAATTCATTTTCAGCTATAGCCTTTTGAAATACTTTAGTTATTTTTGATGAGGTCTTCGGAGTGGAAACTGTTGTAACGCGTGATAATAATTTCCCTTGCGAATTTACCAAAGCGTACGCAATTTTTGTTCCACCAACGTCAAAAGAGAGTATTTTCATTTTTACCTAATTATAGTATGTTTTATTCTGGATAATTTAAATTTTCAGGTGTTATATTGTGTAATGTTTCCAAATATCTTTTTGCGCAATATTTTGCCATATTCAGATTCATATCCAGATAATTTCCACAATCTCTCGGAGATGCTCCCGGCACCTCTCCTTCATAAGAAGCGATAAACTCAAATGTTTCTGTAATTAAAGGTAAAATAGCTTCTGAAGAATATTCTCCAGCTATTAATAGATAGAATCCTGTTCTGCATCCCATTGGTCCAAAATAAATGATTTTATCTTTCATTACAGGATGATTACGCAAATAAGTTGCACCAAGATGCTCTATTGTATGGATTTCTGCTGTATTCATTACCGGCTCAAAATTTGGGCGTGTCATACGCAAATCAAAAGTTGTTATAATTTCTTCTCCGATTTTATCTGTCCTAGAGACATAAATACCTGTCAATAAATTTAAGTGATTAACGGTAAAACTAGCAATTTTTTCCATATTATTTCCTTTCATTTTTATAGAGCTTTCAATAATCAGAAAGCTCTATAATTTTGTAAATTTGTAGCATTAACGACTTTTACCTTTTGGCGTTTGTCTTGGCTGATTATCTTTGCGAACTTTATCCATTTGTTTTTCAATATCTCGACCTTTTACTTCTACACGAGATTCTGACAATGATTTATTTTCTATCAAATACGCATTCATATCAGTAACACCAACATTACTATCTGGTTTTTGTCTGCTTCTCTTAAATTGAGATTGAGGGTTTAATGAAATATCACGAGATCCGTCAGCAACAATATCATTACCTTTGTTATTTATAAAAGCATGTATATACTTTGTGAAATGGCTTAGAGTCATTCTACCGGTGTAATTTTCAGAAGTTAAATTACTTTGCATTAAGCTTTCACGACCTTTGGCAATTATTGCTGTAGAACCACGATTACCTGTGTTACATCCACGCATATAGTTAGCTCTGGTTTTTATATCTTTATTGAGTTCACCATTTTGCACTTCATGAGTATTCCCTATTACGCTCAACACCTCTTTATCCAGTGTCGCCTGTCTGGTTACTAAGAAATCTTCCATGGTTGCTTTTGGAGCTGTAGATTTACGTTCAGCTTCTACTCGCTTACAATAATCTTGGAAAGATTTATCAGTTTCATTTGGTTTTATACCATACACTATATGGTACTCTTCCATAAGCATTTTCTGAACCTTATCCTCGTCCTTTATAACAATAGAAGGATCTGGTGTAGGAGATGGTGGTATTATGTCATCAGTTTTTTTCTTTCTTACTCCAACTATTCTATCCAGCAATGCTCCGGCTCTTTCCTTAAGTTTTTTTGCACCATTGAGGAAATTACCCATAATACCAAACATTCCATATCCTGCAAACTTATCATTTGCAACAAGTTTAGTCTCTTTAACTGTAGTAGTTATTTTATCAACAGTTTCAACTATTTTATGAACACCCTCACCATTTGCATAGGTTGTATATCTATCCCCATTTGCATCTGTTCGGAATTGCCCACCTTGTTCCGAAGCATTATATCCCAAAACTCCGTCATTTTGATATGGGGCATCAGTAACATAACCAACTTGATTGTATTTATTGATAAATCCATCAATTTGTTTAAATGCCGCGATAGATTCAGGAGTAATCTTAATGCTACCATCTGCCCCTTTAATTCCTCCTAAATCAGCAACAACATCTTGAGGAACACCAGTTTGTTGGCTCCATGCATCAGTCAAAACAAAGTGATTACCATGAGAATGCATATCCGGTCCACCTTGAACATGATGAAGTGTATCTACTCCTGTATTCATCTTAGAATCAATTGCAGCCATTAAGAAACGATGTGGATCAACACCTGTACCCTTTAATTGAGCGGTAACTTGTTTTAAGTCAGCATTCATAGCATCTTCATTTCCACCATACAATTTGAACAATGTTTCCTTTGCTCGCTCAACAACACCATCCTTATAACCTATCTCTTGTTTGGTTTCAGTTTTTGTTTCAGTTTTTGTTGTCTCTTCCTCATGTTGGAATATTTTATTATCAGGGTCATGAGCATTATACATATCAATCAATTGGCCTGCAGTATATCTTCCGGCTAAGGCACCTCCTATGTTACCTACAGCTTGCAAAGTTGACCAAACAATAGCCTCACGTTTATCTAAACCAAGTTTAGTCGCATCTTGATAGTTAGAAATTACACCATTAGCAGTTCCCACCGCCATAGCAGCAAGACCTAGACCTTTTGCCCATCCCGGATTTCCGGTTGCAGCACAAGCCAGAGCTCCGCATGCTAATGCTGTTGTAGCAACAGTCATTACCATTTTTCTATCTTTGAAAAATGCTTCAAATCCTGCAGGTTTTCCCTCTTTCTTCTGTTGTTTTCTCCATTTACAAACTTGATGAATGGACATACCAACACCAAGGGCCGTACCAAGAGCCATTCCGGCTATTCTATTTGCACCACCAGTTGCAACAGTTAAAGCTGCATCAGCGGAAGCCATTGTTCCCAAAGTTGTTATTGCTCCAGATACTAAAAATGCAGAGGCAATACCTTTTAAGGTGCGTTTTCCCATTTCCCAACGAACTTTATTTTTATTAACACCGTTTGTTGTTCGATCTGCTGAGCGTTTATCTAAATCTTTAATCGGTTCTAAAACTTTGGTTACAACCGGTTTATCATTACCAATTTCTTTAGCTAAGGCATTTGCATATGCGCCGGTTTGATTAATTATTGCATCAACTCCACTCTCGAAAGCTTGCGGAGAAATACCCATTTCTTTTTCTGGATTTTGTAAATCCTTAACAAAAGCATCAAGATATTTTTTATCTGTAAATTGTTTCGGATTTTCAAATATGCCTTTTTCAACATTACTGTTTACGTGCAAAGCATATAATGTTAAAGACAATGATTCCGATACTTCTTTAGTTAAATATTCTGGAGTGATATCATCTTTACTACCAATATTTTCCATCAATACACGTTGTTTAGCCAAGCGTATTGCCGTTTCTAATTGGCTACCTTCAATAACTTTTGCTCCAGGAGTATACTCATCACTTTGGTTTCCTTTATCATCAACAAATTGAGGAGTTTTATTACCTTTATCATCATAAAATTTAAAGTTACTGACTAATTTTGCAGTTTCGTCATCCAACTCAACTGTTTCTAATTTTTTGCTAATATCATCAAAGCGTTTGTCTAAATCGCTTGCATTATCCGCTGTTAAGCCTTTTAAATTCCACTCATCTTTATATTGCTCATATTTGTCTTCAAGTATTTTAGAGCCAGTTTCCATTTTTTGAATTTTATCATCAGCATCTTTCTGTGTTGTGGCTCCGTCTTTTACTTCTTGTTCTAAGCCTAATTTACGAGCCTCAAACATTTTGATATAACCATCATAGACATCTGCAATATTTGTAACATCTGCAAAATATAAGTCTTTTCCTGTTTTTTGTTCAGTTACAAGCATATCTGTAAGAGTATCAATGCGTGTTGCAATCTTTTCTTTCTTACCTTGAAGTTCTTGTTTTTTCTTATCATCTTTTTCAGTTTTAATACTTTCAGAAAGCTCATTATATTTCTTTGCTAATACTGATGGCGGTACCAGCCTTAAAAGTTGTTCAGAATCTACAACCTTATCGGTTATTCTGCTTTCCATTTCAGCCAGCTGTTTATCTGATAATGATGGCACTTTTTCTTGCAAGAGCTCAATAGCTTTTTGAGGTGTAAGATCTTTTATGTCATCATCATTGATAACTTTCATGTCATGTAATACGTCGATTTTTATATTATCCAGCTTATATTCATTTTGATCTGAATACATACTGCGTATGCGAATTTTTTCATTGATAGGTTTTTGTTTTTCATCATTCTTTTTATTTTTGTCGTTATTTTTTTCTTCCTTTGTTTTATTTTTATCGCCTTCTTTTTCTTCGTTAATAAGTGTTGGGGTTAAAACAAAAGATGCAGATCTAATACGTTTTGTTGTTTCTGGCCATTCCTTATTGCTTTCAAAACCAAATATTTTTGCTATATCTTCAGCAACTTTAACATCATTAGTATCTGATATCAAATCGTTTAATTGTTGTAAACCTTCTCTATTTCTAGATGTATAAGCCTTGTGTACTGCTTCATAAATTTTTTGAGATTTTGTATCATTATTCAAACTATCTATTTTTTCTTTTAAAGATTTTGCAATATCATCATTTTCAAAACCTGTATGTGTTACAATATGGACTAAGTTTGGAATTTTTGTATCTGCAGCATAAAAAGAGGAAATATAATCTTGGATATCATTCAATTGAATATCTTCAGCTTTTATACCTTTAGAGCCAACCACCTGTTCGGTTATATCATAATTAGAAATGTAGATATAGGCTTTATCCTCTGCGGATAAATCAGCATATTTTTTACCTGGATAAAAGGTTTCAGCTAACTCTTCTTTTCTACTATCTGGTAATTCCTTCTCCATTTCTGTCAAGAATTGTTGATCTTTTTCATCAATATCACCAATGTGAAGCTTGAATTTCCAAAATAAAGCGTTCAATTCATATGGTTGAATATCTTTTACATCTTTATTATGTGTGGATTTTACATATTCTTTGAATTCTTCTACGTCTGCTATATTCATAACATCATTATATCTAGACATAATACACCTCTCTTAAATAGTCCATCTACTTTAAAATACCACATTTTGTCTATATTTGCAACAAATTTATTTGATAGACGTATTTTAAAGCCTAATTTGGGTTGTATATTAATATCTTTATATTAATTTTATCTAAATAAATTTTTGATTTTAAATATTTATTTGTTTTATCGCTCATTTTCTCCACGGAGAATTTCTATTATAGGTGGGGTAACGTCTTTAATGAAAATAGCAACAACATTAAAATTTTTCTGCATTTCTTTTGAATATGCTCTATTTAAGCGAACTAACACTTCATTTTTATTATCGTATCCCATCATTTGAGGAGTTAGGCATTCAACCATACTATCAAAATTATCAAAAACTGCTAAGCCTAAAACCTGACATTCTATACGTTCCGCAGGATTATTGGTGTTTACATATTCTATTGTATCTCCTATTTTCAGGCTTTGGCGTTTTTTATCAAATAGACGCATATCAACTCTGCGACCAGATTTGATTTTATTAAATGAGAACTCACCTAAATCCATTTGATATTTCATAGCAAACCTCCAATCTTTGCTTGATATTATATCAAAGATTTTTAAATTGCCAGAAAAAATACGAAATGTCTTGTTATCTGGTATAATTCTTTTGCATTAAGTATGAAGAATATAATTTTTTAGCATCTGTATATGAAATTATATTATCTCCATTCTTTTCTGTTCTATATCCTTCCGGAATATTCGTTATATGTCCCTTTCCATTACCATCAGCGATAAATAATGCTCCATCTAATGAGGCTTCTTGAGTTTTTGTTTCATCAATGTAACTCATGCCCTTTTGTAAAGAAACAGCTTTATAAGGTTTGCCAATCTTACTGAATATTCTTCCTCGAATATGCAAATACTCTGTTTCTTTATGGTGTAAGTTTGAACAATATCTATCATTAAAATTATTGTCCTCTAACCATATCAACAATTTTTTTACATCTTGTGTACTCATATGATCTGCATCTTTACTAGAGATTTTTTGATATTGGTATAAATAACGGTTTAGCATTAACTCTTGCTTTTTAGATACACCATTTAATATCAAAATATCTGTACCATCTCCTTTAAGGTATTGATCACCATATTTAGTACCCATATCTTTAGGATTGGTGAAATGTAAAGGTTCATCCAACTCTCTTAGTTCTATAACATAGCGTTCACCACTACCAATTACAGGTGTGCCAAACATCTCCACCGCTTGTGGAATTACGTATTCTGTCATGGTATTATATCCGTTAATGTTTTATATCTTTTTGAATTTCTTGAACAAAACGATATAAAAAATCTCTATATTTCAATAAATCACTTATTAAAATATGTTCTGTTGATGTATGAGCAAGATGCTCATCTCCTGCTCCACAAATAATAGTCTCAATGCCTATACTTTTCAAAAAACCAGCCTCAGTAGCGTGTGGCAAAGTCAGAGTTTTTGTTTTTAAAATATTTTGTGCAGTATTTACTATTGAACTGTTATTTTTTTGTTCAAATGAAGGAAGGTTCTCTTTTGTTTCAAGAAAAATATAAGAAGAATTATATTCTTTTAATAAATCTTTTCGCAAATTCTCCATCTCTTTTAAAATTTCAGATTTATGTAATTCTTGAAAATAACGAATTTCCCAATCTACAAGCACTTCACTTGGAATAGAATTTCTTCCTTCTCCGCCACTAATAACACCAACATTCAATGTTGTTCCTTGTGTGCAATAAATAGCATTTAATTCTTCTATTTTTGCAACTATTTTAGCTGCAATATAAACTGCATTTGTTCCTAATTCCGGACAACTCGAATGTGCTGAAATTCCTTTGATGGTGGTTGTGTATCCCATATATCCTTTGCTTGCAATACAAACATCAAAATGTGTGGGTTCCCCAACCAAAGCATATTTCGGGTGAATATTTCTCATCTCCAAAAAACGCGTTAATGTACGAATTCCATTAACATCTGTTTCTTCATCGCTTGAAAATAAAAAGAATATAGGCATTCCAGATTTCTTTAATTCCGGAATTAATGATAAAGAAACAGCTAAAAAATATTTCATATCAACTGTGCCTCGACCATATACGGCCCCATTGATATTCGTGGCTTGAAAAGGGTTTGTATCCCAATCTTTTATATTTACACCAACAGTATCCATATGACCGGATAAAACTAAACCCGTGTTAATATTCTTGAAACTTTGAATATTTATACCGGCAATGATATTTTCATTTATTCCATCTTGGTTTAAAATACGTTTGTATAAAACACCATTACTTTCTAAAATTGAACAAATATAATCTACACAATTTTTGTTACTGATAGAATTATTATCTGTTTTGATTGATATTAAATTATTTAATATTTCTTCAACTTGTGTCATTTTAAAATCCTATCTTCCATCTCGTGAATATTTCATCATATTTATTATATTATTATCATTACTGTTCTGTATTTTATAATCACTAGGTAATTCTATTCTTCTTGTAGGTAATATTAATTTAGCTTTTTCTTTTGTGGTATCAATTTTATTTTTTAAATAATAAATTGTATTTATCCCATCCATATATGGAACATCTTTCTTATCAAAATTACCATAGCTTTCCATTTTTTCTATCAAAACATTATAAACATCATCAAGATTTTTGGCATTACTAAAATCTAATGATATCCCGCCATTTGGTGTGAAATCAACCACATCATCACGGAAACTTTTATAAAATGTTGTGTATATAGTTTGTTCGTCTTTTCCTCCTTTACGACCATCAGTAAAACCGAGGAAACTCATTGTTTTGGTTAATGTCATAAAACTGCTGATATTTTCATAATTACAATCCGCATACATACCGGTAGCACCTAAACGTTGGACTATTCTTCCAGCTTGTTGTGTTATTTTTTTTCCGAATCCTTTTCCCTCTCGTAGGGATATTAATCCAGAAAAACCAAAATATTTTCCATCTTTAACTCTATCAAAATCAGGAACAATAAAAAATTTACCATCTCCATGTAATCGCTCTATTTTTGCTAAGGCAACTATATTATCATTATCGTCTACAGATACTATTCCAATATAAGAACTATCGGAAGATGAGATATTTTTTTGTATTTCATTAAATTCAGGAATGTACAAAGATTCTTTAGGTCCTTTATATTGTTTATATACTTTATCAATTGCAGTAGCATCTGTTAATTCCTTTACAACATGTGTTGTACTTTCTCCAAGCTTTTTATGAAATTCTATTAATTTTAACTGATCATATTCAATAGTTTCTGCCAAATTTTCTATCATGCAACTCCTCCATTATTTTAGAAAATATGAACTTATACATAACAAAAAAACACAGGTCAGAAAATGAACCTGTGTTTTATACAGTAAACTTTTTTATTGTTGCAGATGGGCAGTTATACTGAGGGGTCCCCTGCTTTAGGCTAAGACACTGCCTTAACCGCTTAAGCTCCTTAGTCAGACTCCTGTACCTATCTAACATAAAACTCTCCCGTATTTGCTTAATTGCAAATGTTACGTACAGTGGATTCTTACAATAGTATTAATAAATTGTCAATAAAAAATTAACTTTTTATTAATATTTGAACTTATATCTCTATGAACATGATGCTTTTGTTTGAAATATAACAAATGTTTTATTTTGAGATTTTATATATTCATTATATATCGATTCAGCAAGATTGAGTAATAAAAGTACAAAAAAGTATATTCATAAAACACAAAAGACCGCCAAAACAGGTGGTCTTTTGAAATACTGGAGAGGAAAAGCGCGTCTCCAGGAAACCATTTGTTGGCTATATTAGATGACATTAGGTCCATCTCTAACTAAGCCGTTCGTTTTTTGTCTCATCGTAGAAATTTTTAAGATTAATACTGATTTTTTTTAATCTCTCTTAAGTCTGGTCTCTAATTCGTTGCATAGGCTCTGTCTTAAATTTAATATACCGGG
>JAZNJJ010000027.1:0-2448 GCA_045577985.1 Alphaproteobacteria bacterium
GCAAGACAGAAAAGTTATAAAAATATAAGCAATAAAATAATTAAAAAAGCTAATGTAGCTCCTAATGAAATTTTTGAAGGTTCAGGTTCCGATTATGCTATGACTAATGCTTTCGGAGGGGAAATTAAAATAACTTCATCAAGTAAAAATATTTTTGGAGATAATGGAGCATTTTTAATTACATATACTAATATACCGGATGAAGCATGTATAGAACTTGCAACACAAGATTGGGGAAATACTAATTCTTCTGGATTATTAATTATAGGTATTGCCGACGTTATGGCAGAAGGTGGAGGTAGTATTAGTTCAGATCTTTGTGCAGGAGAAGGTTTTAAATCAGGTAATAACGTTTATGCCAGACCTTGTGCTTATTCTCTTCCTTTTCCTATAAATGTAGCTGTTGAGTTATGTTCAGGAAACAACAATCCTATATCTTGGAGATTTTTCTGATTCTTTAAGATGAAGGAAAGCATCTTGGCAGACTTTACATAGATATATAAATGAGAGCAATGTAAACGATAATTAATTTGTGATACGTATTTATAAGGCTAAAGTATTTAATTTATACCATCACAATAAATAACGATGACATACAATTTTTCTTTATTTTCAATATGATAAGTAATGTTAGCAATTAAAAAACTATTTTAAATAACATAAAACATCTTACACAATGTAAATAAGTTTATTTTTTTACTGATTATTAAACTTATATCGTTTAATGTGATAAGGAACATATTAAAGGTGGCTAAAATGGTTATTGCAGGAAAATTAGTTGATTCGGGAAGAGGGTACAAAACCTTCCAACCAAATTCACTACAGCAAATTGAAAAAGATTTAGATATTTCATCTTTGTTTACAAAGATTACGGATGCAACATTAGCTCTTGGAGAGTTGAATGCTCTAAACTTGTTATTGCCGAATCCTGATTTATTGATAGAAAAATATGCATTAAGAGAAGCTGTTTTATCTTCTCAAATTGAAGGAACTCAATCAACAATGGTTGAGGTTTTGCAAAATGAAACAAATATTAATGCAAAGATGGATATTTTAGAGGTAAGGAATTATCAGCGAGCTCTAAATTATGGAATAGAACAAATAAAAAATGACGGATTACCTCTATCTTCAAGATTATTAAGAAATTGTCATAGGATACTTATGGATAAGGTTCGTGGTGGAGAAAGTGAAAAAACTCCTGGTGAGTTTAGAAGAAGCCAAAACTATATAGGTGGAAATAATCCTTCAACAGCAGTATTTGTTCCACCCAAAGAAGACACTGTAGACGAGTTAATAAGTGATTTTGAAAAATATATTCATGCAGGTAATTTACCCGATGTAATAAAATTAGCACTGTTACACTATCAGTTTGAAACAATTCATCCTTTTTTAGATGGTAATGGTAGAATCGGGCGATTGCTTATAAGTCTGTTTTTGGTTAATAGAAATATATTACAGCAACCAACTCTATATTTAAGTTTATATTTGAAAAAGCACAAAATAGAATATTATGAACTATTAACAAATGTTCGTGAAAAAAATGATTTTAATAAATGGTTTGATTTCTTTTTAACGGGAATCACATTGGTTAGCAAACAAATAATTTCTACAACTAAAAATATTTTATCATTGAAAGATGAGTTGTCGTCATTTGTAAAAAGTGATAATGAACACAAGTTGTTAGAATTACTTTTTATTAGTCCTGCTTTAAATATTTCAATGGTAAAAGAAAAATTAGTTATAAGCAAAGCAACGGCGAACAAGCTTGTAAATGAATTTGTGCAAAGAGGTATTTTGATTCAAACGAATTCAACTCAACGATATAAACAATTTCTTTTCAAGAAATATATGGATATAATTGAGGCCGAACTTTAATTAAAATATAAGTTCAAGTTTGTGAACTTACAATAATTTTTACTCAAATAAGTTTAATAAAAAACAAAAAATTAAACTTATTTGAGTTTAATTTTTTATAAGTTTAGCAGATTAAACTTACTATGGATTTTTGACGTATAAGTTTAGTTTTTATATTTTTTCTAAACTTATTTGTCTATATCGCAATAAATTTAATCATTGTTGACTTTTAAATCTTTCAAAGTTGTATTGGCGATAAAGGTGATGATTATTAAAAGATTTTATAAGGCACCAAAATTTTTTAATATTTTATATTGGAAATAAAAAGTCTTTTAATTCAAATTGTTACCTGAAATGGATATCAATAGAGGATGAAGTTTCCTAAAATAATGTCCGAAAAAAGGGATCCCTTTTTTCGGACATAAATTCATTGTTTTTCATATTTCAATATCATCATAACTTCAATATGTTAAAAAAATATTTACGCTCTAAAAAATGTCCGAAAAAAAGGATCCTTTTTTTCGGACATTTGAAAGGATTTTGATATGAATAAAATGTGTAGAACCAATATTCAATCAGGACGTTCAATGATTG
>JAZNJJ010000028.1:0-198920 GCA_045577985.1 Alphaproteobacteria bacterium
CGCTCTACCGCAATCAAAACATCTGAAGAAATTGCACAAGTAGGTACAATTTCTGCAAACGGTGACAGAACAATCGGCGAATATTTGGCTCAGGCTATGGAAAAAGTCGGTAATGAAGGTGTTATCAGCGTTGAAGACGCCAAAGGATTAGAAACAGAATTGGACGTGGTTGAAGGTATGCAATTTGACAGAGGTTATTTGTCACCTTATTTTGTAACCAATCCTGATAAAATGATTTGCGAATACGACGCTCCGTTCATTTTGCTATATGAGAAGAAAATTACCAATTTGCAACCGCTTATTCCGGTATTGGAGGCTGTTATGCAATCAGGCAAGGCCTTGATTGTAGTGGCAGAGGATATTGAAGGCGAAGCCTTGGCTACTTTGGTAGTAAACCGTTTGCGCGGTGGTTTGAAAGTTTGTGCCGTAAAAGCTCCGGGTTTTGGCGATAGAAGAAAAGCCATTTTGGAAGATATTGCCATTTTGACAGGTGGTCAGGTTATTTCCGAAGATTTGGGTATGAAGTTGGAAAATGTTGATTTGGCAATGTTGGGTACAGCCAAACGCGTTGAAATTTCAAAAGATGATACCACTATTATTGATGGTATGGGCGAAAAAGATTTGATAGCTGCCAGAGTTACTCAAATTAAAAAACAAATCGAAGAAACAACATCTGATTATGACAGAGAAAAATTGCAAGAGCGTTTGGGTAAACTTTCCGGTGGTGTTGCAGTTATCAGAGTTGGCGGCGCTTCAGAAGTTGAAGTTAAAGAAAAGAAAGACCGCATTGACGATGCTTTGCACGCAACCAGAGCAGCTGTTAAAGAAGGTGTGGTTGCCGGTGGCGGTTGCGCTTTGCTTTATGCTACAAAGGCTTTGGAAAAAGTAAAAGCTAGTAATCAAGACCAAAAAGTCGGTGTTGATATTATTCGCCGTGCTTTGCAAGCTCCTATTCGTCAAATCGCTGAAAATGCCGGTGTTGACGGCGCTTTGATTGTCGGCAAATTGTTGGAAAGCACAGATGTAAACTTTGGTTATAATGCTCAGGTTGGCGAATATACCGATATGATAAAAGCCGGTATTATTGATCCGACCAAAGTGGTAAGAACTGCTTTGCAAGATGCTGCTTCGGTTGCCGGATTGGTTATTACTACCGAGGCTATGGTGACAGAAGCTCCGCAAAAAGAATGCGGTTGCGGAGGTCATGCTGCTCCGGCCGGTGGTATGGGCGCTATGGGTTTTTAAGTTAAAAAAACTAGAAAAAAGAAAACGACAGCTTTTTATGGGCTGTCGTTTTTTTTGGTGATCAAGACAACAAATCAAGATCTCTAATTACCTGTTCGATAGTAGTATCTTCCTCGGTTGATTTGTACTCCGGATGCCAGATGTACTTAATCTTAGGTAATTTGGGATTTTGTTGGCGGAGCCGATGATAGGTCTCTTCCGTTTCGGGAAGGAAAACATCGTTTTCAACCCGACTATCCTGAATTTGTTTTGCAATTTCAGGCCATAATTCCAGCATAGCCTTTTCGTCTTCCAAAGTAAATGGCTGTTTTTTTAGAACGTCCAGCCAAATTTTTTTGTGACTGGCAAGCATCTGTTTTACTACAGATGAGACTATCATTATTCTGTCCGATAGAATAATGAAGGTTTCAGGATAAGACTGAAACATTTCTTCTTGCACCGAAGGATAAATATTTCCTACGTGATGCTTTAATTCCTCAATGTCAAGCGACAAGAGAAAATCCAATTGTTTTTTTTCTTTTTGTGTCATACTCTATATTTTATTTGTTTTTTATAATCTGAATTTGATAATTTTTAATAAAATAGTTACACTTTCGGTGTTAGAATGACAAAAGCAGATGAAAAAAACATCTGAAGTTATACTAATATATGTAACTAATAATATTAAAAGATTTCGGCAACATATCATTTATTGTTATATAAAGCAACATATTTTTTTATAACTTTTTTATTTCTTGCTATCACTCGTTGACAAAGCAAATATTAGTATGTAGTATGTTCTTGTTTTTGATATTTTATGAGGTACCTGATTTAGAGTTATGACACCCGCTTATATGTATGCAATCAACATCGCGTTGGTTTTGTTTTTGGTTTTTGCCAATGCTTTTTTCGTAGTTTCAGAATTTTCTATTGTTAAAATAAGACGTTCAAAGTTGGAAGAGCTTGCTCATCAAGGTAGCAGGCGCGCTAAAATTGCTTTGAAAATAAATGACAGACTTAATACTTATTTGAGCGCTATTCAACTGGGTATTACTATTGCTTCGCTTGGTTTAGGTTGGATTGGAGAACCTGCTGTTTCAAAGCTTTTGGAACAATGTTTCGGTTATTGGTTGGCTGATAATCCGGTGTTGTTGCACTCAATAAGTTTTGGTGTGGCATTTACCTTTATTACATTGTTGCACGTGGTTTTGGGCGAATTAGTGCCGAAGTCTTTGGCTATTCAGGATACAGAACGCTATGTTTTGCGAATTGCTCCGGCTTTGTACACATTTAACAGAATATTTTCGCCGTTTATTTGGATTTTTGATCATGTGTCAATTTGGATTTTGAAAGCTATGGGTGTAAGACAGGCTGTCGAAGATGAAAACGCTCATTCGGAAGAAGAAATAAAAATCATTATTGATGCTTCGCAAGGTGCCGGCATTATTGATGAAACTGAAGGCGAAATTATTCAAAATGCTATTAATTTTTCAGAAATTTGCGCTCATGAAATTATGATGCCGAGACAAGATATGAAGTGTCTTTATACGCATTATTCGTTTGAAGAAGCTTTGGACTTTATTAAAAAGCACGGCCACAATCGTTTTCCGATTTGTGATAAAGATCGCGACCATGTGGTCGGAATGATACATATCAGAGACTTCTTGGAGCATAGCGGAGAAAAGGCTGATAAAGATTTCTTAAAGAAAATTTCTCGTAAAATTTTGTTTGTGCCTGAAAATAAGTCTATTTCCGAAATTTTGCAAGAAATGATGTGTGAAAGAATACATTTGGCAATTGTGGTTGACGAATATGGCGGTACTGCCGGCATGCTCACAATGGAAGATATTTTGGAAGAGTTAGTCGGTGATATTTTGGACGAGCATGATGCTCCGGCCTGCGAACCGATTAAAAAAATTGATGAAACAATTTGCGAATTTGAAGGTACATTTTTGATTGAAGATGCTTTTGAATGTATGGAACTGCCCGAGGTTGAGCACGAAGAATCAACAATCGGCGGATATGTGTTCGGTCTGTTGGGACAAATTCCTAAGGTCGGCGATAAGGTCGAAGACGAATATGGTTTTTATGAGGTTATGGAAGTTGATAATATGCGCATAACCAGAATAAAAATGAGGAAAAAAGAAATAATCATTGAAGAAGATGATGAAGAATAAAGCAAAAGAGAGTAATTTGATAAAAATTACTCTCTTTTATTTGCAACTTATAGAAATTATAAATTTCGGTAAATGTTTTGCATAAGAAAATGTCATAATCCCATTTTTACAATGTCTTTACCGAATTTTTGTTCTAAATCGTCTAAAATGCGTGAAAGTTTGTCGTTATTTTGACTTAGGTTTTCAAATAAGGATTGCTGAATTTCTTCGTTAAAAGAAAGTTTGCGTAAATCTACACCGATACTGCGGTAAATGGTTTTTGACTTGTATAATTGTTTTAGTAGCTCAAAAGCTTTTTCACGAAGCTTTGTTTCTGAATTGGTGGCAGTTTCGTTTTTTGCGTAGAGTGAGTAAAGGTTAAAATCTTTAGTGCGTAAGATTATGCCTATTTCGGAACAAAATCCGTTCCAATGTCGGAGCTTTTTGGAAGCATTGTGAATATGATAGTTAAGCTGAGAATGTAAAAAGTCAAAATTATCGGTAAAATCTTCAAAGGACTTAGTGTCTTGAATTGATTGAGGGGCCTTTGGGGAGGCATCAACAATAGATGTAGCTATTCCGGAAAGCTCGAGCTTCAGATTAAATCCGCTAATACCTAAAAGTTTTTTAATTTGTGAATTATCTTTATCTAAAAAATCTTTTATGGTGAATATGCCGTTGAATTTTAAGTGCTTTGCGTTTTGCGAACCGATTCCGCAAATTTCTTCAATATTTTCGTTGCCGATAGTTTCGGTTATCTTATCGGGGCGTATTACAAAAATGCCACCGGTTTTTTTGGCTTTGTCGCTGGCAAATTTTGCTAAAGTTTTTGATGAGCTTAAGCCGATAGAAACCGGAATTCCGGTTTCCTTTAATATGTTTTGACGAATTTTAATGATTAGGTCTGTATAAGTGGTTTTATGTACTTTATTCAGTCCGGTTAAATCAATATAGGCTTCGTCAATGGAGACCTCTTCGACATCCGGACTAAACGTTTTTATGACGGACATAACCTGGTTTGATATTTCGGAATATCGTTGGTGGCGGGACGGCAGATAAATCATCTGCGGATAAGAATTTTTAATTTGAAAGAAAGGAGCTCCCATTTTAACACCTAAGGCTTTGGCTTCTTTAGAGCGTGATACCACGATACCTTTGTTGCCTTCGGAAGTCATAACGCAAACAGATTTTCCTTGCAGTGAAGGGTTGTCAACACGCTCGCAAGATACAAAAAAAGAATCGCAATCTATCAGGGCTATAATTCGTTGTTTCATGGCTGCTTTTAGTTCTTAGTTTGTTCTAGGATATCAGCAGGATTAAGCAATGTCAATACTACTAAGGTAATAAGATTGTTATAAAAAACTGGACAAGAATAAAAAATGTGCTAGGTTGTTGGTATCAAATTTTATAATTTAGGCTGAAATAATTGTGTAACATCTAAAATTAAATAAAATATTATGAGAAGTTTAGAAAGACCTAGCAGTCAGCTCAAAACAACATGTTTGTTTTTGAACTTTTTTATCGTTGTTTGTTGGTTGTCATTGGCAGGGCTTTGGGCCTTTCCTCGTGCAGACAAACTTTCAGATGAAACGATGAGTAAAAATGCGCATCTTCCCCAATGGGAATGGGCTCAAGATGCTGAAGAAGCTTATACTCCGTTATTGTTTTTGGTTTATCCTAAAGATCATGAATGGACGGAGAATGTTGCAGAAAAAAACAAATGGCTGTTGATGATTCCTACTTTTTTGATAGGGTTGCTTTTGCCAAGTTTTTTATTTATTATGCTGTTATTGATTTTTGATGTGGATTCACTTGCTTTGTTATCCCTCAAAGTTTTTGTTGACGGCATGTTTTTTGTTTATCTGCTAATCGGCACATTTTTGTTGTGGTGCGGTTGGTTATTTTAGGAAAAGGGTGTTTGGAAATTTGTAGTTTCCAAACATCTTTTTTTGTTTCTTGAAAAACTGCTTGGGCATTGTTTTTACTTTAAGATTGTTTTTTGTTCCACACTATTTTACTATTTTAGCATAGCTATAATAGTTTTGAAAGGATTGCGATTTGTTTCAAGGTGTAAGACAAAAAGGTAATCGCACGGAATTTTGTGTTTATGCCCCAAAGGCTCAAAAGTTGGAACTTTGTTTGTTTTCAGAAGATGAAAGCGATGAAACAAAAATTCCAATGACTAAAGATGAAGATGGTATTTGGCATATAAAAATTGAGGGTAATCTCGAGGGGCAAAAATATGGATATCGTGCACATGGCGAATATAATCCGGATAAAAAATGTTTTTTTAACCCCAACAAACTGTTGGTAGACCCCTATGCTTATGAGGTTACCAAAAGTTTGAACAGTTTAACCGAAGAAGAAAAAGAAATATTGGTTGGTGATAATGACAAAGATTCTTCTCAAGTCGCGCCAAAGAGTGTTGTGCGATTTTTGGATAAGGCATCTTTAGAAAAGAAGTATCCGTATTTGTATAAAAAACCGAAAACCGACTGGGGTAATACTCATATCTACGAGCTTAATGTCGGTAATTTTACAGCCGAACATCCGGAAGTTAAACAAGAAAACAGAGGCAGGCTGAAAGCAATATCCGAGATGGTCGATTATTTTAAGGATATGAATTATAATCAGATTGAGCTTATGCCTATTACTCCGACAATGGTAGGAAAACAAATAGTAAAAGATAAGGGGTTAATAGATCAATGGGGATATAATCCGATAAATCACAATGCCATAGACCCGAGATATGGTAATATTTATGATTTTTTGGAAATGGTAAATAATCTGCACAAAAACGGAATAGAGGTTTGTGTTGATGTGGTATATAATCACACCGGAGAATTTGGGCCTGATTTGTACCTTTTATCATATAAAGGTTTAGATGCCGAGAGCTATTATCGTTATTTGCCACATGATAACAAAAGTTTTGTAAATACCACAGGTTGCGGCAATACCTTTAATCCGAATACGAAGCAGGGCGGTAAAATAGTTGAAGACAGCCTGATGTTTTTGGCCGATGTTTGCGGGGTTGATGCCTTCAGATTTGATTTGGCAGGCGACTGCGCTTTGGACAATAATTTGCAATTTGCACCTGATGGTAATTTTATGCGAATTGTAAACGAGGTAAAGGCTAAGACCGGTGTTAAAATGAGTGGCGAGCCATGGAGCGCGGTGGGTGGATATTTTTTGGGTGAGATGAAAGATATTCATGAGTGGAACGACAAACATGAAAAGACTTTGCGCCGATTTATAAGGGGAGAGCACGGACAGGTTTGTGATTTGGCTCGTTATATGGCCGGTGGCGGAGTTAATAATAAGATAAATATATTTACCAAGCACGATGGCGTTACTCAATATGATTGGGTATCTTATTTTGAAAAAAATAATTATGAAAACAATGAAGAAAATCGTGACGGAAGTAATGATAATTATTACAGCCCGTCAGAAAATGAAGCGCAAAAATTGGTAAAGACCAAGACGGCTCATGCCCTAAATGTTTTGGCCAGAGGCGTGCCTTTGAGCCTTAGCGGTGATGAGGTTTGGCATACTCAGGGCGGAAACAATAACGGTTACGCCAAAAGTTTTCCGATAAAGTGGAATAATTTGTCAGAAGCTCAAAAAGAAAGATATCTGTTTGAGCGTAAGATAAACGCTTTTAGACAAGCACACCCGATATTTTGTGAAGCAGAAAATGTTACCACCGAGGTAATGCCAAACGGTAAGCCTCGTTTGGAATGGTTTAATATTAACGGCGAATATATGCAACAAAATGATTGGGATTTTTATGAAAACAGATTTTTAGCCTATGTTTTGAACGGACAAAACAGAGACGGCAAAAGATTTGATGATGACTTTTTTGTAATGACTTCGGGTAATGCTTGCGGAAATATGGATGTCAGATTGCCGGAATTACCGCATAACGGACATTGGAGATTGGTTTTTGATACGGCCAAAGAAACATCGCACAAGGACGATACACACTACCAAAAAGGTGATGTATATACTATCGAACCGCACAGTGTGGTTGTTTTTACCAATCATAGACCGGAGCAAAGAGAAAATCAAAATATCAGACCAACAGTTAATCTTAAATCAGGAGGAAGATAATATGACACAAATAAAAGATTCTACAGAATTGGACTTTTGTGATGTTTTATTTATGCCAAAAAGAACAACCTTAAATTCGCGTAGTGAGGCAGATGTTATTAAAGAGTATAAGTTTAAGTACTATCCGCACACGTTAAAAACTTGCGGTATTATGGCGGCTAATATGGCTACAACCGGAACTTTTGAAATAAATAATGTGTTGCAAAAATATCAGGCTATTACCTGTTTGCACAAGCATTATGATTTTCAGAAAGAAGAAAATATCCGGTATGTTGCAAAAAACTTTAAGAAAAAAGAAAGCGATAAAAACTCTTATACTTTTATTTCTACCGGTTTGAAGGATGATAAGAAAAAGTTGTTTAAGGTGTTGAGCGATAAGAATTTTAAGATTGATAAATTGTGCATTGACATTGCTAACGGTTATATTCCGAAGCTGTTGGAATTTGTTAAAGAAGTCAGGGCAAAATTTCCGCATTTGTTGATAATGGTCGGTAATGTGGTTACCGGTGATATGACTCAAGACCTTATTTTGAGCGGTGCTGATATTGTTAAGGTTGGTATCGGTCCCGGTTCGGTTTGTACAACTCGCAAACTAACCGGTGTCGGACGTCCGCAACTTTCGGCAATATTGGAATGTGCTGATGCAGCTCATGGTGTGGGCGGGCTGGTTTGTGCCGATGGTGGTTGTACTTGTGCCGGCGATGTGGCAAAAGCTTTTGGTGCCGGTGCTGATTTCGTTATGCTTGGCGGAATGTTTGCCGGAACTGATGAAGCGGCCGGAGATTTGATTGAAAAGGTGGTGCAAACAAATCAAATTGTCGGTGTAGATGATAAGACAAAGGAAGTAACATTTTTGCAAAAAAGAGAAAAATATAAGCAATTTTACGGAATGTCGTCACAGTTGGCACAAGAAAAACACTTTGGCGGAATGGCTTGTTATCGCGCTTCGGAGGGCAAAGTTGTTGAGGTCGCCTATAAAGGAAGTGTCGAAAATGTGATTATGGAGATATTGGGTGGTGTTCGTTCGACGATGTCGTATATCGGTGCCAGAAGGTTGAAAGATATTCCTAAATGTACGACTTTTTATCGTGTTAATCGACAGCTTAATGAAGTGTTTGGTAAGAGTTAAATAAAGCAAAAGGTACAGTTTTTACACTGTACCTTTTTTGTTAAGCCGTAATGAACTTTATTCTACATACTTAATCACGCCGTCGGGATGATTGTAGTAGGAGTTTGGCTTAATTTTTTTGCCGTTGAAAGCAGGGTATCCATAGAAAACAAATTCATGGAATCTACCCTGTTTGGTTTGTCCTTGCATCCATACGGTTGCATGTTCATCTATGACCACACGAAGTCTGCCGTACTCATTTTCCCATAATCCGAAATCGGTAGAAATAATATGTGTGTAGCTATCACCGTTTTTGTAGTGATATTCAACCAAAATCGGATCTGCGTAGGGTTCGTTTTGGTTGTATTTCACATTAACGTATTTGGGGATTTCAGTAGATGGAGCATCGAAATAATGATACTTTTCTACTTCGTTCAAATCCACATTGTTTTGGAGGTGAACAGGTTGGTACTCTTGAACAACAGGTGTTGCTTGTTGAACAGGTTCACAGACTGCTTGCTTCTTTTGGCAAGATGATACACCTAAAGCTATCGCAATAAGTGTAAACAAAATAATTACTTTTCGCATAATATTAGAGATTTACTTGTTTTTATTCAGGAATTGGTTTTAGCTTTTTTTTAATTGATTGTCAGACATTTATTTAAAACTTGTCTTTTGAGAAATGCAAAGGATGTGGTTATAGAAATAAAAGATGTATTTGCGGAAAATTTATAAAAAAATAGCTGAAAATAAAAAAAACACTTGCAATTATAATTATTTTAATTTACATATAAGCCTGTTCTTAAGATAAGAACCAAAATGTTGGGGTGTCGCCAAGTGGTAAGGCAACGGTTTTTGGTATCGTCATTCGTTGGTTCGAATCCAGCCACCCCAGCCAGCAAAAAAGTCCTCCTTTCATGGAGGATTTTTTTGCTGGATTGAGAGTGGTTTTAAGGCGAATCAACTCGGTTCGGAGCGGATAGTTGGTGAGCACAATTTTAAGCCGTGCGAACCCTACGACGCGAGGAGGACCCGCGAAATTTCGAGCGGGAGTACCCAATCCAGCCGCCCCAGCCAGAGTTCAAAAGTCGTCAGAAATGGCGGCTTTTTCTTTATTTTACAAACACTTAAGCCGGTTCGAAGATGAATATATTTTGAAGGCTAGTTTTGCAGTATCTTCGAACTCACTTCTATATTTTTCAATAATTTAGCAAAATTTAGCCTTTTTTAAGCATAAAGAACCTCTGCTATTTTTTGCATAGGTTGGACTTGTAAAAAAACAATATAATGTGTTTATTTTCCATAAAAAATTATATAGTTTTATTATTTTTTTTAATTCTCTTAAAATCTTTTGTGTATAATATGTGTATAAAAATAAATTATCATTTAATAAAAATGAATAATAATTTAATAATGTTATATCATGTTATAAAGTGCGATAAAGAGTTATAAAATGGAATTTAAGGATAAAGTCATTTTTGCAAGAGCAAAATTAAGAATAACACAGGACAGATTAGCAAAAGAGTTAGGCGTCTCGTTTGCAACAGTCAATAGATGGGAAAATGGTAATACAAAACCTAATAAGATAGCTATTGTTAATTTTAATGAGTTTTGTAAAAATAATAATATTGTGATAGAAGAAATACGATATGAATACTAAAAAATTAACATTTGTAGATTTGTTTGCGGGAGCTGGTGGACTTAGTTTGGGATTAGAACAAGCTGGTTTTGAAGTGATATTTGCTAATGAGATTAATCCCGTATGTGCAGAAACTTACTTATATAATCGAAAATTATCTCGTAATAATATGTACATTGGAGATATTAATGACTTATTAAATTCTATAGATAACTACAAAGATATTCTAAGCGATGTTACTTTAGTTTGTGGTGGACCTCCTTGCCAAGGATTTTCTTTTGCGAATAGACAGAGAATTATAGATGATCCTCGTAATAAATTATATAAAAGTTATCTTAATTTTCTAAGTTTTGTTAAACCTCAATTTTTCATCATGGAAAATGTAAAGGGTATGGCAAAAAAAATTGATGAAATACTTGAAGATTTTTATAATAAATTAGGGAAAAATTATGATATTGCATTCGAAATTTTAAATGCAAAAGATTTTGGAGTTCCTCAGAATCGAGAAAGATTAATTGTTATAGGAAATAAAGTTGGTATATCCTCAAAAGAAATTTTTAGAGAAATGGATAATTATAAAAAAGCTAAACAATTCACATTGGGACAGGCTATATTAGATTTACCTAGACTTGAACCCAATAAATATAAAAACAATACTGATTATGAAGATGATTTTTGTGGGTATTTTGAAAAAGAATATACTTATAAAAATACGCCTTTTACCACTTTCATAAACAATCATCGTAAAATAAATAAAATATATAATCATAAAAGTCGCTATAATAATGAACGTGATATTAAAATTTTTAGTTTATTACCTCAAGGTGGTAATTCACTTCATCCGTCAATAAAAGATATTATGCCATATAAAAGTAGAAATAACATATTTAAAGATAAATATTACAAATTATCACAAAATGATATTTGTAAGACAATAACATCTCATATGAAATTTGATTGTAATATGTATATTCATCCAACACAGGCTAGAGGTTTATCGCCAAGAGAAGCCGCTCGTATTCAAACATTCCCTGATGATTATATATTTAAAGGCTCACAAAATAGTTGGTATATGCAAATAGGAAATGCAGTTCCTGTAAAATTAGCAGAGGTAATAGGAAAATGTATACTAAAAACAATAAAGAAATAAAACACTTAGAGTTATTTGCCGGAATTGGTGGATTTCGCTTTGCATTAGAATTGCTTGGCAAAGATTTTAATATTAACATGAAATGCATTGGTTTCTCTGAAATTGACGCTTTTGCAACTAAAACTTATAAAGCAAATTTCGACATAAATCACGATTTAGAAATAGGCGATATTGTTAAATTTACTGAAAACAAAAATAATTTGAAGAAACTTGATGATTTTTCCTTATTAACTGGAGGCTTTCCTTGTCAAGCGTTTAGCATGATGGGATTACAAAAAGGTTTTAACGATTTACGTGGTAATGTTTTTTTTAGAATAATTGATATCTTAAAAGAAAAAAAGCCAAAAATTGTTTTACTTGAAAATGTAAGAAACATAATTTCTCATAATAAAGGCGAAACATTTAAGACAATTATATCTTTAATAAAAGATTGTGGTTATCCATATGTTTATTACGATGTATTTAATACCAACAATTTCGGCTTAGCTCAAACTAGAAATAGAGTTTTTATATTTGCATCAGAAACTCCTTTAAGTGCTAATTTTGAATTTTCACAAAAAAAAGTAAAAACTGTCTTTGATAAAATAAAGGATAAAACATCACTTCTATTACAACAAACTGTTTTAGACGTACTAGAAAAAAATGTTGAAAATAAATACTATATTTCTGATATCTTAAAACCAACAATATTATCAAATGGCACTAAAAATTTTTCAAGTAAATCAGAAATAAATCCCTTAATTGCTAAGCCTTTAACAGCAACTATGGTAAAAATGCATAGAGCCTGTCAAGACAATTATTTTAGTGATGATTTTATAAACTCCTCCAATCCTTTAGAGTATAAAAAATTATATTTCACTAAAGATGAATTGTTAAAGAAAAAAATAAGAAAAATTACACCTTTAGAAGCTTTAATTCTTCAAGGTTTTCCAAAATCTTATTTTAATAATTCTCAAAAGGTTGGTATTAGCAATCATCAATTATATAAGCAAGCTGGAAACGCTGTTAGCATAAACACCGTTTATGCAATATTATATTATTTAATAATAAAAGAAAATGTATTGGGAGTTGCATAATTATGGATAAGTTTTTTAAATTACATAAAGAACAAATAATTGGATATAAATCATTGACAGATGCTGATTTGGGATTGAGTTCATCTAGCCATCAAACTCATATTGGTTTATTTGATGATGTTTTAACATTTCTACCTAATAGAGCATCAATAGATGATTGTGCCATGTTTATATATCAAAAAAATGTAGAACTATTAAGTTTAAATTTTGATAGAATACAAAATCCTAATGGAACATTTAGAAGTCCTAAAATAAAAACAGGAGGCAGAGATACTGTATCTATTGTATCTGCCATAAGAGACATCGTAAAACAAAGTAATAAACAGCTTATATGGTATTTATTTTGGTTTGGATTAGAAAGTGAGCAAGTTGTTTTTTGGCTATTTAATAATGAATCCGAAGCATATTTAAAAATAAAAGAACTAGGCTTAGCTCTAAATACTAATTCTAAAGGTCGTTTGACTATTTCAGACAATACATTCAAACAAATACTAGTATATATTGAACAAAATATTGATATTTCAGCTCAAGATATTTTAAAAGATCTAGAAATTGAGGCACAAACTTGTGGTAAACTTTTAACTAAAATAAGAACATATGACATTGAAAAAGCAAGAGCAATTTTTGCATCAATAGGTAAGCAAGGAGAAGAATACATAAACAATTATTTTGATAAATTAATGTTTGAAAAAAGAATTAAAAATTTTTGCTGGGAAAATAAATCTCTTGAAAGTGGAAAGCCTTTTGATTTTTATTATCAAGATTTATCAGATAATATTATATACTTAGATGTTAAAACTACAAAATTTGATTTTGAACAAAGGATTATATATAGCGATAAAGAAATAAATTTTGCAGTATCTTGCCCTAAAAGAAGTTATAATATTTATAGGGTTTATAATATTACAGACGACAATGCAAATTTAAGAATTTGTGAAGACTGTCTAGAACATTTTAATCTAATGAATAATAATATTTTGGAATTTAAACAAGGTTTAACTGAAATTAATACTGAAGCACAATCTATTAACATTGCATTTCAACCAAATATTGAAAAACTATTCTTTTATCCCCAAATTATCTTGTCTAAATAAGTATATAAAGTAAGGATAATTGTATATTAATTCTATGGAATTATAAAAAGCATTTGTTTTAATTATAGCTCGAGAACCGCAAGTCGTCTCCAGCCACATTTAATAAGCCGCTCAAAAAGCGGCTTTTTTCTTTATAAATCAAGCACTTAAGTTAGTTCGAAGATGAACATATTTTGAAGGCTTGTTTTGCAGTATCTTCGAACTCACTTCCATATTTTTCAATAATATGCATTTTGTATAAATCTTAATACAAACAAATTTGACATATTTTAAGAAAAATGATACAATATGATATGTTTATTGGTAAGGAGTAATTTTATGGCAAATTGGATAGAAAAATTAAAAGATTTCTTTTCTGGTTGTGAATATCAAACAGAAAAACAGATACAAACTGCACAACCGGAACAAATTGAACAACAAGAAAAGGTTGAAAAGCCACAAAAGGAAGAAAAAAAACGACAACAGAAACGCAAGATATATACTTTTGATGATTTAAAATTTGATTATGATAATTACTCAGTTCGTGCTGGCAGAGGTGTTCACATAACTTCTTTTTTAGAGCTTGATAACGGATATAATATGTATGTTAGTTTGGTTAACTTCGCGGATGAAGACTTTCTTTATAGTAATGAAAAATTTTTAAAACATGATTATCTAGCGGCTTATAAAATAACGATTGAAGACCCAAAACATCGTCGAAATAGTACTTGCTTAAATGAGGGCGGAAAAAGTATTTTTGCGTATAGTAAAAAAGATGTTACAAAAGTGATGAAACAAATTCAGCAATTAGATGAGAATGGACAATTACCTAAGGTAGATATAAAAACACAAGTTGAGGCAAGAAAAAAATATATCCAAAAAACAAGGGATTTAAGAGAAAAAATCAAAGAACGTGATGGAGAAAGCGTTTCAGGGGTTGTCGTTGCCGATAAGATTGCAGAGAAAATTATTTCTGGCGAAGAAAAGAGAACAATAACTCCGGCAGTTGCTGAAGAATATAAAAGGAAAGCTTTGCGAGGTAAATAATCCACCGTAAACAACATTATACTATTATAAAAAATCTCCTATAAAGGAGATTTTTTTGTATGACTACTATTTCATTACTTTACTTTGAATAATAATATAAAGAATTATTAATGCAAAAAATAATGAAATTGCATTAAACAGAATCATCTGTATAGAATGTAAATACACCCCGTATGATATCCAAGACACCATACCTACACAATAGATGATATAAGTACTTAAAGAAAGACCTGTAACATCTTTTGTTTTAATAGTTTGCAAAGACTGTGGTAAAAAAACTACCGCAGTACATATGCCGGCTAAATAGCCCAAAAATTCTCCAATAATCTGCATATTTCACCTTAAATATAATAAAATTACATTCTATTTATACTTTTGTTCTGCATGTATGTCAACAAACTTATAAGGATATAAACTCGATAAAATGGACTATAGCACTTTTTGACTTTACTTATTTTTCAACAACTTAGCTAATTTTAGCCTTTTTGAGCTAAAAAATGAACCTGCTAACATCTAAAACAATAATCATTATATTGCTTATTCACATACATTATGATAGAATACTTATAATTGAGTAATATTTTAGGAACCTCGTTATGCGATATAACTGCGACATAATTGCGAATAACAATACAGATTTTGTAATAGCTAATAATATAACATCAGGACCTGTACCTTTATTATTAGGTGCTGGAGAAAAATCATTTATTAGTGATATAAATTTTGACATTGAAGAATTTTGTAAAAACAATGCTTCATTTAGAGTAAAATTAAAAAAAACAGAAGAAGCATTAAAAACATCATTATCATTACAAGAAAAATTTAAAATAATGCAAAATTTTATAAATGAAGCTATGCCGTTATGTGACCCCAGCAAAATTTCTCATAGAAATACTTGTATTTTTGATGGAGAACCCTTTTCTTATTTAGTAGAAAACCAAATGAGCATGTGCTTTGAAAGAGCGACAATGGCTCAGTATCTATGTCAAAAGAGTGACATAAAATCATATCTGACCAACAGTTATGTTCATATAAAAAATGGTGAACAAGGACAACATGCTTATGTTATCTTTGAGGATAACAATCAAATGTTTGTATATGATCCTGCAAATCCAACAAAAAACAATACTCCTCGAATTATGTCCATCGATATGGATAAAACTATATTTACTGATTTTATTAACGCGGTAAACCATAACGCAGATTGTAATGATAAAAAACAAAAAAATTGTGTTGGTTTTGTTTGTCGGCATGAAGATGGAAAAACATTTTTATATCGTAGTTATTGTGGAACTAAAGAAAATACAATCGGTCCCAAAAAATTAAAAGAAGCTAGACTAGAAAAAGCTGTTGCAGCTAAAATACAAAGCCAATTAACTGACAAATCTAAACCTATATAGCTCGAGGATTGCGTGCCCATTCCAGCCAATAAAAAAAGCACCCTTTGAGGTGCTTTTTTTTGTTGAAAAAAAATTTAAATAAGGTATGTTTTTTGTGTCAATTTAATTATTAATGATTGCGAAAAGGCGCAAATATTGTTGTATTATGGATAAATTTTCATGTGTTTCACCAAAGGCTCGGATTGGTGAAGGTAGTGTTATCGGGCGATTTGTGATTATTGATGATGACGTTAGAATTGGCAAAAATTGCTATATCGGCGATTATTGTCACATTTCAGGAAATGCCATTATTGGTGATGAAAATTATATCGGTGCAAGAGTTTCTATTTATGATAATACGGTTATTGGAAATAATAATCATATTTCAGACAGTTGTAATATAGGGCTTTTTCCCGAGCATATCGGATATCACCAATATAAAGGTAAGGTCATTATTGGAAATGGCAATTATATCTGCAGTTGTTGCACCATTGATTGCGGTAACAATTTCGGATCAGATAAAAAAAATGAATATTTACCTTACATCACTGAGGGGGATTACCCTGAAGATGCCACTGTAATTGCTGACAGGTGCTTTATTTTGAATGGTGTGACAATTCATCATAATTGCCATATTGGATTGGGCAATATTCCAAATTCAATTAGCAAAGATTATGACACGGTTATTTGCTCTAAGTGCAACTTAAACGGCTTTGTTCACGTGGGTAAAGGCGCAGAATTGAGTAGCGGAACATTTGTTCGGGAGTTTATGTGTATTGCACCCGGAGCTTTTACGGCGATGGGAGAGCATATTGTTAAAAATGTTCCTCCGTTTGCTAAAATACTCAAGAATCGTAATTGCGGCATCTATGAAGAAAGGTTAGCCTTATTCAACGTCAGTATCGATGATTTGAAGAATATCAAGAGTACGGTTGCCATGGAAATGTCCTATTAAAAATGGCATTTTTAGAACTAAACCTTAAAAAAGAAGATATATGCTTTGAGCTATATCTCTTTTTTTATGCTGCTAATCTTTTAATAAAGCGGAGTTGGTCTTTGATAGAAATTACTTCCGCACGATGAGCTTGTTAAAGTTCGAAAACCGTACGTCATTTCCAGCCAGAGATCAAAAATCGTCTTTAAAGGCGACTTTTTGCGTCGCTAATGAACCTATGTAAAAATTTGCATAGGTTGAATAAAATAAATTGACTTATGAATAATTTATGTTTTAATATTTGAAATACGATATTATGAGAGGTACGCAATGGCTGTAAATAAACATAAAGACATAATCATAAATAAATATACCGAATACAACGAAGATGAGCGTTTGGTTAGCGATAGAGGACACAATTTAGAATATCTGACCACTATGCGTTATATTCAAAAATTCCTAAAACCCGGTGCTAAAATATTGGAAATTGGTGCAGCAACCGGACGTTATTCTATTACTTTAGCTAAGATGGGATATGATGTTACTGCCGTTGACCTTACTCCTAAAAATGTTGAAATTATGAAATCTAAAAGCAAACGATTAAAAAATTTTGAGTGTATGATCGGTGATGCTTTGGATTTGAGTATGCTTAAAGATAAAACTTTTGAAATGGTTTTAAATTTGGGGCCTATGTATCATTTATTTAACAAAAAAGATAAAAATAAAGCTATCAGTGAAACTTTACGTGTTGCTAAAAAAGGAGCAATATGTATGTTTGCATATATTCCTTGTGCTTCGTTAATGACTGGTTATGGTTTACGTCACCAAGCAGTTTCTCGTTTAGACGAAGTAATGGATAATGCCGGACGTTTTAAGGATATTCCAGAAGAAATATTTAATGCTTTTCATATTGAAGATTTTAAGAAGCTATTTGATAAAACAAATACAAAATATATTACTAATGTGGCCACTGATGGTATAGCATATGCTATGAGAGAATGGGTGGAACAACTATCTAAAAAAGATTATGATGCTTTTGTAAAATGGCATTTTCTAACTTGTGAGCGTATTGATCAACAAGGATATAGTGCGCATTTGTTATATATTTGTAAGAAAAAGTAGTCTATTTATCTCGCAGATTGCGTGCCCATTCCAGCCAACAAAAAAGTCCTCCTTTATGGAGGATTTTTTTGTTGGGTTGAGCGTGGTTTTAAGGCGTACCAACTTGGTTCGGAGCGGGTGGTTGGCGAGCGCAAGTAAAATATTTACCGCTTAAAACATCTTTACAAATGACACTAAATATGATAAAATCGTGGCAATATCTTATTAAGAAAGGAAATTGCAATGTTTTTATTCAAAGCAAAACCTGAAGAATTTACTTCTTATCTACAAGTTAGAATATATTGCTTAAGACAAGCAAAAAAGGCAAAAATTTCTTTAAACGAATTTGTTTCTAAACTTCCTGAGGATTTGTTTAATCATTTCATAAGAGTAATAGACCGTACCGCTTACTCAGAACACACAACCTATTGGGAAGAAACAGAATATAGACCTAAAATTTTTGCAAAAAATATTTGTAGTGCGCTAAAAAAAGAAGAAACAAAACGAGAACAACAAAAAGAAATAAAAAAAATAAACGATGCAATTCTTAGTTATGGCTCAGAAAATGGTGCTGTAATCTCCGTAGAAAAAGCTCGCATACATCAAAGAGGTGTAGAATCATTACATTTAAAAGATTGTAGCCCCGATTATTGGACAGATGGATATTATATCGGATTACAACATGGTCAATCATATTTTTTACTCAAGTGTATTGATACATATAAAAATCATGACGATTTCATGGATTACAACAATATTGAAACAAATAAAAGCAGTGACGACTGCGTAAAAAAATATTTAAAAGAAACTTTAGGTATTTCTCAAATAAAAAAACCTGAAAATGAACAAGAAATATTAAAAGATATACTTATCAATCGACTCAATCGACGCGAAAACAAAGATTTTATTAACTTTTATCTTGCCAAATTTCTTATCAGCGAATATTCAAAAGCCCAAAAGCAAAAAGTACAAGAAAATATAAAGAAAAACAAAACTAAAGAACAAATACGAACAAGATTAGAAAAAAATAAACAACTAAAAAAGCCACCAATCATTACCACTGAACATAACAGATAAACTTTATATTTCTTGATATAAAGAAATAATTGTATCAAATTTTGCAAATTGCACGTTGTTTCCAGCCACATTTAACAGAGGACGAGAAATCGTCCTTTTTTCTTTATAAATCAAGCATTTAAGTTGGTTCGAAGATGAATATATTTTGATAGCTTGTTTTACAACATCTTCGAACTTGCTTCTATATTTTTCAATAACTTAGCAAAGATTGAATAAAAATTTGAAAAACATTATTAAAATCAATAAATAATATAAGTAAAAATAGCAAAACAATAAGTCTAAATAAAAAAAACCACCCTTTTGGGTGGTTTAATCAGAAAGCATTATTTCTCGGGAACATATCGATGCGGAAAGTATATTCGATACACACTTGAATATGTATCGCCATACACAGCTAAAACTGTTCCGGTGTAAGTATACGTGCTATAATCTGTAATCATTCTTATAGCTGTACCTTTATCGGTAACGTCAGCACCAATAATTTCTTCACCATTTATTCTCCAAGATGCTGCTTTAGGCAATTTCAAATGACGAGTACCTAAAATCTGTATTTTCTTACCTTCAAGGTTCTCAATCTCACTTCGCCAAAGTCTTGGTAGAGAATATACCATTCCACTTTCCACCTCGACAAAGCGACCTTCATGCCTTACCACCGTTTCAACCGGTGTTGAATAATCAAGATTAATTACAGATCCTCTTTGTTTGCCTTCGATAATAGGATTATTCGAATCCATCATCATAACAACAGAAATTACCACTATGGCAATTACGGTTAACACAAAAATAACTTTTTTCATATTTTTAAACTAATAATATTTTCTTTAACAAGAAGACTATATCACAAAACAGCACCCTCGTCAAGCTATTTTGTCTATTTTTTTACATATTGCCATAATATTTAATGAAAGAAGATAATAAATTTACGATTAAATTTTATCTAAACTAATAATTGTTTCAGCTCAAAGATTGCAAACTAACTCCAGCCAGAGTTCAAAAGTCGTCAGGATTTGAGCAAACGAATTTTGTTTGCGAAAATATGATAACCGTTAGAAGTGGCGACTTTTTGCGTCGCTAATGAACCTATGCAAAATTCGCAGAGATTGAATAAAAAAAAATAACCTACTGTCATTAAAGACAATAGGTTATAAAAATGTTTCGGATATTATGCCATCAGAACCTCCAAGCACTCAAACATCACTCTAATGTGATGTTTTGTACCTGAACGTACAACACCGCATACACCTGCCTCACCAAGAGCAGAAAACTCATCAAAAAGTTCTGACTTAACAAACTTTGTAAGTTTGTCATGTGTCATGTGTATTGCCATCTTATCTACATCTGAACCGGCTGAACGACTCTCAAGTGCGAGAGCTATGGTTCCTGCAATCTCATACAATTCGTATAAGACTTCTTTAGCACCAGGCATTCCGCATCTCCATCCTTCACGAATCTCGTTTGCCCATCCGGAACGATAAGATTTCAACTCGTTGATAGTTTTAACAACATCCTGTCCTACAACTTCAAATCTTGCCATAATAAATCTGGGTTTGTTTATAGAGGGTGTGTCCTTTTACACGTCCCGTTCCCTCTTTTGTTAATAAATGAATGAATTATATATCAAGCAAAAGAATTATTGAACATGCAAAGTCAAATCCAATACGGAAACCCATATATGACATAAACACACAATAATAATCTTAATACTTTAAATACCCTTTTATAATATCATATTTTTAGTAATTGCGCAAGCTTTAATCTGTCATAAATTTTCTATTGTGGCAATTTATTTCATCTCGAGAATAGCTCGTCATTTTCAGCCGGAACAGATAAACCACCATTTAAGGTGGCTTTTTTTCTTTTATTTACAAGGATTTTAGGCTAGTCCTTGTAACTTCATTTTTAAACAACCTCTCCCGAGCATTTACACGGACTGGTTTTAGTGAATTTTGTTATTTTATTTAACATTCTTTACTAATAATAACTCTTTGATAGGCAATATAATTTTCAATAATAAATATCCCTTATAAAATACAGTACCATTATCTAAAAGTTGGGTTGCAATGCCTATTTCAACGCGTTCTAAAGCTACAAACTGCCTTTGATCGTTCCTCTGTAACATTTCCAAAAACATCTCGTTTTCGCATAATTGGTCTTACTACGTCTATTAAATTATGTTCTCTTCCATTATATTCAAAACTTCCAAGTGATTGAATAAATTTTTTATAATTTTTACCCTCTATAGTTTGATCACAATCTTTTATTTCAGATTTTTCTAAACATTTTTTCACTTGTGTATATATTGAATATGCTTCAGGACACTTTTCTTTACTGCGTTCTATTCCTTCAACACAATTATCTTTAGCAAAATTAAAAATATATTGCGCATTATTAAAATCTGACATCAATTTTTTATAATCCCTAGGAGTGAGTTTTTTACATAGCCCCTGCATAATTATGTGTAACGCATCAATCTTTGCTTCGGCACTTTCATTACACATATTTGTTATTTCAACATCCTTACGTTTTTGAACTCTTTCGGATTGTTCTTTGGTCATTTCGTTAAACAAATATCTATTTTCATTTAATCCATATTGTTCTCCTATTTGCAAACTAACTGCTTTAAGAGATTCTGATAAAAGCACCCCATCCTTACAATGATTATTTTCAAAATCATTATGAATATCTTCATATCTACGATACCATTCTTTCGATGCTTTTTCTAATTCTGGATACATTCCAAAAATAACAGCTCTACTCATTCCAGAAGAACTGACTTCTGTTCCTTCTGCTAATTTTGTAATTTGCTTATACCATGGCTCCACACTTTCTTCACATTCAATATGATAAATTATACAAAACAGTTTATGCAGTGGACATGGCTTTTTAGCTTTTATATCATCAATATTCATTTAATTCCCCATCTGGATATCATATACATACATTGTATACTGTTTTATTATAAAAATAAACAAAAAAACATCTTGAGGAATGTACTTCATTTTCAGCCGGAGTTCATAAACCGTTAGAAACAGAGACTTTTTTTATTATTCTCAAGCATTTGAGTTTGTTTGAAGATGAATGTGTTTTGATAGCTTATTTTATAGCATCATTGAACTTGCTTTTATATCTTTCAATAAATTAGTAAATTTCAGCCTTTTTTGAGCAGAAAAATAAACCTATGCAAAATTAGCATAGGTTTAATAAAAACAATCTACAAACATTAAGATGTTTTATGCCTCTATTCTCTATCTTTTGAAGTTGTTTTAGCTACATTTTCTGATATTGTATTCTTCCCTTTTTTGATATTTAATTTTGTACAATCAATATTAGACCAAAAATCTTCTTCCCAGTCTTTTTTTGTGTAACCTATCAAATCTCTTGATTGGTTTTTCTTATCAACAATGTTCCCAATAACCTGATATTTTACTTCTAGAAATTTATTTACATATTTTTCCGCATCATCTACAAACATCTCTCTATTTTCAGATACCATTTTTTGCAATGTTTTAAGAAAACCTATACGAACAACTCTAAAATCATCTGCACACACACGCACCGTCGATGATTGAGGATGCTTATAATAATCATACATATTCTCGGGAAGCCCAGTTACTTTTGTATCTTTATATAAGAGCATAGACATACTAGGAAAATCTTCGCATACTTTCATTTCTTTGGATAAAACAGGATACATATCCATATATCGCTTAAATATATATCCCTTTACAATTTTGGTCCAACCTATACTATCAGCATGAAAAGCTATTTCAGGCATTTGTTCAACTGTTGCACTACCCTCTTCAGCTAATTTTTTTGATAAGT
The DNA here is from genome assembly GCA_045577985.1 of Alphaproteobacteria bacterium. Taxonomy (GTDB): domain Bacteria; phylum Pseudomonadota; class Alphaproteobacteria; order RF32; family CAG-239; genus RUG410. The sequence continues at coordinate 22,897 of JAZNJJ010000028.1, forward strand.
TATTATGAGGCGTACCAGAATTCCAATTCAAAACCAAACTCATATCACCTGATAAGTCAAATCCAGCTATAAGCACGTTGGCATCATTTTCATTCATCTGAGCCACACAATTACTAATAGCTTTATCTGATGTAAATTTATCATCACTGTCTAGCATAACAAAAATATCATTGTCTTTAATTTCTTTCCTAACAATTCTTCCTAAACGCTCAAAAGATTGGCCACACCCACCTTGTTCATCATTTTGATAGATATCAAAAGTGATACCTTTATTATTGAATATTTTTTTCCAAGTATTTAATTTGCCTATCGTGCTATCAGAAGATTTGTCATCAAAAACAACAACATTTATATTTGGATAATCTTGATTTAATACAGAATTAAACGCAGCATCTAAATACCCTTCCGAATTATATGTTCTAATACCAACAAATACGCTTTCGTGCATACTCTTTACCTCTTCAAATTTTTTGTAAATTCCGTGCAAGTGTATCATAAATAATGCATACTGTAAAGCGATAAATTTTTAAATCAATTTAAAGTATTGATGATAATTTAAAGAAAAAAGATGTAGAATATCAACTCTATATAATTTATGGAAATTATTTGCTGTTGATCTTTTACATTTTTAATATCATAGTGTTTATAATAACTTTAAACTAAAAATAAGGAAATAGTAATGGAAAATAAAACTTCATTTTTTACCACTTATGACCAAAAGGAAAATCGTGTAACAAACTATTGTTTACTTATGCTAAATCAGGTATACAGTTATAGTCCTTTATTATTTAATCAAATCTTATCTAATTTAACTGATGAGCTTAATTTTGGAGTTAATTTTTATCAACAACAAGGTATAAATACAAAAAAGGGAAAACAAATTGCCGATGGTATTATATCCCAAGAACCAATTACTATATACGTTGAAACAAAAAACTTCGACTGGTTTTACGATAACCAAATCGAAGGATATTTAGATAATCTCACAAAGAAAAATGGTAAAAAATTATTACTGTTACTTTCCAATTTTGATAATTCAATGGATAAAATAAACAACCGAATAATTGAAATAGAAAAAAAATATGAAAATGATAATATTCATATATATCCTGTAAATTTTATTGAATTATACCAAGAAATCCTACATATATCTACTAATATTCAAAATGATATGTTTATCTGTATGCTAAATGATTTTGAAACATTTCTATTGCATGAAAACCTTTTACCTATATGGAAATATAGATTAGATATTGTCAGAACGGGACATACAATGTCCGAAAATCGCAAACATAATTGTTATTCTTGTCCGTTAGAAAATGGTGTATGGAAACATAAACAAGCAAAATATATGGGATTATTAGACCGAGGAAAAATTTTAAAAACTATCGCTGAAATAGATGGTGTTGTTAATATTACAAGAGAAAATAGTAATTCTAAGCCGATTATTACTATTGAATATAGTAATATAGAAGATAATATTTCATTGGAAAAAAGAGCTATGGAAATTATGGCCGATAAAGATTATTATGGGCAAAAGGATTTAGAAAAAAACGGACTACGATTGTTTTTGCTATCCAATATAAGTGTATTACCTCATGGTTTTGAAAAAGACTCAACAGGGGGGCGCCTACCGGGTAAAATATATATCAATTTAGCTAAAAATTGGAATAATAAACCTGAAAATATTTCTGAAGTTATAAAACTTATTGATGGAAAGTCTTGGAGTGATTTCAACTGTTTTTCCAATGGTTAAAATAAGAAAAATGGATATCCATAGGTAAACCCGTAGATATCTATTTTTCTCTTTTTAAAATGAACACAAAAGCTTCACGAGAAAAAAATAAAAATGTTCTTCTTTTTTCTCGTTCCATTGTTACTACTTCCCAACCTTCCTCAGCCTGACGATTTAATGCTTCTGTTAAACGTATTGGATCAACTTTACCTCCATTAAAAAAAATAGATGCAAAAACTGATTCGCTATATAAAAAAACCTTATATTCCATAACAACTCTCTTTTTTGATATAAATTAAAATAATATGGGGATTCTACTGTATATTATATATATTGCAACCTTAATTTTGATTCGTGTGAGATATTTTAAAATAGAAGTTACAAGCTGTAATTAAAGTGTGATATAAAATTACACGGTAGCTTTATTTTTTATTTATTCTTAGGTTCATTCGTTGTTCAAAAGGTTTAAAACCATATTGTTCATAAAATTTGTAAGCTGAAATATTTTTATTAAATACCCCTAGCCTTATTTCATCTACTTTATCTTCTTCACATTTTTTCAAAAGTGTATCCAGCAATTTTTTTCCGATACCTTGTCCTCGAATTTCTTTTTTTACTCCAAAATTAGCAATATGAACTACATTAGGTTCTTCTAAATACGGAGAAAACTTTTTTTCTGCTAAGATATATCCGCAAATTTTATCATTATCTATTGCTACGTAAGCTATTGTATTTTCATTTTCAAGAGATTGCAAAAAACTAAGTTGTTCAAATTCATCATTTTGTTCAGTAAAATATCCGTCTAAAATATCAATATGGTGTTGCCTAACTTCACGACATAGTTCTAAAACTTGAGATAGATCTTCTTTTATAAACTTTCTTATCATCATTATAGAGCTCCTAAAATGTTTATTCTTAAACTATCGTAAGATATTTTGCGTAAAAGAAATTAAATTACCCTAATTTATATGTTTCTACACTCATTGTTATTACGTGCTTTTCTTTTGGTGGAAGAGTTACAAATAAATCTCCTTGATTTGCAGGTTCAACACATATAAATTTTTTATATTGACCTTCACTCATCTCAGCTAAATCTTTATTTGGGTTCCACACAATTGTAGATTTTGACCCTTCTTTATTTAAGACAATAGCTCTTTTGAATGTTGAATCAATTATCTCTACACTCCCCGTATGATTAATAAACGATGCATCAAATTCATCATTAATTTGCAAATCATTATTCAATGTATAAAGTTTACCATCTAAAGAACTGCGATATTGATAACCTTTTAGCCCTTTAATAATCACGTCGTTTCTATTTCCTACATTGAAATAAGCATGTAATGCTTCGCTAAACTTAAAATCTGTGTTGCCATTATTGATTGTTTCTAACCGACATTCAAGCTTATCTGTAATTTTAACCAATAAATTTGCTGATACTTCTACATTATATTGAGTATTAGCGTCTAAAGACAGAAAAACCTCTATTATTTGGTTATCAATATTTACTTTTTTCAATTTCCAATTTGAAAGACGGGCAAAACCATGACGAGGAAAGTTATCGTTTAGTTTTTCCTCAGCAAATCTTGGCCAACAAACAGGCACTCCTCCTCTAATTGCATGGATATTATCGAATTTATTTAAGTCCCCCATCCAAAAAACATCATTCTTTTCATTTTTTGGGCGATAAGATACGATATTTCCACCCCAAAGAGAAATCTTACACTCAGCTAACTCATTACTTAAGTTTATAAAACCATCGCTGTTATTTTGCATTTTGATACACCTTTTATGCAATATTGAGATATTTTATTATCTTCTTTTTCTCTAGCCAACATATCAATTATTTTTATTTATATCAACAGAAAATCAAACTTGAAAACACTATTTATTCAAGTAGAAATAATTTCTCAATCAAAACATCATATACATACATTATATAGAGAATAAAGAAAAACCCGCGAAATTTGGTATTTCGCGGGGATACATTGTTAATAATTGGCGTGAATTAAAATTAACTCACTTACTTTAACTCATACAACCTTTAGGACATGATATCCAAGGATTTGGTTGCGTTCCTTAATTCCAGTTGGTGAACGAATTTTTACATCGAGGAAATCCTCTCTAACGTTGCTTAATGCTTTTATTACTTTCCTCTTTAAGTAACTTGACATTAGCGAGGGTAAATATTCGTATGCACCATTATCCCGTAGCCGTCTTAATATGTATGTGCTATACAAAGATAAGATTAAACAGGCTAGTAGGATTAATAATACACAATAATCCATAAATTATAAGATTTATCGCGATCAACTTATAACCGAAAGGGGGTAAATGTCAACTTCTTTTTTTGTTTATATTACAATCTATATATTGCGAGATTTTTTATCTACTTTTCAAAGAAAAAACTCTTGATTTTTTATTTTATTGGCCTAGTGTGAAGAAAAAATTGTTATTTATAAATGGAGATTTTACATTGTATTACAATCCAAATGAAATTGCTGATATTTTTGGATCATCATCAAAAATAAAAGCTAAAACACCTCTTACTAAATTTATTTTAATGTCTATTATGGGGGGAATTTTTATTGCCTTAGGTGGTTTACTGATTGTTGTTGTTGCAGGAGGAATGCCTGAAATTGCTTCGACTAATCCTGGTCTTGTTAAATTTGTTGCCGGTGCATTATTTCCCGTTGGTTTAATCATGGTATCTGTTGCTGGTGCTGATTTATTTACAAGTGATTGTGCCGGTATGGTGCTCTCCACAATGCAAAAGAAAACTCTGATTAAAGATTTAATTAAAGTTTGGGTTTTATCTTATATTTTTAATTTTATTGGCTCTCAATGTATTGCATATTTCATGGCATATAAAACAGGAATTTTAAACAATGATGCGATTAATTATGTGTCTAGTTTGGCTAATGGTAAAGTTAAATATCCGTGGGAAACTGTTTTCTTAAAAGGAATTGGCGCTAATGCTCTTGTTTGTTTAGGTACTTGGATGGGATACGCAGGAAAAGATATTATTGGAAAATCCATCGGAATTTGGATACCTGTTATGTTATTTGTAACATTAGGCTATGAGCACTCAATTGCTAATATGTTTTTTATCCCTACAGCTATGTATTTAGGAGCGGATATAACTTGGTCGCAGTTTATAGTTGATAATTTAATTCCTGCAACAATCGGTAATATTGTTGGTGGCGGAGTTATAATTGGTCTTGTATTCGGTTATATTTATAATAAAAAACAGGCATAATAACATTTCTTAAAAGGGGGAAAACTCCTCCCCCTTTTTTTATTTTCAATGATTTATCAAGCTTCAAAATTTTAATTTATCTTGACTAATTTTTCTTTTATTATACTTTTTAATTATGAATTTATTTTTAACATTTTTAGGATGTTTATTTATGACAAATAATATGAATGCACAAGTGATTGCAAATGAAGAAATAAATGATGTAAAACTTTTAACTGCGAAAAAAATTCTTCTTCAACTTCAAAACGAAATGAATGATTATATTGCAAATGGCTCTGGTCCATTTTTAGCTGCTATTATTGATGAAAATGGTAAAATAATTGCCAAAACAGCTAATAGTGTTGTTTCTGAAGGATGCAGTAATAATCACGCTGAGATGAATGCCATAAAAATGGCTCAAAATAATTTAGGAACATACGACTTATCAAAATATAATTTGAGTTTATATGTAACATCAGAACCTTGTATTATGTGTATTGGGGGCATTATGTGGTCAGGAATTAAAGCTGTTTATTATGGTGTTCCATCTAAAAGAGTGGAAGAAATTACAGGATTTGATGAAGGTTTTAAGCCAAATTGGTTTGAAGAATTTAAGAATCGTGGCATTACTGTTTATGGTAATATTGAAGTTAAGGCAGGAGAAAAGGTGTTAAATGATTATGTGAATGGTGGAAAAATTGTGTATCAACCTGAAAGATAAGATTTACTACAAAATTATAATTACTCCTAACTTCTGTTAATCTTTAAATAAAAAATTTAACCTACTGACATCAATGTCAGTAGGTTAAAAGTACGTTTCAGATAACTTTAGTACATGATATTATATCAAGACACTCAAACATTAGTGAAATGCGAGCTCTTGTGTCTAAAGTTATAACATCACTCTCACCTGTCACTCCGAGGGTAGAAAACTTTTCAAATTTTTCTGAACTAACAAAATTTACAAGTTTGTTATGGGTTATATGACTTACCCTCTTATCAACATCAGAACCACCTAAGCGGTTCTCTAGTGCAAGGATTATCGTACCTGAAATCTCATACAATTCATACAAGACTTCTTTAGCATCCGAAGACAGTCCGTGATTACTAGCTTCACTGATCATGTTAGCCCATCCAGCGCGACAGCTTTTCAATGTCTTGATATTTTTTACAACATCTTGTTTGTTACCTTCAAACTTCGCCATATATTCTCTGGGTTTGTTTATAGAGGGTGTGCCCTTTTACACGTCCCGTTCCCTCTTTTGTTAATAAATGAATGAATTATGTATCAAGCAAAAGAATTATTGAACATGTAAAGTCAAATCCAATACGGAAACCCATATATGACATAAACACACAATAATAATCTTAATACTTTAAATACCCTTTTATAGTATCATATTTTTGGTAATTGCGCAAGCTTTAATTTAGCCTACTTTTACTAGCAAACTGCAAACCTCCTCAGTTGCGTTCAATAAAGAATGTAAAATATCATTAGCAAGTAATTTTATAAATTAGTCATAAATTGACATATGATCTTTATTATGGTACACTAACCATAAATATTTAAAGTATTAATTACAGGATAATGAGCTTTATAAAGGGATCAATTATGAGTAAAAATAATGAACAACAAAGCTTAAGTTTTAATGCATCTACACAAAATAACGAAACAATTAGCACCTATGTTTTATCTTGTATTGCGAATAGTACAATGTGTTATGATGATGATCTTTGGAAAAGTGAAAGTGATAAAATTAAAAAAGCGTTACATATAGATAAATCGGAAATTTATTTTGAAGAATTAGGTTGGTATTTTATGGCTAAATACCCTGCTCTATATAAATTCAATGCTGAATTACATAAAGATGATAATTTATATAAAGCATCTAGTTCTTTATTACAGCTTAAAACTATTAAAGCAGCGATAAATGTTGGTATTCCTTCAACTCTTATATTAGAAGAAGATGAAAACTTTCAACAAAAATCTCATGAGAGACATGATAACTTTTTAAAATTCTTAGATATTGGAGATCCTAAATCTATGGATTTTTCTGAAATGATAAAAATACCGGGATCTCTTGATTATATGCATCTGCATATTACTGATCGACAAAAGCATAACGAATTTATAAATGTTGGTTATAATATGATGAAGGATTTTATCAATGGAGATTTACCTATAAAAAAAGAAGAAGTTGGAGAGGCTTATCTATTTTTCCAAAGTGTATTAGATACAGTTTTACTCTGTGATGATGAAAATCTTTCATCTAAGAATATTTTAAATGATTGTATTATCCCTCAGTTAGAAAATGTCCGTCTTGGTCACCCTATGAAAAAACAAACAGAATTTATAAAATATGAAAGCACATTAGACACTGCAAAAGATAATTTTAATAGAGAATTTATTGAAGATACTGAAAATAAAAAAGTTCAAGATAATAATTATTTGGAAATCATGAAACAACATACTTTTATTGATGAGGAAAAGCATTGTCATAAAGATAAGATGTATTATCGTACGTTGCATGATAAAATTTCACTTAAATATTGGGAACCTCTACATAAATATGAAGCAGGTATCGCAAGATACGAACAATTGGGAAGTAAAGTACAGAGAGTGTTAGATAAAGTTATTGATAGAATGATGGAAAAAAATACTACCGGTCATGAAAGAAATTTTGGTAGAGATACTCGTTAAATAAACCTTTCAATAATTATTTGCAATTTTATTATAACTGTCTAATATAATAAAAAATATCATCATTATAAAATAAGGAGTTTAACTATGAAGTTTCTAGTAAAAATAAAAGATTTCATCTATTGGGAAATTTTAAATAGACTAAGAGGTAACAACCAAGATGTTGTTTGTGCGGTTATTATTAATGACAATAAAATTTTAATGGTTTAACTATAAACTTATAAATAGATAAATAGATAAATGGATATAATGCGCACTATGGTATAAAACTTGGTGTGGGACGTAACCAGCTAAATATACCATATGAATATATTGAAAAAATTATTGAGGCTTCAGAAAAATAAATATAAATAGAGCTGGTTAAAAATGTTATTCCTAATTTGAATTCGTGAATATACGAGAATACTATCAATGCATAAATATAAAATTAATATTTTTTGTATAATCTGAGGTAAATGTAAATATCTGTATATGAAAAAGATTAAAAGAAAAAAATAATATTATAGAGGAAAGTTATGACTTTTTTTCAAATTTTTATTGGCATATTATTGGTTTTATCTTGGGCCGGACGGCCAATTTTATACAAACCGGCAGCAAAATATTTTCCACCGGAAATGTCTCCTGCATTTACCAGTACTTGGCTTATAGTTGCCCTTACGCTGAGTTTTCCTCTTCTTGGACATTTGATATATGATGATTTTTCCCAAAGTTTACGATTGCCTTTTATATTGTTTAGCGTATACAAAGGTGCTACCTTATTTTATCTAATAAAATATCAGCAAATAGTTAATAAGGAAAGTACATCTTCTTCTGTCTTTTTAAGTTTTATAGCAATGAGCATTGGGGCTCTTGCAAACAATTTATTTTTCAATGAAGGTTTACCTTATATTAAAATTTTTTCTATTTTAGGTCTTGGTTTTCTTGGATTAATATTCTTTATCAAAGGAGATGCCAGTAAACTATCCAAAAAATCAAAAATTGCGTTCATTATAACAACACTGATTATGGCTTCATATACGGTATCCGATCATTTAGCTATTTCTCAAATCGGTTGGTATCCTCATTTGCTTGTATCTTCTGTGTTTATGTTTATCATGAGCTTATTACACGGTATTTCAAAACAAGACTTCAAGAATATGTTTACAGATAAAAACATTATTTACGCCGGAATTTTTTATGCGGTAACAGAGTTTTTAGTAATTTATGCTTCTATCAATATTTTACCGGTATCAATAGTTGCTGTATTTTTAAGACTTTCTGTTCCGGTTGTGATGGTATATTCTGCAATACGCTATAAAGAACAAAGCCTAAAAAATCAGTTATCTTTTGCAATAGTTGCTATTTTGCTTGCATTACCGATTATTTTGATAAAAGGATAACTATTGATAAAACGAAAACATCCCTTGTACCAGATGGGTACAAGGGATGTTTTTATAGTTCAACAAACTCATCTACAATTTTTTCATAGATTTGTTTGTTTTGTTCAACTAATAACAATCTCTCTCTGATCATTTCTTCAGGAGTATGACGTTTTGTATCAATCTCCCGAATTTTTGCTCGCTTAATTGCGGTCTCCACATCACAATAGATGTAAAACATCTTTGTAGTGTAACCGAAAGCTTTCACATTTTTCAAAAGCTCTTGATGACATTTAGGAGTTCCGCCATGATCAAAGAAGATGTTCTTCTTAGTTTCTATGGCACGACGAAGGAGTTCATAACCTGCTATACGTGCAGGAATCTCCCATTTTTTGAAAGCCTCGATAGAACCAAGAGACAACACATCATTTTGATATCCCGGATGAGCCATCATAATAAAGTCAAAACCAACAAACACATAATCGCAGTATTTGTCTTTATTTGCTTTATAATAAGTGCTTTTACCTGCGGCCGGAATTCCAAGCATATGCACGAGTTCTGGCTCTTCAACTGATGGAACGGATGAGATAAATTTCTCAATTATCTCCTCAAAACCAAAATCATTTTCTTGTTCCTGATAAATTCTTGGGATAACTTCATTGATTCCCGGTATCAAATTCCTCATGGTTAAAAAATTAAAATAATTAGTAAGAATAATTAGGTGTACGCGCGCATTGTACAATACTTTTTTAGAAAAAACAATACTTTTTTAGAAAAAGCAATTATTTTTATCTCTCAAACATTCAGAAATCATAATTTGGCGACTTCTTTATTTCTCGATAATGATTAAAAAAAAATTAACAAAAGATATTGCATGGTATCAAAAAATATGGTATACTTATTAGTGATAAGTGAATTATTTACATATTTATTAATCCTTTAAATTTAAGAAAAATGGCTAGAACATTTTTTAAGGTAGCAGGATTACTGCTCACAATTGCATCTCTTGTAGTAGGCGTGATTCTTGGCATTCGTGCCGGTTTTATGGCTGATAGTGTATGGACAGGTGTTACGGTCAGTGGCGCGATTGGTCTCGGTGTGATCATGTTTGCTTTTGGCATCTCCCGTTTTGATCAAAGCGGTTATGACAATAAAATCGCTAAGGTTTTGTACGCTGTTTCGTTATTGGGTATGGCACTCTTGGGTATCTCGCTTTCAACAATGATGGTTTCTGATACGGTTGCATTGTTGAGTGTTGATCCAGCAATCACGGAGTGGGGACTTAAAATCGGCGGTGCTCTGTTTGTTGCTCCAATATTGTTGGTTGCGACTTACTATGCTGGAAAATCTCTGATTTTGTATATAGACAAACATAGAGTTTTTTCAGTGATTACACTTGCTATAGCTGTATTAATTGTAGTAGCTCGGTACCTTATAACAGGTAATTTCGGTGATGCTTTTGGTACTGCCTTCGGATTTCTATTCTACTGGATGGCTATTTGTTTCTTTATTAACGTTTGGAAAAATGTTGAGTATGAAGAAAATAGTCGCTATTGGAGAATAGGTTTTGCTCTTGCGATTGGTGTATTGGGATGTGGGCTTCTTTACGTATTTTCTGAAGTTTTTGTACAAGTTAGTGTTCTTCACGATGTACTACTTTGGATTAGCTTTAATGTTGGGCAAGTTTTTATGTATGGAACATTCGGATATGTGGCACTAGTTGTCTCTGTAGTAATACTTTCATCCGTTTGGCGTAAGCTTGTCTACTGGGCTCGTTAACCGCAAATCTTCTACCTAAATTTAAGCCTCTTCACGTTTTTATGACGTGAAGAGTTTTTTTATACAAAAAAGCCCCTCCAAAGAGGGACTTTTAAGAAATTACGCAATTTTGTACTGTCGCTTAAGAGCTTTAGGCGGTTCAAAGGTGGCCTCTCGCACTCCAATTGGTGTAGAGAACGGGGTCGCATAGAACTGAGAACCACATGCTCGGAAAAACGCTAGCACCTTATGGGTTCCAACTTTCTGATCATCTCCCCAGAAACGGATATAATTACATCCGTAAACATCCTTAGGGTTATCTATTCTCAGCATTGGTGTTGCCAAGAATTGAATACCACCCCACAGAGCCGCGAAAATATTGATCTCACAGAAGGTCCATTCTTGCACTTCCCCAGAGTAGGTATAAACACTGTAAATACCTTCACGCCGAACAAAAGTGTAGTTTTTAGCCAGATACTCTTTTGTCTGAACGTAAAATTCGCCACCGACAATGTTTTGTACTAGCTTACTGTTCTCATCAACAACAATACCTGCAGCTTCAGTTACGTTGTTAATGACAGACTTGATATCCTCTGTTGAAGTTACGTCATACACTCTGATATCGGCGTTTTTGGAAGCCTTGTACACTCCATGCTTTTTTGCCTGTTTCATCGCAAACTTGGGCAAATCAGCAATGTAAAAATACGGAGTATCAACCTCGTTGTACAACACTTTCGGTACTTTGACAGATTTACCATTGACGAAAGCCCTCACCTTACCATCAATATTGGTGATAAAGTTGCCAACATTACTAACTTCTGAAGGGTTTACCCACGTAAACACCACTTGATCTTCTGTATGGAAGACCTTGTTCAATACTAATTGAGCCATAATAATTTTTTAAGGCATTTATATTATCCTATATGCATTGCTTGCCTAAGGCTTTGCAGGACGTAAATAATTAATTTGCATCTTTAGTATATCACTTTTTTATCCCCTATTCAACAATTTTGTATTAAAACTTAAAAATTCTTTCTATTTAGATAGTACAATTCAGCAAAAAAATATTTATTTTCAATAAGATAAAGTTTATATATTTAAATTTTTGCTCATTTTAAATATTTTTGTAGAAAAATAAAAAAATAGTGCTATTATATTTGCGAAAATTACCATTTATGGTAAACAATTTGTATAAACTTAATAAAAGGAAACTCGCAATGGATAATCAAGTTAAAGCTTGGGAAGGTTTCAAAACTAATAAATGGCAGGAAGAAATTAATGTTCGTGACTTTATTAATTTGAACTACACTCCTTATGAAGGTGATGATTCATTTCTTGCACCTGCAACTGATCGCACAAGTAGAATGTGGAAAAAAGTTGCGGATTTAATGAAGCAAGAACGTGAAAATAACGGACTATTAGATGCAGATACAAGCGTTGTATCATCAATAACATCTCATGGTGCTGGTTATATTGATAAAGAGGAAGAAATTATTGTTGGTTTACAAACTGACAAACCTCTAAAAAGAGCTTTGATGCCTTATGGTGGATATCGTATGGTTGAAGGTTCTTGTAAAGCATATAACTTACCTCTTGATCCAAAATTAACAGAAGTATTTACAACTTATCGTAAAACCCATAATGATGGTGTTTTTGATGCATATACTCCTGATATTAGAGCTTGTCGTAAGAGTGGTATTATTACAGGTCTTCCTGATGCTTATGGTCGTGGACGTATCATTGGTGATTATCGCCGTATTGCGTTATATGGTATCGATCGTCTTATTCAAGATAAAAATGAACAAAAGAATATCTCTAACTTAAGTTGTATGACAGCTGATGTTATTCGTGAACGTGAAGAAATTGCAGAACAAATTCGTGCATTGAATGACATGAAGGTTATGGCTGCTAGCTATGGTTTAGATATTTCAAAACCTGCAACAAATGCAAAAGAAGCTATTCAATGGACATATTTAGGTTATCTTGCTGCAGTTAAAGATCAAAATGGTGCAGCAATGTCAATCGGTCGTATTTCTACATTCTTGGATATTTACATTGAACGTGATATCAAAAATGGTGTAATCACCGAATCAGAAGCTCAAGAAATGATGGATGATTTGGTTATCAAATTAAGAATGGTTCGTTTCTTAAGAACTCCTGAATATAATGAATTGTTCTCTGGTGATCCAGTTTGGGTAACAGAATCAATTGGTGGTATGGGTATTGATGGTCGTACATTAGTAACTAAAAACTCTTTCCGTATTTTACACACATTATATAACTTAGGCCCTGCTCCAGAACCAAACTTAACTGTTTTATGGTCAAATAACCTTCCTGAAGGTTTCAAAAAGTTCTGCGCAAAAGTATCTATTGATACATCATCAATTCAATATGAAAATGATGATTTAATGCGTGGTTTCTTTGGTGATGACTATGGTATTGCTTGTTGTGTTTCTCCAATGCGTATTGGTAAACAAATGCAATTCTTCGGTGCACGTGCTAACTTAGCAAAAGCATTGTTATATGCTATAAACGGTGGTAAAGATGAAAAATCAGGCGAACAAATTGGTCCTGAATTTGCTCCAATTACCTCTGAATATCTTGAAATTAACGAATTAGAGCGTAAATTTGACAAGATGATGGACTGGTTGGCTGAAACTTATGTTAATGCATTGAACATTATTCACTATATGCATGATAAATATTCTTATGAAAAGTCTATGATGGCTTTGCATGATAAGGATGTTGTAAGAACATTAGGTTGCGGTATTGCCGGTTTCTCTATTGTTGTAGACTCTTTATCTGCTGTTAAGCATGCTAAAGTAAAAATCATTCGTGATGAACGTGGTTTAGCTACAAACTTTGAAATTGAAGGAGATTATCCAAAATATGGTAATAACAACGAAGATGTAGATGCTATTGCAAGAAGAGTTGTTAAACAATTTATGGATAAGATTCGTCGTCTTCCAATTTATAGAGATGCAGTTCCTACACAATCTATCTTAACAATTACATCAAACGTTGTGTATGGTAAGAAGACAGGTGCTACACCTGATGGTCGTCAAGCAGGCGTACCTTTTGCGCCAGGTGCTAACCCATTACATGGTCGTGATACTAATGGTGCTATTGCGTCTTTATGTTCTGTTGCTAAATTGCCATTCCAACATGCACAAGATGGTATCTCAAATACATTCACAATTATTCCAAATTCATTGGGTAAAACTCGTGATATTCAAGTAGATAACCTTGTTGGATTGTTAGATGGTTATTGCGGAAATGATGGTCAGCATATCAATGTAAACGTATTAAATCGTGAAACATTGCAAGATGCTATGGAACATCCTGAAGAATATCCACAATTAACAATTCGTGTATCAGGATATGCTGTGAACTTTATTAAATTAACTCGTGAACAACAAATGGATGTTATTTCTAGAACATTCCACGAAAAAATTTAATAAATAATAATTTAGTTGAGCGATCTAGATTCAATGCTAGATCGCTCTTTATTTAAGAGGTTTTAATGGATAATTTGGACAATATAAAAATAAGAATACATTCATATGAAAGCGCAGGAACAGTTGATGGTCCGGGTATACGTTTTGTTGTTTTTATGCAAGGATGTCCCTTGAGATGTAAATATTGTCATAATCCTGATACATGGGAGTTGAATGCAGGTAAAATTGTTTCAGCTAAAGAAGTATTAAATGAAGTGCTGAAATACGATGCATTTATGAAATATTCAAAAGGTGGTGTAACTTTTTCTGGTGGAGAACCTTTAGTACAAAAAAAATCCCTACTCCCTCTTTTAAAAGAATTGAAAAAAAATAATGTACATATTGCATTAGATACTGCAGGTACAACAAACATTGATGAAACTACATTAGAAATAATTGATACCATTGATTTAGCTATGTTAGACGTGAAGCATATTATTCCTTATGAATATAAGCTTTTAACGGGAATTTCAAATGAAATGAATATATCTTTTCTTGAAGCATTAGCTAGTAAAAATAAAAGAACTTGGGTTCGTTGGGTTGTAGTTCCAAATATTAATGATACAATAGAATATGCAAAAAATTTTGCTTCTTTAATGAAAAAATATCAGAATGTAGAGTTGGTTGAAATTTTACCTTATCATAAAAATGGTATTTATAAGTGGGAGGCATTAAATATACCATACCCGCTAAAAAACACACCTGAACCCACTAAGGATTCAATAAAAGAACTTTCTGAAATATTGAAAAATCAAGGTATTAAAGTTTTATGTTCATGTTAAACATGAAGCTTTAACACTTAATATTTTTCAACTTAATTTAATTACTGCTTTTAAGCATTTTTTTGGAGATCTCAAGTATAATGCACTTTTGTGCTTTTTTGAAATCGTTAAATTCTTCTCCACATTTTTTAAAATATATATTAAAGAAATCTGATGAAATCGAATTTAATACTTTCTGTTCCTCTTCACTCTCATCTACCGGTTGATTTTTTTGTTTCTTTTGCTTAATAACAGCTCTTATATATCCAGATAATGTACCAATATACATAATTGATGAAATAGCTTTACATTCTTCACTATCGGTATCCTTAAATCCACATAATGAATTGCTTTTTGCGTATGCAGTGGAAATAAATGAAAGACAGAGAATAAATATCAAAATAGATTTAGTCATCTTAATTACTCCTATTCAAATCTAAGATGTATATACAATAATAATATAAGACTGTCAATATCCCCTCGTCTTTCATCAGTTATTTTTATTATTGACATAACAAGCAATATAACTTAATTATTTAATACTAAAAAAATAATTTTGTTTAACTTAAAAATATTATTTTATGAGAAAAAAAGAAAAAATCGATGAAGATCGCACAGTAAAGAAAAATAGTTATTTATTTTTTGAGCGTTTGTGTTCAAAATGTAGATCAATCTGTTTTAAATCTTTTATATTTGCTATTATTTTTGGTTCAATTGGAGTATTGTTTGTGCATTTTAATGCTTTAGAAGAGAAATATCTTGTATACTTCTTTGTTGGTTTTGTGGTATTTTTTGTAATACTTATCTGGTTGCTTTGTCTTTTTGGTGTTATTACCTCTAGTCTTGATCGTGGAACAGAAGTATGTAATAATCCCCCTGATAATTATGAAAAAAAATATCAACTCTATGAAAAGCTAAAATCATTATTTGGAAAAACCAGTTTGTATACTGTAATTTCTACCACTATTTGGATTATCGTGGGCAATTTGCTTGTATACAATGAATTAATATCAAAAACATTATACGACGATATAGCAGTAATAGTTGTTGTTTTATTATTTGCAAGTGTAGATATGTGGATTTTATTTTTGGGGGCTGCAAACAATAATGGTTAAGCTTAATATGAGTGCATTCTTCTAAATTTTTAATTATCAAAAAGCATCTGGTTTTCCAGATGTTTTTTTTATTTTACCTATTGACAAAAGATTGCCAATATGATATTCATTATGTCGAAAACACTTATTATTAATTTATTCATTTATTTTTTTATTACTATGGAAAAGAAAATTTCTAGATTGTCAATTGTTGTCAGCGTCGTTGTAGTATTGTTGATTGGATTGCTTGTGCTTTCCATCTATTCTATTCCTCCCGGTTATAGAGGCGTAAGAACTACTCTTAACAAGGTTGAAGACGTTTCATTGTCGAACGGATATGGCTTTAAATGGCCGTTTATCTCCCGAGTTGTGAAAATGAATATTCAAACTCAGGAAATGACTCAGAAAACAGCTTCATACACACAAGATGTGCAATCGGCTAAGCTTGATTACACTTTCATTTACGAATTGAACCCGATGAATGTTCATAAGCTCTACGAAGATGTTGGTATGGACTATCATACAAAGAAAATAATACCGGTGCTCAATGGCGTATTGAAAGATGTTGTAGGAAAATGGCAGGCTCAAGAGCTTGTTTCTAATAGAGATAAAGCTCGAGATGAGGTAATAAGTCTATTACAACAAAGAATTGATCTTAATTATTTTCAGAACCTATCTTTCGAATTTAACGATATAGATTATTCAGATAAATTTGAACAATCTATCGAAGATAAGGTAATTGCTGATCAGAAGGCTCAGGAAGCTGTTAACAACACAAGACGTATCACAGAAGAGGCCAACCAAAAACTAATTTCAGCCAAAGCAGATGCAGAAGCTATGGAAATCAAATCAGCAGCTTTGGCTAAAAACAAAGGCTTGGTCGAATATGAGTGGGTTCAAAAATGGAATGGACAAATGCCTCAAATTGTTTTGGGGGATGGTGCCTCACCGCTCATTTCACTGCCCAACAAGTAAAATCAATCTTTCAACTTTAAAAAACACATGAAAATCAAAAGCCCCTTTTATAGGGGCTTTTTTTGTATAAAAAATATATTTTTTCATTAAATATCTTGACAAAAACCTTTTTTCTATTTATAAAGAAAGCTCAGAGTTAATTATTTATGTTTAATTTTTCTAAATTTAAACCTTATGAAAAAATCTATTAGTTTTTTGATGTTCTGTGTCATGACACTTTGCATCTTAGTATCTTGTCAGGAAAAAGAAAAGGAAGCACCAAAACCTGTGGCACCTCCTCCTGTTAAGAAGGATGTTTATCAACCTAAACACCAAGCAACAACGATTGATTTGAAAGAGGTTAAGACGTACAACTACTACAATGCTCCGACGGATAACGTTGCATCGGCAGTTGTTGTCAATTACAATCCTAAAACTCCTTATGCCGAACCAATTGTAGTTAAGTATTCTTACAGTAATGGGGACACTTATACCTACACAATTCCGCAGGAGTTTGGTCTTTGGCCTAATGAAGCAGGTAAACTACGAGTTGTCTCAGACAATGATTGTACAGTTTGGCTTCAAGGGCAAACGAAAAGCGGGAAATTCAAAGAATTTATATTCTATGGAAATCCTAAGTTTAATAACAAAAAAATCAAACCGAACTCTTACCTAAACCATCCTAACGGTTTGATTAAGTACTGCGAATAATCTACTCTATACTCTTTGAAGGCTCCTTTATAAGGAGTCTTTTTTAATAAAAAAAAGAGCTTTCAATGAAAGCCCCTTTTTTATTAGCGTATTTTATACGATTTTCTATCTTCTCTCAGCATAATAAGAAATATTTGTCGTTATGCAAACATATTAGCAAATTAGCTTAATGATGTTTAGTTGATGGGTTTTATGAGAGATGACGTAGCTCACCGCTAGTTTTAAGCAAATATCTGTCATTTCCTTTTGTAATCTGTAAGATATCATCACCGAGGATATCAACCTTATCACAACTGTAAATTATTACCTTAAGTTGTTTTTTCTCCTCGAACGGATCATAATAGTATACAGAAATTTTTTCGTTTTTAACCAGAATGACATCTTTGCCAAAAAAGTCATAAACTATAATCTCTCCGCGGTCCGTATGTTTATAAACATATTCACTACCGATTTCTTTAGCTGAAAACAAATCTAACTTTTTGCCACATCCCATAATAAGGTATGGCTTACTAATCGTAAAATCTACTTTTTTCATAATGTTACATAATTTTTAAATTAATAATTTATTTTAGAAATTTCCTTTAGCATACAATACCTGATATTGCAAGATATTTCATAATTCTATTACCATACCATCATAAGATAAAGAACAATTTGGTTGCATAAACTCTGCTAATTTACGAGATTCTATTCTGGTAGATATATGTGTTAAAATAACTCTTTTAGGTTCATATTTAGAAATTAAACGATTTATATCATCTATATTGCTATGGCCGTTTATTTCATTTTCCGTGCCATTATTACATTCTATTATCAATAAATCTAAGCCTGATAAAAATTCTTCACAATTATCAGGAAGAGCTTGCCAATCTGTAACATAAGCAAAATTTTTATATCTAAATGCGGAAGAATGTATTTTATGATGAGGAAACAATATGGTACTAATCTCTAACTCTCTGAAATTAAAAATTCCTTGATTAGGTAAAAGTTTCCAGATTAAATTTTGGCTATTTGGCTCTGCATCAGCATGAGATTTAAATAAATAAGAATAACACCTCTTCAACTCTTCCATTGTTTCTTTTGTTGCATATATTTCAATGGGATGCCCTAAAATTTTGGAAGCTCTTGGTAATTCAGGAATACTTGATATATGATCATAATGCCCGTGAGTTATGAAAACAGCATCTATATTTGTAATATTATTGGCATTAATTTGATTTCGAAAGTCAGGTCCGGCATCAATTAATATACTATGCCCATTATCTTCCAGAAAAATTGAAGCACGGGTTCTTGGGTTTAATGTATCATATTTATCGGCATTATTCCATGTATTAAATATCATAGGAACGCCATATGCTGAACCACTACCTAATATTGTTATCTTCATTATTTTTCCTTTCTGGCAGACATTATATGATTAAATATCGGGCTTATGATAGCACTATCTAAATGTTGGAGTGAAGTTTTTTCATTAGACAATTCATTCACTTTGTTAATAACTCGAGCATCTTCTCTATCCGGTTCACGTTTTGATAATAATGAAATCTCTTCAATAAATAATTCTCTATGTTCTGAATATTCCAACATTTTTTCAATTAGGTCTATTTTATCTTTAGCTGGTTTTTGTTTTAGACTTTCTATAAACTCTTGATTATTGATTAATTTGTTAATTTGAGGATATCCATAACTCATCAAATTTGTTTTTCCTATTCCGGCAAAATATTCATCCTGAGGACGTGAGCGGAATGCTGCTCCTAAAAATCGAGATAAACAACGAACTCTTGAATGTTCTGTGCTTTTATTAATTGGTGTTTCCTTTAAGCGTCGTTCTATAGTTTCAATTGTATCTTTATTTATACCGTCTCTATCTAATGAAAAAACATATTTTCCGGCTAATACATTAAAACGTCGTAATAAATCATAAGCTTTTTCTTCATCTGGATTATTTATTATTTCTATTCGCCCTTCCCTCAAGGCTCTGACGGTTTTAAATCGATCGACAGCTCGTCCTCGCGGATGAGCCGGAGAATATTCAATATAAAATTTTTCAAAATTATAAATACCGTTTTTTTCAATATCCATACATGATAAATCAAAAATACCGTGCTCAGGATGTTTAGCAACGGTAGACAAATTAAAACTTATACGAGGGGTTCCAATCTCAAAACCTTGTTCTCGTAATTTTTCTATAGCATGCTGATATTCCTCCAAATCCTTTATGGCTATGTCATAGTCCATAATTTTGCATTCAGGATTCATAAATCTATCAATAGCAGCTCCACCGTATAGATAAACACGGTGACATTTTGTTAATTCCATAAAATTATTGATTACTTCTGAGGCTGGTTTGTGTGCATTATTACTCATATTTTATCCTTTGTTAAAGAAATAATGCACTTTTTTGTAGAATAATATTTATTGTAAGTCAATATATTTATCTATTTTTCCTTATTATTTATTATTCCTTGTAATAAAGAAGATATAATCGGGCCTGTTTTTTTGAGACGTTGTTTAATTTTATAACGGCGTTTATATTCTTTCACTTTTGGATTATCCTTCGCCTTTTGAAGTATTTCTTCTTTGTGACGAAGATAATATTCATGACAATTATTTTTACGTGTAGCACTACGATTTTTACGTAAATCTCTTTCTTTTAACAATTCCGGATTTTCTTCTTTCAATGTTAACCTTCTTTGTTTACGCTGTTCATTGATTTTTTCTTTATTAGCTTCACGATATTTACGTCTTTTTGTTCGTTGAGCAATTTTTTCTAACACAATCTCAGTTGACGTTTTTTGAACTTTTGGTTTTGATGGTGTTTTCTTGGTATTTTCGGGATGTTCCATACGATATTTACGCATTCTTTCTCTAGCCTTAGCTCTTTTAAGCTCTAATTCATCATCACTCATACGAGATTTTGCGCGTTTATATGCTTCCTGATTTTTATTTGGATTGGTAAGCAAATCATTTAGATGTTTTAATCTATTCCTATTTTCTTCAATATACTTTTGTTTTTGTGAATAATATTCTTCATAAATTTGACGAGAACGCCTAATATTTACATTAATGACCTTGCTATATTTATTCTTGGCAGCTTTATAATTTAATCTATTAAATGTTTGAGAAAATAATGCATATTCCCGACCATCTTTAAGTTTTAATTGTGTAGGCAATAAACTATAGATAGCTAAAGCCGTATCTTTATCAAAAAAACCATCACCTAATAAAATAACTTCAACATCATCGGTAGTAATAAGACCGTTTAGATGATTTTGCTCTATAAATTTTCTTATTTCTGAAGAATCTTCGGGGATACCTCCTATCCATGAGGCAAAGACATCTGATAATGTTTCTATTTTATCTTTATTAAATTTACGCATACATATATTCTCCTACAAAGCACCTTATACATTAAAGTTTGTCTTGAATCAAGTGTTTAAAATTATTGATTTTAAAGTATTTATCCACAATCTGTATTATAATTACTTTACCTTCTCGTATGTATAATCTTATATTAGGCTCAGATTTAATATTATAAAGGGACTATCATGAGTAAAAAAATTTGGCTTTTGCTATTGCCTTCTTTGTTATTTGCCACCAATGTTAAGGCTGAAGAAACAGAATCTCCATATGGATTACGAGCTAACTTAAAAAAAGCAGCGTTTGAATTGGCGTCAACAGAGGTCAAAAATGCTGAAGAATATAGAGATTCCCCTAACTCGAAACTCAGCGGTGATAGCGAAACAATGATTAAAGGTATTCTCGACTTTGTTTTAGAATATGAACAAGAGAAATATCAATGGAATAACTCCATATTCATGGAATATGGCGAAACAACTCTTAAACCTGTTGATGGTCCTGATGTTGTGAATGAAAACTCTGATAAAATTTTATTTACAACGGATTTTGCTCAAAAATTGTGGAAATATAAAGAAGCAGATTTAGGTCCGTTTGTAAATATAGGTTATCAAACAGAATTTTCTCCAAATGATGATGCTCCTCGTACAAAAACATTTCGAGGAAAAGCCGGTTTGAAATTATTTAATGGAAAATATATCAAAGAATTATATGCGGCAGCCGTTGGAGAACTTGATTTAACATATAATCGTGAAGATACTAAAGCTGCATATGAATTAGGATTAAAGGCAGAGTACCCATTCAAAGAGGATGTTAATTTTGAAATAGATACATATTTTAGAGATTATTTAGTTTATAGTACATATGAACCAACAGATTTTAAATATGAGTTTGGTTTAACATCTAGAATGATGGTCGGTTTGAATAAAAGTTTGGCTTTAGGACCATATATTCAGTATCTGCAAGCAAAAGACAGATCATCAAGTAACTATGGAAGTAGTACGATTATTGGCATAACTGTTGCTTATGGCGGATTATGGAATTTATAAAATTATTACAAGTGTATTTTAGGTCATCTTTATTGATGACCTTTTTTTATATAAATTCAATAACCTATTCATCAGATTAAATTGAAATATTATAAATAGAAATTATCTATCTAATAACCATTTTGAAATAGAGGTTGTTATGATATTTAAATTAATAAAAAACATCCTGATTGTTATTCTCTTATTGGTTATATATAAGAGTGGAGAAAGTATGTTTTTAAAAAACAAGTCAAAACAAGCATCTATTGAAAATTCATGGCAACAAATTAAATATGATGTGCAAAATTTAGACAATCTACTTGCAAAGAAAACTAAAGAATTTGAAACAAATGTGAAAAAATTTTTATAAAATTTAATTTTTTTCTTTTCTTTAAAATTTTTTTTGATTAACCTGTTATTGCAAATAGTTTTGACCTATATTGTAGCATATTAATTTAATAAGGAGAAAATTATGAATAAATTCTTAGTTTTATTAGGAGTGAGCTTAGCTCTTATCGGAAATGCTCAGGCCAAAAATTTAGGTGGTGGTTTTGAAGGACCAGGAGTTTCTACTGTTAGTGTTGCAGAAGCTTCAAAACTACCAGATGATACTGCTGTTACCTTAATTGGTAGTATTGAAAAAAGTTTAGGTGATGAAAAATACCTATTTAAAGATAAAACAGGTTCTATTGTTGTTGAAATAGATGACGATGATTGGAAAGGTTTAACCGTTAAACCTGAAAATACAATTGAAATCAGGGGGGATGTTGATAAAGAAATGTTTAGAGACAGTATAATTGATGTTGATTATATTTCTGTAAAATAATTCCTTTTTAACTTTATTTTAGTCTCCAAAATAATTTTGGAGACTTTTTTTTATTTTATATTTTTATTAAGAAATATATTATAACCTTATCATAATAAATTTGTCTATTTTTATGTTTGACTTAGTACCAAATTTAGTATATTATAGATAATAATTGAATAAATAAGAAGAAATATTATGGTTACTACTCCCCCTCCTGCTCCAGAAGCAATTGAAATGTCTCCTATTGAGGATAGCAATAAAACCTTAGATGTAACAGCGGAGCTTATTGAATCTGCTAAAATAGCAAAAGAAACAAAAGAAAAAGCAATAGAAGCTGCTGTTGATAGCGCTTATATAGAAGGATATAAAAAAGTATCTGTTGTTTATGCAATGCATGGACAAAATTTAACCTTTGAACAATTTAAACAAGATCCGGGAAAAGCTCATCAATTTGTGGCAGATGCAGAAGCTAAATATAATCAATACATGACAGAGCATGCAAAAGATATTAAAAAGTTGGCTAAATTAAATGAAGATATGGGATGTAGCCTTGTCAAAGCGAAAGATCTTGCAAATAGAGAGTTTACTGAAAAATATTATGCTGAATTTTTAAAAAACCAAGCGATGGAACAAACTAATGCATTTATCGCGCGTTTTGATAGCTTAAAAGATGTACCTACTGATAAATTATATCGAGATAGAGAAGCTACTAAATTATTAAAAGGAGCTTTGGGTTACTCTTTAGGAAAAGATGCAGAGTTCGGAAAAATGATGTCTAAAGCTAAAATGCCTTTAGGGGAATTTTTAAAACAAGAAGCTATTCAAAACAAAATTGCACAAAATATGTTTACAACTCAAAAGTTCAAAATTATGGGAGAACTTGTAGCTGATAATGTTGAAACATTATGTCCTAGTTATGTTTCAGCCTCTCCTACTTCTTTAAAAGGTAATTTGAAGTACGCTAGAGGTGCAAACACTACTCAATTTAATGTAATTGATGGTTGGAAACAACAAAAAGTTGAATTAAATGGTTTCATGATTTCCGCAAAAAATTATTTTAATTCAACTAAATCTGCATATAAACCATCTGATTTATCTGCTAAACTATTACAACAAGCAAACAAGTTGGTTG
This sequence comes from Alphaproteobacteria bacterium, assembly GCA_045577985.1. Taxonomy (GTDB): domain Bacteria; phylum Pseudomonadota; class Alphaproteobacteria; order RF32; family CAG-239; genus RUG410. The sequence continues at coordinate 47,029 of JAZNJJ010000028.1, forward strand.
TAGAGGCAAGGCCAAAAACCACAAAAGAAAAAGTTTCTCTTTGGAGTAAAGTTAAAGCCTTATTCAAACGTAAATCTAATAAAAGCAAAATAGCTCAGAATTTTGAAGTTACAAGCAATGAAGAAGCTATGAAAAGAGCAAAAGATGCTCATGATAATTTAGAAGATAAAAAATCTGCAGAAAAACCTATTGAGAAAAATCCATTAAAATCTTTGGATGAAGCTACTGCACAGAGATTAAACGGAGAGTTAAAAATATTGAGAGAATTTTTAGGAGAGGAAAAAGATGAAGCTCTTAGAAATAATCTTAAAACCGAATTTGAAGCAAGGTTATCTTCTAGCGAAAAAGATGGTTTTGCGATGAATGATGAACAAATTGCTGCCGTTAAGTCTCAAAATAAGGATTTATTTCCTGAAGCTAAAACGGAACAATCTCATAGAAGAAGATCTCCATTGGCTGAAGCCTCTAAAGCTCGTCAACATGATAGATTGAGAAAATTACAAAGTAATGTTAGAGGATTTGGACTACGAGGTTAAAATCTCAATAAACCTTCATTAAACTCCCTTTTTAGGGAGTTTTTTTTTATAAAATCTGTTATTCATTACCTTATTGATTTTGCAAATAAATTTTTCTCTATTATGATATTTATTAAGGGGGATATGAATGTTTTGATATGAGAGGGAGTTATGATATATGGATACATTCGTGTTAGCACCGACAGACAAACAACTAAAAATCAAAAATTTGAAATAGATAAATTCTGTAAAACAGAAAAAATGAAAATAGATAAATGGATTATGGAAACAATTAGTTCCACCCAAGAGTTGCAAAAGAGAAAATTAGGAAGATTATTAAATAAGTTAGGTGAAAATGATATTTTAATCACGGCTGAAATATCACGATTGGGACGTAATTTACTACAAATTATGAGTATATTACACTATTGCATGAGCAGAGGAGTACAAGTTTGGACTATTAAAGATAATTATCGTTTAGGAACAGATATTCAAAGTAAAGTTCTTGCCTTCGCATTTGGATTATCTGCCGAAATTGAACGAAATTTGATTTCACAAAGAACAAAAGAAGCTATGGCCAGATTAGCTTCTGAAGGAAAATTAATTGGCAGACCTTTAGGGCGTTCAAATAATAAATTAAGCTTGGAAAAACACCATGAAAAAATTGTTTCTATGCGTCAGAAAAGAGTACCTATGTATCAGATAGCACAATTATTAGGATGTAATAGAAAAACTGTTTCATGTTATATTCAGTATAAAAGACAATTTAAGGACTCTCTAAATAATGATGAACAGGAAATTGATGAAAATATTATAAATTCTACTGAAAATGATAATGAAAATAATGAAGATTATTGTGAAATAATTAATGCATAATTTAAAAGACCAGAGTTAAAAACTCTGGTCTTTTTTCTAGTACACATCTCCATTCAGATAGACTGGGAAGTCTAAATCTTCGGGCAGACTACCGGTGTAAAGGCGCACTGTGAAAGCGAAGTAATTATCAGGAACTCGTGAAGCATCCTGCTTATACGAAACTTCGATTACCTCAAAAGCTCTGACCTTATTGACAATACGTTCAGGAAGCTGAGCCAAAACTTCATGAACACGCAGCGCTGGAACAAGAACACCGTTGCAATTGACAATACCTTTGCCATACACCCTCAGGGTCTTCAGTTCATCAAGACTATTGATTTCAGGCAGAGCATATGTGCGAACACAACTCTCGTTTTTCCTAAAATTGATAATCTCGGTAAGAATGTCGAGGTTTACAAGACTAGCCTCTTCAGACATGCTCTCAATGATTTCCTTTTCATCAAAGAGAAACTTGGTGAAAAAGATCTTGTTGTTGCGATCGTACTCACCTGTTGTGTGAGCTAAGAACTTGATTTTTCTAGCACGATCCAAAAGGATTTCAACATCCAAATCGCTCACTTCAACGAGTTTTTTGTAGATGTTAAAAAGCCTCTTAAAGGAGGGACTTTTTTCGGATCCATAACGCTTGATAAGTTTTTCTTTGTACTCATCAATCTGCATCTTCTTACTAAGGTTCATAATATAAAAATTTAAATTAATAATTCTATTATCGGCTTAGATATACCATACTTTTGTCTAATTGTCAACAGTTTATATATTGACTTAGCTACTTTTTTTATTTATATTATGCGAAGTGATTATATATAATTCTGTTTTACTTTTAATATCAAAATTATTATGACTGAACTAGAAAATACTCTACAGAAAGTTATTGATGGTAATGTTGAATATTCTAAAGAAATTCATGCTGTTATACGACATGAAATCATCAACAGCCAAACTAAGCTTTCTTCTTCTCTTATTTGGCAAATTAACAAATTACCAAAACCGGAAGATTTGCTAGTGTTGTTTATAAAGCTTCATATGTACGAAAAAGGTGATGAAGCTTGTTTGTTTGAACACCCTGAAGAAAAAGATTTGCTAAAATTATTTATAAAAATTTATGATTTTAGTAATGAATGCCAATTGAAAATGTTCCAACTACCTTATGCTGAGGAAATCATTAGGGAGTATGTGGAATGTTATATTCTGTGTGATGAGGCTGAAATGCTGTTGTTCACTCTGCCTAATGCTGAATTAATGGTACGTTATTATCATAATCGACGTTGGCTTTGTCGTGAGGCTTTAATAAAGGCACAATTAAATGGATGGGTATAGTTTCAACTTTATTCTTTAAGACGAGGTTTCCCCTCGTCTTTTTTTATTTGACAAAAAGAACATTTGTATATATAGTGCGCGTACAAATATATATAATTATGCCTATGGATATTATTAGTGTTATGCGAGACGTTAAAAATAAAAAACGTCCCTATGACAATCAAACAAAGAAGTTTATTGTCGATTATTTGTTGTCAATGGAAATGATTCCTGACGATTTGATGTTAAAAGTATTTACTCTACCCGATGCTGAAGAAATAATTAAAAAAGTTATTTGCAAAAAGCAAACCTTTAGCTGTAGAGCAGAAAGAAAGCTTTTTACATTACCAAATGCCGGTGAAGTTGTTGAACTTTACATCAAATACTTCCCTCTTTATGCTGAAAACGAAAAGAAGATGTTTGATTTGCCAAACGCATATAGGCTTATTAAACTTTACATCTTGAAGTATTCTCTTTCAGAAAAATCAGAGGTAAGACTTTTTGATTTTGGTGATGATCTTATCTTCACATATATATCAAAATTTCCTCTGAATGAAACATCTCAGATGAAGATTTTTGATATGCCGAATGGAGGTAGATTATTTGAGTTCTATGTTTCTCTTTATCCTTTAGTTCCTAAAGCAGAGAGAATGGCTCGAAAATTGGGTTGGATTTAGTTCTACGAACACAAAAGACGAGGTTTCCCCTCGTCTTTTGTGTTTAGGTTGATAAAATTTAAAATGTCCGAAAAAAGGGTTCCTTTTTTTCGGACATTTTTTTTATTAAAATTTGTTCTTCTCATAACGTAACATCAACAAGTTAAAAAAATCTAAATTTAAAATACTATGTCCGAAAAAAAGGAACCCTTTTTTCGGACATAGATAGAGGAGTTTATAATGACAAATAATAATCAATCCGGTCGTTCAATGATTGAAATGCTAGGCGTTTTAGCGATTATCGGCGTGTTATCTGTGGGTGGTATCGCCGGATACTCCAAGGCTATGATGAAATTTAAAATCAATAAAACAATCGACCAAATTTCACAAATTGCGCAAAATACTCGTACTCTTTATGCCAGACAGAAAAATTATGGTAGTTTGAGTGGAAAAGTGGTATATAAAGCTAATTTAGCACCGAGAGAAATGTTTGAAGGTTCTGGTAGCTATGGTATGACTAATGCTTTTGGAGGTGAAGTTATTATTGAGACTGGAGAAAGGAATGCTTCTGGGGACAAGAAAGCTTTTGTTATAGGCTTAGCCTCCATTCCTGAAGAGGCTTGTATAGAATTGGCTACACAAGATTGGGGAGATGGAGATTCTTCAGGATTAATTGCTGTTGCTGTTTCTGATGGCGCCTCTTATGCAGCAAGAATATATAGGGAGAACGCGTGTCAATTAAATGGTGCTCATTTAGATTGTGATGGATCAAAACCTGCTATTCCAATGTCCATTGATACGGCTGTTAATTTATGTTCCGGAAATGATAATACTGTTTCCTTCAAATTCTACTAATCTTAAAAATTCTTTCTTCTACACAAAAAAGGCAGGGTTTATTCCCTGCCCTTTTTATTTATTTGAAATTTAGAGTTCAAAATCTGTTACACCGTCGTAAGCATAACGATACATTTGCTCTATTTCTTTAAATAATGGATAGCGTGGGTTTGCACCTGTACATTGATCATCAAATGCTAATTCAGGCAATGTTTTTAATGCTTCTTCCCATTCTTGTTCATTCACACCCCATTCTTTAATAGAAGCAGGAATATTGAGCTTTTTCTTCAAATCTTCAAGAGCTTTGATTAAATTATCTACTGCTTCATCATCTGTTTTTCCTTTTAAGCCAATACCTCGAGCAAATGAAGCATAAGCGGCTTTTGTATTAGGAAAACGATATTGAGGGAATGTAGCTTGTTTTGCTGGGCAATCTGTTGCATTATAACGAATTACCTGACAAATTAACAATGCATTGGCAAATCCGTGTGGAATATGGAATGCAGCACCCAATTTATGAGCCATAGAGTGGCATACTCCTAAGAATGCATTGGCAAATGCCATACCAGCAATTGTTGCAGCATGATGAACTTTTTCACGAGATTCTGCATTTCCTGTTTCATAGGAATCTACCAAGTTCTCATAAATTAATTTTCCGGCTTCAACAGACAATCCTCTTGTATAATCTGTTGCCATACTTGATACATATGATTCTAAAGCATGTGTCATTACGTCTATACCAGATGCTGCGCATAAACCTTTTGGCATTGTCAAAACTAAATCTGTGTCAACGATAGCCATGCTAGGTGTTAAAGAATAATCTGCAATAGCATATTTTACACCTGTTGAATCATCTGTAATAATAGAGAACGGTGTTACTTCAGAACCTGTTCCTGATGTTGTTGGAATTGCAACCATTTCAGCTTTTTTACCCATTTCAGGGAATTCAAAAATACGTTTACGAATATCCATAAAACGACGTGCTAAATCTTCAAACTTCAATTCAGGATGTTCATACATAATCCACAAAATTTTTGTAGCATCAATTGGAGAACCACCACCTAATGCAATTAATACATCTGGTTCAAAGCTATTTACCATATCACGCGCTTTGTTAATTGTGGTTAAATCAGGATCAGGTTTAACATCACTAAATATTTTATATTGAATACCTAATGGTTCTAAAATATCGGTAATTTTTTGAGTATATCCCAAGTCAAACAATGGTTTATCTGTTACAATAAATGCCTTCTTTTTACCTTTTAATTCTTTAAGAGCTAAAGATAAACAACCTGGTTTGAAATATACCTTTGGTGGAACTTTGAACCATAACATATTTTCTTTACGCTCTGCTACACTTTTAATATTCATTAGATGTTTTACTCCTACATTTTCGCTTACGGCATTACCTCCCCAAGAACCACAACCCAATGTTAATGATGGTTCTAATCTAAAGTTATATACATCACCAATCGCACCTTGAGATGATGGACAGTTGATCATAACACGTCCTGTTGGCATAGTATCACCATATAATTTAATGCGATCTTTGTTTCTTGGATTTGTATATAATACAGAAGTATGTCCGCAACCTGCAAATTCTACTAAATGTTTTGCTTTTGCCATTGCATCTTCAAAATCATTAGCCTTATATAATGCTAAGCTTGGAGATAATTTTTCAAAAGAGAATGGTTCTTCTACACCGATTTTTGAAACCTCTGCTATTAGAACTTTAGTAGTTTCAGGAACTTTTACACCCGCCATAGCTGCTATTTTGTACGCTGGTTGACCTACTATATCTGCATTTAGACGACCATCTTTCAAAATTACTTCAGAAACTTTTTTACGCTCTGAATCAGAAAGAATATATGCTCCACGCTTAATAAATTCTGCCTTAACCTGCTCATAAACGCTCTCTACAGCTATAACAGACTGTTCAGAAGCGCATATCATACCGTTATCAAATGTTTTTGACATTAAAACAGAACTTACTGCCATTTGAATATCTGCAGTTTCATCCATAACAGCAGGAGTATTTCCGGCACCTACACCTAAAGCTGGTGTTCCTGAAGAATATGCTGATTTAACCATTCCTGGACCACCTGTTGCCAAGATTAAATCGGCTTGTTGCATTAAATATTGTGTACGCAACAAACTTGGCTCATCTATCCAAGCAATAATATCCTCAGGTGCTCCTGCTTTTACAGCTTCTTCTAACACTATCTTTGCTGCTTCAATGGTACATTTTTTTGCACGTGGATGTGGTGAAAAAATTATACCATTGCGTGTTTTTAATGATATCAAGGATTTGAAAATAGCTGTTGATGTTGGGTTTGTTGTTGGAATAACTCCGGCAATAACACCAATTGGTTCTGCAAATTTTATTAAACCGTTTGCGGTATCTTCTTCAATTATTCCGCATGTTTTAGTATTTTTATATTTATTATAAATGTATTCTGATGCGAAATGATTTTTGATTACTTTATCTTCAGCAATTCCCATCCCTGTTTCTTCAACAGCCATTTTAGCTAAAGAAATACGCATTGAACTTGCTTTTAATGCTACACGACGGAAAATTTCATCAACTTGCTCTTGTGAATAGGTAGCGAATTTTTTCTGAGCTTCGCTCACTCTTTTTACTAAATTACTGATATATTCTTGTTCTTTTAATTCATCAACATTATTATCCATAATATCCTCCTATTAATTCGCGTACATCATATTGTATTAAAATCAAAAAATAAATATCCTTTTTAGGGTTATTAATCACATTTTATTACTGATTATAACACAACCTCTTGAAAGCAAACAATTGGTAAATATATCTAATTCGGTACATAATTTTTATAAGGAGATATACTATGTTACAAGAAGCTCTTTCTGTGGTTGCAGCTGTAGGAATTTTATTTGGTGGAACAAATGCATTAGCTGATAATCATCAGAAAACTGAAACAAAACCTATCAGCAAAGTATCTGATATTCAATCTATGCCTGACGATAGCGTTGTTTATATTCAAGGATATGTGGTTGAAGACTTAGGTGATGATAATTATAAATTTAAAGATGATAGTGGTACTATTAATATCGAAATTGATGAAGATATTATGGAAGGAAACAATGTTGTTGGTGAAGCAATGATGTTTATTACTGCTACTGTTGATAAAGATGGTAATGTTACTTCTTTAGATGCAGAAGAAGTTGATATTATTCCTGTTCCTGCAGAAAATAATACTAAAACAAATAGTGATGCAAAAACAATGCCTACAACTTCTAAATAAGAATAAGCATATATATAAAATGTCCGAAAAAAGGGTTCCTTTTTTTCGGACATTTTTTACATGAAAATTTGTTCTTCTCATAACGTAACATCAACAAGTTAAAAAAATCTAAATTTAAAATACTATGTCCGAAAAAAAGGAACCCTTTTTTCGGACAATCAGAAGGGAGTTTATAATGACAAATAATAATCAATCCGGTCGTTCGATGATTGAAATGCTCGGAGTTTTAGCGATTATCGGTGTATTATCTGTGGGTGGTATTGCCGGATATTCTAAAGCTATGATGAAATTTAAAATCAACAAAACAATCGACCAAATTTCACAAATTGCGCAAAATACTCGTACTCTTTATGCCAGACAGAAAAATTATGGTAATTTGAACACTAAAATAGCATATAAAGCTAATTTAGCACCGAGAGAAATGTTTGAAGATGGTTCAGGCAGTTATAGCATGACCAATCCATTTGGAGGTTATGTGGAATTATTTTCTGCAAGTTCATCGACTAACTCTGACAATAAATCTTTTGTTATTGGATTTCATGGTTTACCGGACGAAGCTTGTATAGAGCTAGCAACACAAGATTGGGGAAGCGATACTTCTTCAGGGTTAATTGCTGTTGGTATATCGGCAGCCGGTTCTGGAAGTTTTTTGAAATGGATTGAAGGTACAAGTACTGGATATGATAATGGAGCTGGTGGAGGTGCAGTAGCAGTTCCGAATGGTACAAGAGTATCAACACCTATGCCTATTGATGTGGCTGTTGAGGCCTGTTCCGGAAATAATAATTTAGTATCATTAAAATTCAAATAACACAAAAATTCTTTCTTCTACACAAAAAAGCCTCCCTTTCGGGAGGTTTTATTTTATCTTATTAATATCCCATGGATTTATTTATTCCACGAATTATTTGATTTTGTTTTTCTGCTAAAGAAGGTGTAATTATTTTTGAACACTCATCTGCACGTTTTTTAATATCTTCTTCTGATGCATTCTCAAAATATTTATTTGAAGCAAAAATAGCAACGTCATGACGCTGACGACTTACCCCACTCTCTTTTGCAAAATATGCAGCAGCAGATGTTAAATGTTTTTGTTCACCTTGTAAAGCCAAGTAATTCAAACAATATATAATTTCTTCATCTCCAAGACTTATTTGCTCTGACAATGGAGATACATTTGTGATTGCTTCTGCTTTTTTCTCAATATCTATATTTTCTTCTGCAACAACTTTATTTTCTTGTGGCTGAGGCTTTTCTTGTTCAATAACAACCTTCTCTTCTACCTTTTTTTCCATATTTGAAAGATATTTTTTTACATCTTCTTCTGGTATTGGTTGCAACTCTTTAACACCCGTATCTTTTTCAACAATCTTTGGAGTTTCAATTTCTTTTTGAACATTTTCATTTATTTTTTGAACAACTTCTTTTACTTCTACAACTTCTGTTTCAACTTTAGATAATTGTTCTTTTATTTCTTCAGTTTTTTCTATTGAAACTACTGTTTTTTCTTTAATTTCTTTCTTTACTTCCTCAATTTCGGTATTAACTTTTTCTTGTTTTTCTTCAATGGCTGGTTTTGTTTCCATTACACCCTTTACTGCAGAAACAACTTTTGAAGCTGTATTACTTGCAACATCCGAAACTTTCTCTCCTGCGGCAACAACTTTTGCCTTCATGTCAGACAGCACGCTTGCTACCTCTGATGTTTGTTCTGCAGTATTATTAATACCTAGTTTTTCTTGTTGATATTCTTTTATGACAATTGAAACGGCTGCAACATTCTTTTTTTGAGAAATAGAAAGAGGTGTCCAACCTTTTTTATTACGATGACCTAAATCAGCCCCCTTATCTAATAACAACTTTGTCATTTCCGGATTATTCATTGCTACAGCATAATGCAAGGCAGTATTTCCTTGTTCATTCTCGCCGTTAACATCTTCTCCTTCTTCTAACAATGAGATAACCGCTGGAATATTATTATCTTTTACTTTATTTAAAAAATCACGGGTATCAGCATTTGCATTAAAGGAAAATAACAAAGCAAAAACAAATAATAGGCTATTTTTCATCATAATATCTCCTTAAATTCAATTGTTTTTTGATAATAATATGATTTGTATTTTTTGCAAGTATTTAGTAAAGGCCCTGTAGATTTTTACAGAGCCTTGTTTTTTATAATTTTATATCAATGTGCAATTCTTTTAACTGTTGTTCAGTTACAGTATTAGGTGCCTGCATCATCAAATCTTGAGCTTTTCCATTTAGAGGGAATATAATTACATCCCTTATAATTGGCTCATCTAATAACAACATAACTGTTCTATCAACACCTGGTGCACATCCGGCGTGAGGAGGAGCGCCATATTTAAATGCACTAATCATGCCCCCGAATTTGTTATCAACTACACTTCTATCATATCCGGCAATTTCAAATGCACGATACATGATTTCAGGAACATGATTACGGACAGCGCCAGATGCAAGTTCAACACCATTACAAACCATATCATATTGATATGCCAAGATATCTAGTGGATTTTTATTATTTAAAGCTTCTAAACCGCCTTGTGGCATAGAGAATGGGTTATGAGAAAATTCAACCGCACCTGTTTCTTCATTTTCTTCATAGAATGGAAAATCTACAATCCAACATAATTTGAATGAATTTTTATCAAACAAGTCGAGCTCTTCCCCTATCTTGTTACGAACTTTTCCGGCAAACTTATTTATAACTTTTGGAGAACCGCCCATAAAGAATACGGCATCACCCTCTTCTATTGCAAATAATGTCTTTAATTCTGCCATTTTTTCATCAGAGAAAAATTTAGCAATACCCTTTGCTCCGTTATCGGATAAAGCAACGTAAGCCATTCCGCCCATTCCTTCTTCTTTTGCATATGCATCAAATTTATCAAAGAAAGAACGTGGTTTATTGCCTGCCTTTGGTGCTTTTATGGCTCTGATTTGTTCTCCACTTGCAACTTTGTTATCATATACAGAAAAACCTGAATCTTTGAAAAATTCTGTAGCATCCGCAATAACTAAAGGATTACGTAAATCAGGTTTATCACTTCCATATTTTAACATTGCTTCACGATATGGAATACGTTCAAAAGGTGCCTGAGTAACTGTTTTACCATTGGCAAACTTATTAAAAATACCACCCATCGTTGTTTCAATAACGTTAAATACATCTTCTTGAGTAACAAATGACATTTCCATATCTAATTGGTAAAATTCTCCAGGAGATCTGTCTGCTCGAGGGTCTTCATCTCTAAAGCATGGAGCGATTTGAAAATATCTATCAAATCCGGATACCATCAATAATTGTTTAAACTGTTGTGGTGCTTGTGGTAAGGCATAAAATTTACCAGGATTTATACGTGATGGAACCAAAAAATCACGCGCACCTTCAGGGGAAGACGCTGTTAATATCGGTGTTTGATATTCTGTAAAGCCTTGCTCTGTCATTAAACGACGCATTTCAGCAATCACTTTTGAACGTAATATGATATTATTGTGAATACGCTCTCTACGTAAATCTAAAAAGCGATACTTTAAGCGTAATTCTTCAGGCTCGTCCCCTTCTCCGAAAACTTGTATAGGTAAAACATCTGCTTCTGAATAAACATCTACAGATGTAACCTTTATTTCAATATCGCCAGTTGGCATATTTTTGTTTACGCTTTCACGAGCAACAACCTCGCCGTCAATACCAACAACACTCTCAACACGAATGTCCTTTATTTTATTAAATAAATCAGAAGAACTGTCAAAAACGCATTGAGTTATACCGTAGTGATCTCGCAAATCAATAAAGCACAAATTTCCTAAATTTCGTTTACGATGTATCCAACCTGCTAATTTAACGTGCTGTCCTACATCAGAAGCTCTCAATTGACCACACGTATGTGTACGATATTCGTTCATTATACCCTCTATTTTTTATTATCACTGTTTTTTGTTCTAAAGCTTATTTATAATAAAATCAACTACAAATTAAAAAAATATTAAGTAATACATATTACAATTTACTTAATTTGGAGAATTATAATGAATTTAATTAAAAAAACAGAAGAACTTATTGATTTTTGTAAGATTTTAGAAAAACAAGCTTTTATTACAGTTGACTCAGAATTTATAAGAGAACATTCTTATTATCCACAGCTTTGCCTAATTCAAATCGGATATGATGGTGGAGCGGCTATTGTTGACCCAATGGAAAACCTTGATTTAACTCCTTTCTTTGATATATTACAAAATGAAAAAATTATTAAGGTATTTCATGCTGGCAGACAAGATATTGAAATATTTTATAATTTGAGCGGGAAAATTCCGCAAAATATTTTTGATACACAAATCGCTGCCATGGTTTGCGGTTATAACGAGAATATCGGCTATGGAAATTTAGTGCATGCAATTACAAAAGTGGAATTAGATAAATCTTGTCGTTTGACTGATTGGAGTATTCGTCCGTTAGATGAATCTCAATTGCAGTATGCTTTGTGTGATGTTACTTATTTAGTTGATTGTTACAAACACTTAAAAAAATACATGGAAAAGCATAATCGTTTGGATTGGATTAAAGAAGAAATTGACCTCTTATGTGATGAAAAATGTTATCATATAGAACCTGATGATGCTTGGCTGAAAGTAAGGCATAATATTCACAATCCTCGATTTTTATCAGCTTTAAAATATTTGGCATCATGGAGAGAAAAAAGAGCTCAAAAATTTAATACTCCCCGTTCGTCTATCTTGAAAGATGATGTTTTGTTAAATATTGCAAGTACTTTTCCTGAAAGTTTTGAAGAGTTGAAACAAGTCAGAAACTTAAAATCTGATGTTATTAACGGACGATTGGGAGAAGAAATTTTAGAAGCCTTAAAAAAAGCAGAAGAAAATCCTCTTTCTTCGGAAGATTGTAAAAAGGATAGAAAAAATGAAGTTCATATCCCTCATCATGAACAGAGTTTGGCTGAAATGTTGAAGCTATTATTGAAAATCAAGAGTCAAGAATCCGGAGTTATTGCAAAGCTAATCGCAAACGAAACAGATATGCGATATATTATATTGAATCAACCGGATAAAACTTTAGCTCTTAACGGATGGAGATACGAAATTTTTGGAAAATTTGCAGAACAAATCTGTAAAGGTAAACTTTCTATCACATATAATCCTAAGAAAAAATGCATAGATGTTAAATAGAGTATATGTAATATTTTGGGTTAGATCATGGATTTAAGTTATAAAAATATTTGGAAAATTACATACCCTATTTTTATTAGTCTTATGTTGCAACAAGTGGTGGGAATTACTGATGTTATCTTCTTGGGACGTTTAGGAGACATCGCTCTTAGCGGTTCAGCTTTGGGCTCAACATATTTTTTGATTATTTTCATGGTAGCTATCGGTTTTAGCTTGGGAGCTCAAATTATTATGGCCAGACGAAATGGTGAGCAAAATTTTGAAAAAATAGGTCCCATTTATTATCAAGCTACTTCTTGTTTATTCATTGTATCTATTATAATTGTAGCTTTATCATTTTTTATCACCCCTGTTATTTTAAGTAATATTATTTCATCTTCTGAAGTTTTAGAAGCAACATTATCATATATAAATTGGCGTTTTTGGGGCTTTATACCTTTATTTATTGTAATAATGACTCGTTCATTCTTTATTGCTATTACCAAAACAAAAATACTTACACTTGTTTCTTTATGTACAGTTTCTTGTAATATATTTTTTAATTATTGTTTTATCTTCGGTAATTTGGGATTTCCTAAAATGGATATTGCTGGAGCCGCTCTAGGTTCTGTTTTGGCTGAATTTGTATCACTTGTGGTTTTGCTTGTTTATATTTATAAAAAAGTAAATTTTGCAAAATATGGCTTGAATAAATTTGTATTTAGTAATTTCAAGATTTTAAAAGAAATCTTAGACTTATCTGTTTGGACAATGTTACAGCAATTTATATCAATCGGTAGTTGGTTTGTTTTCTTTTTAGCAATTGAACATTTAGGATCAACATCTTTAGCGGTATCAAATATTATCAGAAGCGTATCAGCTCTTCCTTATATGGTTATAAATTCTTTAGCAATTACCGTAGGAACATTAACCAGTAATTTAATCGGTTCCGGAGAAGACAATAGAGTTTTATATTGTTGCAATAAACTAATTAAAATATCAGCTTGTTTAACTATACCTCTTTTGATTTTGCTAATTATTTTTCGAAATCCAATCTTGGAATTATATACAACAGATACGAATTTAGTTGAATATTCTAAACTGACTTATTTGGTTATGATTGGTGCAAATATTTTTGGTATTCCCGCATTTATTTTATTTAGTGCTATTTCCGGTACAGGACAAACAAAAAAAGCTATGCAATATGAGTTTATAACGACGATCTTTTATACTATACATATTATTTGGATAATCTTTTATTTGAAAGCTGATGTTGCGTGGTGTTGGAGCGTTGATTATACTTATAACATATTTATTTTGCTATTTTCTGCATATTATATGTATGGAAAAAAATGGTGTTGTCGAATTATTTAGGTTGTTTAAATAATTTAGCTAATCGGAAATACCCAAATAAACTGATTATAAAGCAAAATCCTTTGCGTATATTACGTTTCTTTTTGGTTGAATTATATACCCAACGATGAAGAGAATTTAAATAAAACATTTGTATACCGTATAGCCATTCTTGTTTTGAGAAATTATACTTATTATTAACGATGTTATATAATTTATTAAATCTTCTTAAGTTACCGTATAACCCTCTAAAACCAGATAATTGCATAACTAAATATACAATATCTTCTATTTGATAACCATAGCGAACTCTATCAAAATCTATCAAATTAGGATATCTAGATGAATCCATTAGAATATTATTAGCAGTAAAATCACCATGAATAATTTCATTTGAAACGGGCATTTCAATAATTTCTTTTTGAAAAGATACAAAAAATTTTTGATAAATTATTTTAGCAACAATACCTTTTTCTTGTTTTAATTTATCGCCGATATCTTGAACCAATTCTGACGACATTTGCTGAGCTCTGATTAAATTGTCATCTATTGAACATTTAGATAATTTATCATGCTGTTCCATTATTTGATTAAATGTATTATTATTGAAATTGGCAAATCTAAATTTTTTGCCTTCAATATATTTTGTTGCTAATAACAAGCAATTTTCAAATATGTAATTACCTAAAGGATAGTCTATTCCTAGTTGTTGATGAATTTGCTTTATTCGATTATAATTATCAATGTTGCGAACAGATATAAGTTTTAATAAATATTTATTCTTTTTTGTGTGAACACAAAAATTGTACGAACTTCCGCCCTCATAAATTTCTGCAAAGCCTCTTAAGTCTGAAAAGAGTTTTTCAGACTTAATGAATTGTAACAATTCAGACGTTTGAGCAAATTTCATTGTTATTTCTTCTTCTGATATCGATATGGGTGAGCTTTGTAACAACCTAAAACTTGATATTCCTCTGAAAAGAATTTCAACTCTTCTAGAGCATATTCTAAGGCTTTAGAATTTATATGTTGCTCTACTTCTATATAAAATTGAGCTGAAAAGAACTTTCCATTAACCAGATAACTCTCTAATTTAGAAATATTTATTCCATTAGTCGCGAAACCACCCAAAACTTTATACAAAGCAGCGGGAATATGTTTTGTAATAAACACTATAGAAGTTATAAATTTTCCATTATCATCATTTGGCACAACATTTTGATTTTCCATTATCAAGAAACGTGTTGTATTGTTATCTGCATTTTCAATATTTGAGGCTAAAATATCCAAACCATAAATCTGTGCGGCAAGTTTTGAAGCAATTGCAGCTTTAGATACATCTCCCTCCAAAGCAATTTTTTCACATGATTTTGCTGTATCAATACGAGAAACGGCCTTAATATTATGGTTTTTCAAAAATTCTGAACATTGTGATAATGCTTGAGGATGTGAGGCTGCACTATTTATATTTTCTAATTTTGCACCTTTTACAGCTAACAACTGATGCTCTATACGTAAAAAATGTTCACCGGTAATGAATAATCCTATTTTTGGAAGTAAAAAGTGTACGTCTGTAACGCGTCCAGCATTTGAATTTTCAACGGGAATAACAGCTTTATCTACTGTTCCATCTTTAACCATTTCCATAGCGATTTCAAAAGTATCGCATGCTATATATTCTTGATTGGGAAATAGTTCTCCGCAAGCTATTTGCGAGTATGCTCCCGGTACCCCCTGATAAGCAATTTTTTGCATTTATCCATCCTTATTTTACATCAATATTTTGTTAGGATAGACTAATTTAATATAAAGTCAAGTAAGTGAAATAAAAATGTATGAATATGAATGTTTAATTATGCGAGAAACCTAAAATGTCCGAAAAAAGGGATCCCTTTTTTCGGACAATATTTTAACTAAAATCTATTCTTCTCATAACGTAACATCAATAGGTTAAAATTTTATGAATTTGAATTTTTGTGTCCGAAAAAAGGGATCCTTTTTTTCGGACAATGGAAAGGAGAATATAATGAATAAAATGTGTAGAACCACAATACAAGACGGTCGTTCAATGATTGAAATGCTCGGAGTTTTGGCCATTATCGGCGTATTATCTGTGGGTGGTATTGCCGGATATTCTAAAGCTATGATGAAATTTAAAATCAATAAAACTATTGATCAAATTTCACAAATTGTCGCAAATACAAGAACTCTTTATGCCAGACAGAAAAATTATGGTAATTTGAGTGAAAAAGTAGCATATAAAGCAAATTTGGCACCGAGAGAAATGTTTGAAGGTTCTGGTTATAGTATGACGCATCCTTTTGGTGGAGAGTTTGGTATTGGCAGTCATGGTTTATATGGATTTACTACAGATTCAAAGGCATTTATGGTTGTTTTGAATGATTT
Organism: Alphaproteobacteria bacterium; assembly: GCA_045577985.1. Lineage (GTDB taxonomy): Bacteria > Pseudomonadota > Alphaproteobacteria > RF32 > CAG-239 > RUG410. Next base: position 63,430 of record JAZNJJ010000028.1, read on the forward strand.
ACCCGATGAAGCATGTATTGAGCTTTCTACCCAAGATTGGGGAAGCGATACTGCTTCCGGTTTGGTTGGTATTACTATAGCGCATGCAAGTAATGTAAATTATATGTTAAGTTATTCTGATTCTAATACCCCTTATAAAAATTGTAAGGGAACATCGGTAACAGCTTGTCCTAACGGTTCTATTAATTCAGTACCTATGCCTGTAGATAGGGCTGTTGATGCTTGTAACAGTAATAACAATACTTTAGTTTTAAAATTCTACTAATCTTAAAAATTCTTTCTTCTACACAAAAAAATCCCCTCTGCCAGACAGAGGGGATAATTATTTTATTAACTTATATTTTATGGATTAAGTGATTTAGCAATTTTACACCAAATGCACTAGCTCCCTTTGGATATAATACATTATTGCCATCACTTGTATCAACACCGGCAATATCCAAATGAGCCCATTTAACATTTTTATTTACAAAACGTTGCAAGAAACAAGCTGCAGTTGAAGACCCTCCTGCTCTACCGCCGGTATTTTTCATATCCGCAATAGATGAATCTATCATTTTATCAAATTCTTTTCCGATAGGCATTCTCCATAAGCGCTCACCAACATATTCCCCATAAGAACAAAGCTGATTTGCAAATGTTACTGTATTGGAAAATAATCCAGCATAAACATCTGCTAAAGCAATGCTAATAGCTCCTGTTAATGTTGCAACATCAACTAAATATTCTACTTGGTATGTTTGTTGTATATATGTTAAACAATCTGCCAAAACAAGACGTCCTTCAGCATCGGTGTTATTAATTTCAACAGTTTGTCCTGATAAAGATTTAAGTATATCATCTGGGCGATATGAATTTCCTGATGGCATATTTTCAACTAAACCAACAACGGCAACTATATTTTTTTCTACTTTCTGCAAAGCTATTGACTTCATTGCTGAAACAACTACAGCAGAACCTGCCATATCTTGTTTCATTCCTGCCATACTTGAACCCGTTTTTAGCGATAACCCTCCGCTATCAAAAGTTACACCTTTGCCAACTAAGCCAAGTTTAAAATCATCTTTTGTTTTATCTCCTCGCCATTTTATGATTGCGATACATGGTCTATTAACAGAACCTTGAGCCACAGCGTTTGCTAAACCAAAACCTTTTTCTTTCATTTCTGCATCATGCAATATTTCTATCTCTAAACCTAAATATTCAAGACGTTTAATATCTGCAGCATAAATTTCAGGAGATAATTCATTAGCCGGTTCGTTTATTAAATCACGAGCATAACGGATTGCATTTGCTAAACCGGCGTTATGTTTATAACCATCAAAGTTTTCAAGTTTTGTATTGATATAAATTACTTTTTCTAACTTGGGATAAAAAGATTCCGGTTTTTTGGTAAAATATTTATCAAAACGATAAGAAGCCATATCTAAACCAAGCGAAAAATCATATATATCTTCGCTAAAGGCGTTTGTTAGCTGAACCTTAACTTCACGACATTTTTGCATAGCTTTATATGCGTAACCGCCCAATTGTTGCCACTCTAATGATGATGGATTTGTTTTTATAATAGCAACAAAAACTGTATAATCGCCTATATTATACGCTTTTATCTTATCATCAATTGTTTGTTTTTTGATAGCAGAATATAATCCTTGTTCTTTTTCTGTTAAAAATTTTTCAATAGCTTCTGCTTTTGAGGCTACCAATAATTTATCTATTTTAGACTTTATGCTATTTCCTATCGTAAATTCAACCATTTATGCCTCCATATCTTAAATTTATTAGTTTTATATATAATGTAATACTATTTTTTTATAAAAAGAGGTAGACTTTTTTTTAATTTGTGTGTATAATTTAGACAAAAGCAAATAATAATGAGTTTGTAATGGCAATAAAAGGTAGCAAATACGCTAGAAAACATAGAGTTGAAATTCCTGTTGAAAATCAACACAATTCTGTGACAAAAAAAGATGAAAAAGATAACGATATTTGGGATATATTATATAGTCCGGATAACTTCATAAATGACTTTCTAAAGCTTCCTTATCCTCGCCAAATCAAAATGGTTGAGGTGTTATATGAAATAATCAAAAATGAACAGAAATCACCATCTTCAGGAGTGAAAAAAGCATTTGCAAATACGGCTGAATTGCATCTGAAAAAAATTCATGAACAGACAAACTCTTCGTACGATGAGGGAATTTATTATCCTCTGGCTGATGATGAAAAACGCTTAATCAGAATGGATTGTTATGGAAGTATTAATAAACGCCAACCTCATCAATTAAGTATGATATATAATTACTTTAAGCGCCCAGAAAATAGAGGAAAATATAAACTTGCTGAATATGATCTGAAAACATCTCCGACATGGAGAGTGTTTAATCAGTTTGAGAATTTTAGAAATATTGCCAAGAAAGTTCAGCGATATTTATATAAAAACGGATTTAATCCCGATTTATTAAAGGTTATGACAGTTACAGACTGTTGTGATATAATTTATAATGCTTTCAAAAAAAACGAATCGGCAACAAGTGCATTTTTTGCTCCGTCGTCTGACAATATAAAAAATCGTCAGGTTAAGAATTTTATGCGGAACTGTGGTGCTATTTTTGAGCAACGATTACTTGATAAAGGTCATGATTATCGCTTAGTTAAATCCCTGTGTAATGCTATGCGCAGATTTGGTGTGTGTGATTTAAATGCGATTAATGTTACGGAGACACACTATACTCCGAGGATTTTGAAAGATTTACATGAGAATGATTATGATGTTTCAGAAATAAAGGTTGGAGATGAAATATCTCAGAACTTTATTGATGAATTGGTAGATACTCATCAAGAGTTTCTGATTTTGGCTCGAGATGAAAATGGTAATTTGTTAGATAAAAGCGGACTACCATCTATTGAAATGCATCATAAACATGCCGTAAGATTTGCGGCAAATGATGGATATTTAGCTCAGGTTAATTATCCAAACAATCAGCTTCTGGTAGATTCCCAGATGCATTCTAGGTATTATCATCTTTTTGATAGAATTATTAAAGAAGACAAAACACAGACTTTTTATTCACGATTAAATGTTGATAGCAGAATTATGTGTATGGTTATCGGATTTGATATGGAAGATGCCGTGTATTGGGATATGGAAAATACACCATCTTTTGCTAAAAGAAAGGCAATGGATAAACAATGTCAGGTGAATTATTTTGAAATGATGGAAGAACGCTTACATAATGAACATGATATTGTACAAAAATACAATATTAAATATAGTCGTGCAAGTATCTCTCAGGCAAATATTTCTGTTAAAAAAATTAAAGAACGAATAAATTATGATGAAGATAAAATGAAATTATTTCAAGCTTGGTTAAATAGTAAACAAAAATCTCGCAGAGGTAAATAATGATGAAAAAATTCGTATCGCAATTGAAAAAGAAAAATTATGCACAAGGAGAAAAACTAGAATCAGAAGCATTGATTGTGGCTCAGAAATTACTGGTTAATATGGGGTTAGACTTTATTCCTCAATCATATGCTAATTTTATGAAATATTTTAACGGAATTAAAGGTAATGGTTCATATCTATTCGGAGCCACTGTTGATGATGACTTAGACATTGCTGATAAAAATCTGCAAATGCAAAAGCCATTCAGAACAATTGTGTTAGGTTATAATGAGTTTGATTTACTTGTTTATAACTATGATGTTAAATTGTATCAGATTATTGACAGAGATGACTTTAAGGTTTTAGACTGTTACAAAGATAATGAAATTAGTTTGGCTTTAAATCATATTTTTAACGTGTAATAAAAGATGAACAATATATATGAATATAGTTCCGCTAATATTATTAAAGCGGCGGAAACAATAAAAAATGGCGGATTAGTTGCCTTTCCTACTGAAACAGTTTATGGTTTAGGAGCTAATGTTTATAACGCTACCGCAGTATCTAATATTTTTAAGGCAAAACAAAGACCGAGTTTTGATCCGCTGATATCTCATATCGCGGATGTTGATTTTTTAAATGAATATGCACAAACAGATGAAAGAGTTTTTGCTTTGGCTAAACGTTTTTGGCCAGGACCTCTCACATTTGTATTGAACAGAATTGAAGAAAATCCAAGTATTGATTTGGCGTGTTCTGGGCTTAGAACTCTAACAGTCAGAATGCCCAATCACCCGATTGCTTTAGAATTAATTAAATCTGCAGGAGTACCTATTGTAGCACCTTCAGCTAACAAATATCAGGCTATTAGCCCAACATCTGCTCAGCATGTGGCTGACGGATTGGGAAATGATGTTGATATGATTTTAGATGGTGGAGCCTGCAAAGTTGGAGTTGAATCAACAATTATTGATTTAACAACTAATAAAACAGTTTTACTCAGAGCCGGTGGTACAGCCAAAGAAGATATTGAAGATTTTTTGGGTGAAGAAGTTTTGATTTCTAATGGAAATCCGGAACTACCTTCTGCTCCTGGGCAACTGTTAAGACATTATGCACCAAAACATATATTACGGATAAATGCAACTGAGAAAAAAAATGATGAATTTTTTATTGGCTTTGGTGAAATTGATGGAGATTTGAACTTGAGTAAAAATGCTGATTTAAGCGAAGCTGCAAGTAATTTGTTTGCTTTTATGAGATTGGCTGATAAACAAGATAAATTCTTAAAAATTGCAATAGCACCAATTCCGATGGAAGGTTTGGGTTTAGCCATAAATGATAGAATAAAGCGAGCTTCATATAAAAAAGAATAAAAGCCTCTAAAAATAGAGGCTTTTATTATTAGGATTTTGCTTTTTTCAAGTGTTTGTATATATTGAGCCAAAATTTTAAGCTCTTAAAATTGCCAGAAATGTATTTTCTGAATAAGAGTTTATTGAATAATGACATATTCTTGGAACTAAGAATATTTTCTTTGTGAAGTTCTTGTAATATTGGTAAATAGTGTTGCCAGTATGCTTGATAATCTAAATCTTTTGAAAAGTATGGAACAGAGCATACTGTTCGGAAGATAATTCTGGTTGCAACTTTTTTTATATTTTTATTATTTTGAAAACGCATAAGCAAATTTTTCCCCCAATATATATGGTCATCAACATATTGGTATGATATTTTTTTATGTGTTAAACTGGAACTGTTATTACGATAATGAAGCAATTTATTTTGAATAAAGGCAAATTTATTCATTTTATCCAATGCCAGAGATAAATATAGACCATCTTCTGCTGAAATTTTCATATTGGTATCAAATTGTAACCCGTTTAAAACTTCCTTTTTATATAGTTTTGCCCAAACAGATGTCGTTATTTTCGGGCTTTTACGCATAAAATAATGATTTAGGGGATCTGAAAATATTTTAACTTTTTTAATTCCGGAGTATGATGAATTTCTATCAAATAATAAATCTTCAGAACAATTAGTTTTGCGACACCATACCATATCTACGTCAAATTTCTCTATAGTTGAGAGCATATACTCCATAAATTGAGGAAAAAACATATCGTCTGAGTCTAAAAAAGTTATGTAATCCCCTTTAGCTTTTTGCAATGCATCATTACGAGCAGCAGAAACACCTTCGTTTTCCTTATCTATTACTATTATACGTTTATCTTTGGCAGCATAATTTTGCAGTATTTTCAAAGAATTATCTTTTGAACCATCATTAACAAATATTGCTTCCCAATGGCTATATGTTTGCCCTAACAAACTTTCAATGCATTGAGATAAGAACTTTTCACTATTATATACAGGTGTGATAACAGATATGATTTTATGTTCTGACATAACCTTTTTTCCTTGTTAAAATTAAACGAACGTTTTAATTTAACAGGATATAAATTTGAAAAAATTCTTGCCTCTATGCGACTTTGTTGTATATTGATTGTAAACATCTAACGTTCGTTTGATGTTTACAAGTATTCCAATCTATTTGCTCTTTTTTCATATATTTATAGAGAGTTACTCGGCTGACATTTAAATAACGGGCGATTTCGGATACGCTATAGTTTTCTTTTAACATATTGATAATTCTATCTTTTTGGTTATCAATCTTATGTTTATGATTTGTACTTCCTTGTTTTCGGCCTAATTTCACACCGCTTGATTTTAAGCGTTGCAGAGCCTCTTTAGTTCTTTGGGAAATCAAATTACGTTCAATTTCTGCTGATAAACCAAATGCAAAAGCTAATACCTTACTTTGAATATCTGCTCCTAAACGATAATTATCTTTGATGGTCCAAACTTCGCAACCTGTATTCATACATAAATATAATACATTCATTATTTGAAATAAATTACGTCCGAAGCGTGAAATTTCTGAGGCAACGATAACATCTCCAACTCCTATATTTTTAAGCATTTTTCCTAATTTACGCTTTTTATAATCTTTTAAGCCACTAATTGTTTCCATTACCCATTTATCAATTTTTAGACCTCTTTGTTTCATAAAAAGCGATATCTCATACTTTTGATTCTCAAGATTTTGTTTATCTGTGCTTACTCTGATATAACCATAATACATGAAAATGTCTCCTAACAAGAAGTGTTGCCATCAAATATATGATTTTATTATACTTTATTTAGATGTGTTTTTGTTTATGTTACCAATCGTCAGATATCCTTTGGGTAGAAAAAAAGCTTTCAATTGTTTTATGAGAATTATCAAAATATAAATTTTCACCATTATCATATACCGGTTCAGCAAAGGTTAAGGCTAATGCATCTGCTTTATCTGGAGAACGACCAAGACGTTTTTTTATTTCGTCTTTTTCTTCTAGCTGTAAACGTCCTTTATTATCATATTTTTTATTTACAGAGCTTAGCTCGTTCAATAAATCTTCATCTTTAGGTATTTGAACACTCGGTTTTGATAATAGCCATTGCCTCATTTCATCCCACATCTCGGCACGACGATTATGATAACGTTGTTCTAACAAGGCTTTTGAACCAAACATTATAGGACGAACAATTTTTTTGTATCCTCTATCATTTAAAATATCTATTACACCCCCACCTACTCCTCCGGCATCAATAAAAACTCGTGTCGGTTTGTATTCTTTAATAAAAAAAGTGGCACGATTTGCCACTTCAACATTATCTAATTTAGAATAGGTTTCAAAAGCAAAACAATATCGCCCTCGCCTGAAACAAAATACACTCTTATCATCTCCAAATCTAGCGACATCAATTCCAATTATTAAAGGAGAATTTGAAGAACTGACTTTTGGTTCCATTGCTTCTTTTATGGATTGATAAGAAATAAGTTTATTATCTCCTGATATAATTGGAGCTCCTAACCAGATATGCTCATAATCCGCAGAATTTTCTTTCTGACATTTTTGTGCTAAATAAAGCATTTCTTCCGGACAGAAAGGATTATCCGTATAATTAACTTTTACAACTAATGTTCGTTCATCCGGATTAGAGGCTACAGCTAACCATATGGGATCTGTCTCGGTTTCTCTGTTCATTGAGATCCAGATTTCTGATCCGGATTTTCTAATTGTTGGATCTAAAATATCCCAACTTTTTTTACTGATTTTTTGTGCCTCTTCAAGCCAAACTATATCTATTCCTTCCAGAGATTTTATATTATTTGAGTTTTGTTCTCGTAGCCCCTTAAAAATAAAACTGGTACCCGTGATTTGGTTGATTATTTTATTTTCTGTTACCTTATATTCAGTTAAATCATAATAATTTATTCTGTCAGATAAAAGTTTATGAACGGAATCTTTAATACTTTCTTGAACCTCTCGCATACACGCTATTCGTAATGTTTTCATGCGTCCTAAAAATAATAGACTATCCGCAAATGCGTATGATTTGCCACCGGCTCTACCTCCATAATATAATTTATATCTATATTTATTGCACATTAAGGGAGCAAATTTTTCAGGTATTTTCGCCACTTTGTTTGTCATTGATAAAATCCACTAATATTTTTGTTAATGTTTCTGTATCCTTATCCTGATTTTCAGCCATTAAGGAGGCTATCTTACACTTTAATTCTTCTGCCTTAAGAGCCAAATTTATATTGCTCTCCTCAATAGCCATTCCTTGTAATTTATTAAGCATCTCTAGACTTTGGGAATACGAATAAGATTGAGTTTTCTTTTTAGTCATATATCCTCCTATTTTATTTAATTTTTGAGCCTGCTCAATATGAACAGGCTCAGATGCAAATTTATTTGATTTTATAGTACTTACTGATACTATTTGAAGTGTTAAACATATTATTCCAACCAGATTGCTCCGCTTGTGTTTGACGGTTATTAATTCCTGACTGAACATTATATATGTTTTGTTGGTTTTGATAACCGGAAACAGAATTACTCAATAATGATAATATTAAATTTATATAATTTTGTTGGGCAGAATTATTAAATCCACCGCTATTGATTGCATCATTTAAACTTTGGCTGTAAGCTTCCTGTCCGTTAATAACACTTTGATAAGCTGCTTGATTTAACGCATTATTCTGAGCATTTTGTAAATCAGTCATAGCTCGTTGATAAGCTTCAGAACCTACAGTAATTCCTTTATTGGCTAAAGATGTTTCTAAATCAGCTATTTGTTGTTGATGTTCTGGTGTCAGCTTATCTCTATATGCTTGATATGTGGCATTCTCAGCTCGCTTACGAGCTTCATCTGAACCAGTTGCTATGAATTGATATGAAGGCATTGAGCTCAAATTATTGCTTAAATTTACTGCAGTTGTAGTCAAATTATTTAAGGTATTATCATAATTTGATGTATCGTAATTATTAAGATAATTCAAATAATTATTTTCATATCCTAAAGTATTTGTTGAATCCGTTCCAAATACATGTCCTATTGATTTACTCATATTTTTCTCCTGTTGTTATCCATTTACACTCTGTTTTTAGTATGCCTAAAATATAACAATCTTCACCGTTTTCGCGAAATGAACGTAATAAACCCTCTTTTTTGAAACCTAGCTTGGTTACTAATTTCAGACAATTTTGATTATCTTTATTCACTAAAATATTTATGCGCTTGCACTTTAAACGAGAAAAAGCAAACGAAAACATTTGTCGTAACATTCGGCGATTACACCACCTTTTATCCGTACTATAAATAGTCCACCAAACATCTTGACCTATGCGGATATCATGAAAAATTAATCCGCCAACCATTTTATTATTTTGAGAAAAGCCAAATGTTTGGTAATTTTTTAGCCACCTAGTATCAAATTCTAAGCCCTGACAAACCCAATTAGTAATTAAGTTATTTATATCCGGCAATATTTTATATTCCATCTTATAAAACTCCATTACCTGTTTCGTATCGAATGCATGTTTCATACCACTCAATTTGATTGTTTTTTGTTTTAGTTTTGAAAACAATACTGGCTTTATAACCGGTTGAAGAATTAGATATCCATTGACTACAAATTGATGTGTTTTCTAAAGTGCTCCATTTTGTATCACTTGGAGATATTTGTGATGACCATTTAACTTCATTCCATTTTGTTAAACTGCTTTTATCTATATTTTCCTGATAATCAATATCTCGCTCTTCCATATCCATATTAGTATAAATCACTAATGAATATGCTGATGATGATTTTGTTCGAGGATTTAATAATTGAACTTTTTTTAAATTGTCTGTTCCTAAATTATTATAAGCCTGTTCAATAACTCCATAGATATGAGTACCATTATCGGAAAAACCTTCGTCAAATAAATAAACACCATCATCTGAACCAAAATACATACGTTTGTTATATTCACACCAACATACAGCTCGAATATTTGTAAATCTGCACCATGCTCCGGTGTTTACGTTTATTACGTGTTGTTCAAACTGATTAGATGTCGGAACATTAAATATGGCATAACCTCCTCGGCCATATATTATTCCTTGCCACCCCTCTTTGTGAAAATTTTTTGATGTTCTATCTAATACTAAACGCCGTATTGTATCACTAAACGAAATTTGTGAAGAATTTGCTTTATCTAAAGGTAAGGATTTTGACAGTGGAATATAACCGTCTTCTGATATTATTACTATATCTCCCTGATACGGAACAATACAATTATAACCAATCGGTCGACTTATCTTATATGAGCCTTTTAGACACCAGTTATCTGCATCATTTATATCATATCCGGAATAAACAAACACCTCTCCTTCAGAGGTTATAAATACTGTTAAATCATCTATCCCATGTCCTCCGTCTTGTGTCCAGTTTGCAACAGCAACAATTTCTCCTCCAAAGCGAGAAACTTGAGATAAATCAAAACAATGTAATACTCCCGATACATTACCGGCTGTTTCCGGATACCATATTTTTAGAGAGTTTTTTTCAATAAACCATAAACGTTGTTTGGAAACTCCTACTCCAACAATGCGTATATCGGCTAAATTATCCGCTGAAAATCCCCAATCTTCAAAATGTTCGTTTTCATTTTCATCTATATAATAGACTTTGGGAACATCAACGCCATTTACAAAATATAAGTAATTCTTATACTGAGCTGTTCGACAATAATTATTATTTAATGTTATATTTTCATAAGCATAAACATCTTTTTTAGAACTTATATTCCAGAGTTTATTATCATATATTGCTAAAAATTTAGCAGTATTTCCCATATTATATTGTGCTAATGTACACACTTTATGAGATGTTTTAATATATTCAATATATCCTTTTCGTAAAACGACTTTAGTATCTAGTGGAATATAATTATCCATGGTTATTGCATATTTACCGTCCATGTTTGTTAAATTATCTCGGACATTTAATCCTCTTATTGGAGCGGGCAATGTATAATTTATTGATTTATTGTTTTTGAACGACCGGACAAACATTACAATATTCTCCTTCTTCTATGGAATTAGAAATATTTGCTAAACAGATGTCTTTTGTTGAGAGTTCTGAACCATAGCGTTTTTTTAATTCACGATAATATTCATTGTATTCTTCTGCATAATCCAGACCATTTCGTTTTAACCAACGCCATAGAACTCCCAATTTTACTAAATATTCGTCAAAAATGGGAACATCCGTATTTTTGGTTAATGTATTTTTTTCTTCAAATGTGTTAAAATCCCAAACTATATTATTGGAACGATATTGAAAAACTATACGCATTCCTCCTACCGGAGAATTGAGAAATATAAAACGACCATTTTGTATTTTGAATTTTATATTTGTCCCAGGACTAAAAAAATATTTCTCTTTCATCCATTGTTCCGGAGTTATTGCCCCAATTACACGTTCATGGCTATCTTTTATAAAAATTGTATTATTTAATAAGCTATAAAAATCTGGCGCAAAGTCCTTTATGGAATATTGTGATTTTCCTTCGATTGTCCTTAAACATCCTTCTTTTGTAAGTTCTTGCCAATCTGCATATCGCTGCAAGCTATCTAATGCAGATTTTACAACACTTAAAAATATACATTCATGTTGACCGGATGTATTAAACAAATCTTTGGGGCGTTTTACGGCAGCAATATCTGCAACCTCTTTACATATTTCGAGAATTGTTTTCATAAACTTTTCCTTTCTTGGAATTATAATGTTTTTGATGATGTATTTGCTTTTGCAAAATTTCAATTTTTTCAGTCAAGCGTGATATTTCTTTTTTATACTCTTCTTCTTTTTGAACAAAAGATGATAAGTTTCCATTGTGTTTGGCATTTTCTATAAATGTTTGTGCTAATATATGTTCTTTTTGTAAACTTAGACTATTTACTTTTTCTGTATTAAGCTCTGCTAAATCTTCAACCGTAAATATTCCCCTGTTTTTGCAGGTGGCTATTTCGGCTGCTGTTAAAAATGCAAATTGCTCCAATGGAGTTCCACTACTGACTTTTTTCTTACTTTGTAAATAAAATGCATATTCTGCCGGAAAACGTTTGATTTTTTCAATAGTTGCAGGTTGATTGAACACTTCTGTATTATTATCTTTAAGACGAATTTCAATATATGTAACATTTTTGAAAACAGGTAAACCATTTGCAGTAACTTCTCCGGTTTTTATCGCTTTATCATAAAATCGAGCAGAAGTATTGCGCTCATCATTTTGAGTATTCAAAACTTGTTGGAATACGGCAAAATCCATTTCCATCTTATTTCCTTTCACTTAATTGTATTTGGATTATATTTTGGTTTTTGAGGAAAGATAATTCGCAAACTATCTTTCCTCAATGTTTGATTTATGCTGTTACTTCATCTTCTTTTGTATTAATCAATACACCTTGTAATGCAGCATTACTCATCGTCATATTTCCAGCCCAACCAATGATTTTATATATTGCATCTTGGTTAACTGCCATTCTTTCTCCTCCTATTACTTTCATATCTCTATCTTTGTGTGTTCTGAGATATAAATAATCGGTATTTAAGAAATACATGTGTTTTTCAGGACAATTATTTCCTTGACCTCCATCATAAATCATATCAGCACCTTTATAACGTAAGTTTATAAAGCCGGCTTCTGCCATTTTAGGATCTGAAAATCGTTGTAATTCCATTAATGTTGAATCATACATGGAATATAGTTTATTATCACAAACAATTAAATCCGGCTTATCTGAACCACGGCAACATTTATAATATGTGTTACTCATTAATTGTGAGATATTATCTCGAGTAATTTCACCACTTTCAACCTGATTGCGCCAAAATTCATTACCGGAAACAGAACGATCTATACCTCCAACAACACCTGATGTGGGATCATCAGCAACCAAAAGAGCTAAACCGCCGATTTCTTTACCAGAAGAACCTGTTCCATCTCCATATACTGCTGCAGACATTTTATTCATTAATGTTTTTTCAGCATTATTAATGCGTTTTTGAAATAAATCTACAATTTGCTCGTGTCCGCTATTCATTAATAATTCTTCACCAGAGATTGCCACAGGCACCGCACATAACTTTAATGCATATTCAGCGGCTGTAAATAGCTGTTTAGGACTATAATTTAATGTATCATATCCTGAATACCAAATCATATCTCCTTCACCATATTCTAATTCCTCTAAAATTTTTGAACCGCCGGTAATCGGATTGAATTTCCCTTTTTCTTTTAAACGTTTTAATAATGCGTTATTCTTAGAAATACTATCACGAATTTTTCCGGTACGTCCTTCTAGCGTAGTGGTAAAAACATCATTGTAATCTTTGTTTGACATATTGTTATTCCTTTGTAAAAAAATTTTTTAACCTAAAATGGCTGCCATGTTCTTTTCGATTTCTTCACGTAGAGTGAGTTCTCGCTCTGGAGCCTTTGATTTACCTTTGAGGGTAAATCCTGCTTTTTTTGCTTTTTGAGCTTCTGTTGTTTGAATACTGATTGTTTTATCAATCAGTTTAGTGCGTAGCGTCGGATGAAGCCAAAGAGCTTGTTTGTATGCTTCAGAAACATCCTTAACTGCTCCGCTATTCAGCAAATTAAAAACTATCTGTTCTACTTCATCAAAATGTGGATGTAATGGTTTTCCATCTTCATCGGTTTGTCCGCCAAACATATGAAGCATATCGACAATTCTTTGTTTTTGCTGATCTTGAATATATAAAATTAAATCATGATAATTTTGCTCTAACTTGCTTAATCTAGAAACAAATTCAGTATTTAATTTATCATCTTTTAATGGTGAAATTTTATCTTTAACTCCATATATTTGAGCTAAAGCCTGTATTGTTTCTATGGGATGAGAAGACATTGCTTCATCAATTTTAACTAACCCCTCCAGCCAATCTCTAACTTTTTGTATGCCGGCATTTTTTAAGCGAGATTGATGATGGGCAAATATTTCATCTATCCATAAATAACTATTAATACGTTCTTTCAATTCATTAAATGTATTTTCAAAATTTTGTTCTCTCTGACGAAGATATTCTTGCCATTTTGGAGGAAGATTTTGAAAATCCACAGAAACCGAAACCTGTTTTTCTGAAAGAGCTTTTTCCTCTTTATTTTTACTTTTAGAAATATGCTCTTTGGAAACAGGCTCCGTTATTTTTTTTACATCCGTTTCAATTTCTTTTGTAAAAAGACCATGCTTTTGAAGCTGATGTTCTATTTCTTTTCGGAGTTCATTCATTTCCAAATTATCCTTTTATAGTTAAAAAGAAAATCGGCGAAAATTTCTTCTCGCCGATCTTGTTGCTGTTGATATTGAATATTTTTTATATATTCTGTTGAATAGTCGCTGGAAAGAGCTAACCCACTCTTTCTTAAATATCTGTCAACATCTGCGACTGAGGATGCAACAGATCCATCCGGAAGAACTATTTCTTCCGTGAATTGTTTTGAAAAATAACTCATAGAATACCTTTTTTATTTAAAATTTGTGCAAATTATTTTTTTATAAATTTAATAAATATAAATGTTCTCTTATTACTGATAAACAAACATCCGGTAAAAATATAATTTCTCGTAAAATATGATAGAAATATGCTAGAGATATTCCTAAAAAAATGTAGCTTACGTCGTATTTTTTGTATTGTAAGTATAATCCAATAAGAGGAATGTATAAACAGAAAACTAAGTTAACAAATATAACACTCTGGGCTGAATAATCTAATTGAGTGAACTTCCCTTGATTCCAACGAACAACAGCCTCACAAAGTAATAAAACCGCGATAAACAACCAAAAAGCATAATATATATTAACAACTGTACATTCTGTTTTTTTTATATTCATATTATTTATCCAACATTGATATTTGACCTTCTATATACATACTATAAACCAACAAATAGCCTATAAAGAAACCTATTAGCAAATATTTATAGCGACGAGGTTTATTATATATACAAATGAAAATAACTGTCTCATAAATAAAAAGAAGAATATTTCGTAATATTTGCCAATTATTTTGAATATATTGAGACGTTTCATATAGTTTGTATCGAATAAGTAGCATTATTAAAATACAGATAAAACTCCACACTAAAATAATTGCAGAACAATACCTATCTATATATTTTGTTAAATTTTTATGCATATACAACTCCATTAAGTGGATTTAATATAAATAAAAAATCAAATAATTGCAAATTATTTTTTTATAAATTTATCGTTGTATTTTACTGTTAAAGGGATATCTGTCTTATATTTTTTCATAATTCCGCCAAATTGAGGCATTTGTAATCCTAAATCTATACATCCCGCAGAACCCAATCCATTGTAGCTCCCATGTAAAAAAAATCCTGTTCTATCATATCTTTTACCTGATACAGGAGATATATAAACACGTTCTCTTCCCCAATGATCTTGTGTCCCATCATAAGGTGATGTATCAGTCTCAAAATCATCGTACTTCAGTACCCATTCCCCCTCAGGTATAGGTCCTTTATTTGATATATCTGTTGCATTTATATACTGATAATTATCCTGTCCTGATTGAGCTCTATATTTACCTATTATTTCATCATTATTTCTTATTGTGATATATTCTCCATCAAAATCAGATATTAAATTTATATGATTATTTTTTTCATTGTAATCATAATCTTGAGTCTCTGGTTGTTTTACTGTTTGAATCATACTATACGCTTCCGCCTCAGGAATACCTCCATATCTTTCTGCTCCGCGTAGTAATAAACCTTTTTTATTATACATATCATTCTCCTTTTAATTATTGTTTATATATTCCAACTCTTGTCTTAATTTATTGATGCGGGCTATCCACTCCCATAAATTAGGATATTCATTGAAACTTAAATATTGTAATTCTTCGGCAACTTTTATTCCTGCATATGGAAATTCTATATTATTATCTGTTTCACAAACGATTGTTGCGCATGAGTTCAAGTAGTTCAGAGCGGCTAGCATTAGGACTAGCCTGAATTTTAGCCTTTTTATGTGCAACATTTTTGATTATCTCCACCTTTTTTTCAATTATCTTAACTTTCATTTTACTTTGGCCATAATAATAACCGCAATAAAAACAAATTAAGCAGGATAAAATACAAATAAATATTACCTTCATCATAAAATCCTTGATATTATTCCACTTAAATCTATTTTTATACAGATTATCGCAAATAAAATTATGATTCCCCATACAAGAGTGTATAATTTGGGAAATCGAAGAATAGTTAAAATTAACCACCGCCAAAAACGATATGGTTGCTTTGTATCCTTTTCCATGGTTATCTCCTTATATATCATTATAAAATAGGTGATTTTTTACTTCATAACATGGAGTTTTTTTCTTTGCCCAATATGGTTTTATAGCTCTGGTATGATAATACATTGCGTTATTAGTAAAATCACATAATTCTCCAGAGATGGCTTTTTGTGCAATTAATAAACAATCTTGGAAAATCTTATCCTTAGCTGTAACTTTTTTGATTAGAGGTAAATTTATATCGTTTTTATTCCAACAACTAAACTGACTTTTCTTAAGACATGTTTGTGCTATGCTTGGAATCTTTTTTCCTTTGTCATAAATATAACCAGTGAACCATTTTTTAGCATAATAACGATTCATTATAACACAGGCGATTGCTTCTATTCCTTCTAATCCTTCTCCACGTGCTTCACCATATAGAGTTCGAGCAAAAATATCTAAATCAGACATTGTTCTTCTTCCTTTTTTGTTTATTATCAATTAAAAACTCTAAGCGTGTTTTAATTTCCGTTAAGACCAGATTTTGTTGAGACTGTAAAACCGCCATAGCTTCTATTTTTCCATCACAATTTTCAAAACGCTTTTCCAAATTTTCAAGATGAACTTCTTGACGAGCTTTCCATTCGCCTAAACGTACTAAGGTATAAAGAAAACCAATTAATGAGGTGCAACCACTTATTAATCCCCAATCCATTTATTCCTCCATAAAAAAAGAAGCATTACGCTTCTTCTAACTTATTTATTTCTGCCCTCCATAGCTTTCTTTTAGCTAATATATCTGAGTACTCATCTATTGTTGCTACTCCCTCGTTTATTTTGATAACGACATAATCTGTAGAGGACAAATTATCTTTTAATTGCATTATTTTAGCCTGTTTAATCTCTTTATCTGATGGTATATAAGCTGATGCATAAGGATAACCATTTTCATCAGGAATAATTATCTTCCCGTTGCTATTTTCTTCCAATAATTTATCATGTTCTTCCTGACTAATAATTACCCCATCAACTCCGCTATCAGGTAAATAAAATCCATATTCACCATCGAATGGAGATTTTCCATATATATAACATGTCATATCTTTCTCCTTAATATCCTATTGCAATCCAATATGTTGTATATCCGGCGCTAAGTACATTACAAGAACCTGTATTTCTTGATATGATATATCCCCATCCGCCATCTGTTCTTGAACCATAAACACCATTAAATGTAAGGCTATAATTTGTATTTGAAAAAGCTACAGGAAATGATAAAACTCTTGAGGTATTTCCATTTAATGAATCTGTAACATACCCCCATTGAATTAATATCCCATTACCTAATTTTACATATCCCTTTGATGACTTATTGATTGATGAGGTTGTTAAAATAGAACCTGAACGATCACATGAAGGAGCTGTTGTCATTATATTTCCATTGGCATCTATTCCCGCTCCTATTCTTGAATAATGTGTGTTGCCATTTATAATTCGTTTTGCTTCAAAATCTATACCATTATATCCTTGCTGATCTGTAAAATGACGAAAATATCCAGCCTGTACATTATTCTTATCATATACATCTAAAACAGTATTACTGTTCCATGATGATGAAGAGGTATTATGATCTAAAGATGTTGTTCTCTTAAGATTATCTGATCCAACTATAGTGTTTTTTCCAATAAATTGGTTATCTTCAAGCAATTTTGCATATTCGGTTAGTTCTATTTCTTGCCACATAGTCGATGAACCATCTGTCGATAAAAATTTTCCGGCATTATTGCTTTGACTTGGAATTAATAAACTTAATTCTTCTGCTCTTTTAGCACTTTCCGTAGCTTGTATGGCAAAATTTTCAGCCAACTGAGATGAAGATATTGCCTTATCTGCAGAAGCAGATGCTTGTGATGCATAATCAGCAGTACTTATTGCTGCAGTTGTGGCTATAGTTGCTTGTTCGGATGATATTGTAGCACTTTCAGATGCTAATTGTTGTGAAGTCTTCGCCTCCGAAAGTGATTTTAGAGCTGAGGCGGAGCTTTCTTGTGCATTTTTTGCAGATAATGAAGCACTTTGTGCTGATTGATTTGAACTTTCTGCAGAAGAAACTGATATTTCAGCAGCTTCTTGTGCTGTTTTTGAATATGCCTCCATTTGTTGATCGGCAAATTTCGATAAATTTGGTTTAATATCTTGTTCAACATATTTATCAATTATACTTTTACCATTATTTATATAAATTGTTTGTCCGCTAATATTCAACACATTATCTTCAGGAAAAGAAATATGTATATCCCCTTCTTTTTGTTCTATGATTTCTAATTCTGCTCCTGAACATTCTAAAACTTCAATATTTGTCATCTTTTACTCCGTTACTTGAGCTGTTATTTTGAAAAAAGCTACGTTATTTATATTCTGCGGATATATTGTATGAACAAAACCTTGAGCATCTTTTATTTCAATATCCGTAAAATATTCTCCGACATCAATTGTTGTTTCTTTAGGTGTTAAATTTATTGTTGCATAACCGCTTGTTTCATCTTCTATATCGGCTATTTTAGTAAACAATAATGAACCGTCAATATTGCGAACTTGCATACTTATTATTGCTCCACTTATATTTTTATAGCCTTTTTCATCTTTAAAACATAACCTTATTGAAAAACTATCTCCTTGACGAACAGTAATGCCTTTTTGAGTGATTATTCCAACCATTTTATTCTCCTTTTGCCTTTATAAACCAATTAACTGCCTGATTTATTGGAGTTACATGAGAACTTGTTCCATATATGGAGTTTGAGCGAGATGCATCAAACCCTACTTTTATAGCATTTCCGCCACCCTCTGCACCGCTAACTGAACTTCCCGTATTATAAAATGCACCGGATAATGCCGATGAACCATTCTCATCAACACCTACACTTCCGCTGATATTTGGAAGTCCTTCTTGTTGTGTTGTATATAAATCTGTGGCAGAATCACCCCCTAAACCACGCAAAAATTTACCTTGATAATCAGGTAAATTGAATGTTTTTGAATTATCTCCCGAACCAAAATTTGTTCCTATTAACTCAAATAATTCACTATATTCAATTCGGCTAACCTCTTGACCATTACATAATAGCCAATTATGGTGATTAGCTGTTTGTAATGAAGCTTTTATGTCTCCTATTGAAAAAGCTGAATTTATTGATTTTATTAAATTTGCTTGAAGTTCATCTATTTGATTTTTGTTTATGGCATCTGTTGAAGATGTTCCTTTTGCAATATTTTTTATTTGAAAACCTCCCATTTTCAAATTTCCATTCATAGATGTTCGCCCGTCTTTTAATAAGCATTCGCTTAAAGCTTCTGCAAAACCATCATCTTCTTCATCATGACGTTCTGAAACAATATCTATATCATTAAGGCGATCATCTTCCCAGTTATGCAAACGTGTAAAATTTCCATTACTATCAAAAGGCATTATTTTTCTCCTTGTTCGTGTTTAATTAATTTATTTAATTCTGAAGCTTTTTTTAATTCTAATTCTTCACGCTTTATTGCATTTTGCTCTTTCTTTATGGCAAAATCTTGTGATACTTTTTGTTTTTGAATTTCAATTAATTGATTATTTTGAGGAATAATCACTTTGTTTGGCTGATTTAGTTCAGTCTCTATTTTATGAAAAGCAGTTTCCATAACAGTTTCAAATTGACGTGCATTTGGTATTGTTGAAACCGCACACTCAATCATTTGTCGATATAATGGTAATAAAGCTGGTTGCTTGGAAACTATATTAAATGACAATGATATCATTTCATTTATATTTTTTAATATATTTAAAATACGATTTTCTTCAAGATTTTCATTGTAACAACCGTCTGTTTCCAAATCAATAATCATATCTCGCAACTTGTCTTCTTTTAATAATTGCAATGCGATGATTACATCTTGTGATTTCTTTTCTTCTTCCGTTAAAAATGAGGTTAAAAAATCAGCAGAAAAATGTTCACATATTATTTCGGCCTTTATACGCAATAAATCTTTGAGGAAACGTTGCATATCATTTTGACGATCTTGATTTCTTAAAGTACCAAAATTTGTTTTACTATTGATTGCTGTTGCAGTATCTCCTGATTTAGAAATACCACGCATGATATCACTAACACCTGTAACCTCATAAATAGAATTAACTAGAATTTGTCTGCGTTCCGCTAAAATTTTTAAAGCACTTATATATTGCTCTATCGGAGCAAAATCTATTACGCCTTTAATTCCTCCTGCTTCTTTAAGTTTATCAAAATCAGATAAAGAAATTAATGTGATATCTTTATCTAAAATATTTGCCAATTCAGGAAATGAATTATCATAACAACCTGAAACTTTTATGGCTTGCATGGTTAAACGCATACGATTATTTACCCCATCTAATTCACTCAAAAGGCTTTTAATTTCAATATAATCAGGAACAGGTATGATTCCGTCATTTGTTAAAGTAGCCATTATCGGTTTGGGCATTGGGAAAAAACCGCTCAAATGGAGTGTATCTTCGTTTATGGCTAAAAAATCAGGAGTATATTCCGGACTTAAGTAATAAATACAACGAGTCTTTTTATCCCAAATTTCATATACAGTTATTGAATTTTGTTGTTTTGAATATTTATAAAACCAATCAACAATATGATTATCAAAATTCTCTGACAAATCTTCTAATTTTATGAAAACACGTCGGGCAATCCACTCAACATCTTCCCAGACATCAACATTTTCTGTATCTGCCAGAAAATTCAGCGGATTAACATATACCGTATTTACTTGTTCTGCTTCTTTGATATAACCATCAGCTAATGACTTAAATGATGGACAATATTGTTCCCATAAAATTCCCATTCCAGAAAGTAAAAAATCATTTCGGGCATATTTTATAATACTATCAAAGTCAAATTGTTTCATATTCCAACTTAAGGCTCTTTCAAGCATTTTACAAGCTAGTGTTTCTGCCGAATTAGCAACTTTGTTACTTTTTATAATGAATGGTTTTGGTTGTTTGAAATATAAAAACGGTTTAAGTGTTTCAACTGATGACCAAAAGATATTTTGCTTATTTTTCTTGCGTTCATTGCGATAATATTCTCTTATTTCTGCAACTAAATCATAATAATCAGTATATTTCTTTTCGGCCGTCGTTATTCTTTTTGCCCATTCGTCACGTAATTGTTTACGTGTTAATAAATTTTCTGTCATGATATTCTCCATAAAATAAAAAGCCGAAAATATCGGCTTTAAGCAATTCTCTTGTTATTTTCTATATATTCCTAAAAGACTTTTCTCACGAATGACTACCATATTATCTTTTGGTAAAGGTAGTTCATCAAAGCGATGAAATAAAACATGATCCCCCGGTTTAACGATTTTAACAAACGGGCCGACATCAAGTACTATACCGCTGTTGCGAACATTTTGTTCTCCAGAAAATACTAATAAAGATTTTTCTTTTTCATCTAATTGAATAATTATTCTATCCATTACTGCCTTTAACATTAATGCTTCCTTTTAAAATAGAAAAGAGATTGTTTTTGAAAACAACCTCTGGATAAGTATTTTATGATTACATTTCTTCATCATAATAATTTTCTTATCATACAAGTTACAAAAAGTCAAGTCTTTTTTTTATTTTTTTGTAAATAAAATTTAATAAGTCGCTCCAAACCAAGGCAAAGCAACATTTTTTGATGATAAATATTATTTTTATGCAATAAACTGTTTTTAGGAATTTCCGGACGGGAAAACAGTTCTTTATCTTCAATACATACACACCTTACAGCAGGCCAAAATTCTGCAGGAATTGTCCTGATAGCATTGAGATATCGCTCTTTATAAAACAGAGCTTCTTCTCGGCTATAATTACCTGTTGAACGAATATTATCAGCAAATAGTTTTACTGATTGTAAATTATGATAATTGCCTAAATAAAAATCTTTTGCCAATTGTTCACCCACCTTTTTTCTATCTTCTGCACTAAAGTTACTATCCGATAATTTAAGGTATCCACCATCAAAATATTTTTCTAAAACAGACTTTTTATAATATCCTCCCTCTGTTCGGCGGATATACCCACGTTTAAGCGCTTCCTTTTTATTAATATAGTCTTTTTCTTGCATAACAATAACCTCCGATAATAATTATTTATAAGAAAAATATTATTAAGTCAATAAGAAATTTATCGATTTACAATATAAGATTTATATTATATAATGTGTGTAGGAAGGTGTATCATGGAAAATACAGAAGAAATCAGAAAAAAAATTGCTCGTTTGATAAATGAACGTGGTTTGAATTATGCTCAGGTATCATTAAGTATTGGCAAAAATATTGCTTATATACAGCAATTCATAAAAAATGGTTCACCTCGAAGATTGGGCGAAGTAGAACGCCAGAAATTGGCTCAAATCTTACATGTAGATGAGCAAGAACTGACGGATTTACCTTTAAAAAATTCTGCAAAATCTTCGATTACTGTTAATCCTGATATTCTTTGCCTGATTATTGAAAACATTGAAAACTGGCTTGAAAATCGCAAAGCCACTCTCTCTGCGCGCGATAAAGCTGAATTAATTAAGCTTATTTACCTGAAAATTTGTAACGAATCGATGGATATTGCTCGATCTAAAGTAAAAGACTTTATTGAAATATATGATGAGTTGCGAAAGGTAAATTGATAATTCATTTATAAATTCTGGACTTGAAATAATATGAATATAGATGCGCAAATCCAGGAGATTCTTTTGAGAAGTTCTCCTGCAAATGATAACAACAACCCGAATCGAGACGGTTGTATTTTAAAAGAAAAACAATCTAATAGTGGTATAAGCGTTATTGGAAATAATAATGTTATAATCGGATCGGGAGTTTTTTCGGTTGTTATGTTACTTATTATTACATTAATCGTTTTTTATTTAAGGTGGTAACGTATTATGAACTTTACATAAATGAATATGGATCAATGTCTACTTCAACCTTTACACTTGAAGGAATATTTATCATTTTCAACCATTCAGTTAATACTCTCTGAATATTAATTTTGCGTGTTGTTTTTATTAATAAACGATATCTGTATTTATCTCGTAATAAAAATAATGGTGCAGGAGCTGGTCCCATAACAGTAATATTATCAGTATATGGTGCACAACGACTAAAGGCTGATGCTATGGAAGATACACTTTTTTGATTTGCACCAGAAATAATTATCGAGGCTAATTTGCCAAAAGGAGGATAATTTAATAATCGACGGCTATCTTTTTCAAAATCTAAAAAGCTTGCTCTATCATTATGCAATAATGCTTTTAATACGTTATTCTCAGGATGAAACGTTTGTAAATAAACTGTTCCTCTCTTATCTGCTCTTCCAGCTCTTCCGGCTACTTGTGATAACAACTGATATGTTTGTTCTGATGCACGTAAATCACTCCCCATTAGTCCTAAATCAGCATCTACTATCCCTACTAAAGTTAAATTTGGAAAGTGATGTCCTTTGGCGATGATCTGTGTTCCAACCAATATATCAATTTCCTTACGTTCCATTTTAGAGATGATTTTTGAAACAGCACTAAATGAAGACGCATTATCACTGGATAATATATCTATTTTCGCATTTGGAAATCGCATACAAACTTCTTCCGCAACTCTTTCCACCCCCGGACCACAAGCAGTCAAACCACTTTGTGAATTACAATGAGGACAAGTTGTGGGGATTTCATCAAAATATCCGCAATGATGACACATTAATTTATGAGCATTCTTATGCTCTGTTAACCAAGCAGAACAACTTGGACATTGTATCCGATGACCGCAATCCCGACAAATTAATAAAGGTGCATAGCCTCGACGATTTAAAAATAAAACAGATTGATCACCTTTTTTTATGTTTTCATCTAGTGCTTTTACTAACGATGGTGCAAGCCAAGAAACACCCCACTCTCCTTTTTGAGGCTTATCTTTTTTCATATCAATTATTTTAATTTCCGGAAGAGAGGCATCTGCATATCGACTGGCTAGTTTTACACTATCATATTTTCCCTCTTCAACATTTACTAATGTTTCTAAATCAGGTGTAGCTGTTGCTAAAATAACCGGTAAATGCTCAAATTTAGCCCTAACAATAGCCATATCGCGACCTTGATAATTTACGGAATCTTCTTGCTTAAATGAATGATCATGACTTTCATCCACAACTATCAAACCTAAATTCGTATATGGCAGAAACAATGCGGAACGAGCTCCAACAATAACTTTGACACGTCCCTCAATGATAGCCTTCCACGTATCTGTACGTTCTTTGATTGTTAATCCAGAGTGCCAATTAGCTGGACGTACGCCAAAACGTTTCTGAAAACGATTAAGCCATTGAGTTGTTAATGATATCTCAGGAACCAATATTAAAACTTGTCTTCCGTTTTCTATAGCTTTTGCTACAGCCTCAAAATAAACCTCAGTCTTTCCAGAACCAGTTACACCATCCAGCAAGGTTACGGAAAAGCCATTATTTATTTTTTGACATAAATAGTTAGCTGCATTTTGCTGTTCTGTTGTTAAATCAACTTTTATAAAATTTCCAACTGGTTCTAAAAATTCTCGTTTATTTTCAATATAAACAGGTTCCAATACTTGAGCATCAATAAGTGTTTTTATTACACTTTGACTTACACCTGCCCCTTTAGCAATTTCTTGACGTGTATATGGAGCGTGTTTTAATAAATCCATAACATGCCAACGAGCATCTGAATTTTTTAATTTGGCTTCTGCCAGAGTTTTTCCTGATAACTTATATAAAATAGTCATTGGTGATGGTTCAAAAACAGAACGTACACTTATTACCATTTTTAATACTAAACCTATTGGAGCCATATTATATGTAGCAACCCATTCTATAAATTTGAGCATAGTTTTAGAGATGGGCGGAAAATCAAAAACTTTTATGATTGATTTTATTTTCGAGATTTCTAAATCTGATGTTGCTTCTAATTTATATATAACTCCTATTTGCTTATCCTTACCGAAGGGAACTTCTACTATTTGACCAATTTCAACCTCCGTTTCAATTTTGTAATCAAACGGTTTATCAAATGGTAAAGGTAGTAAAACTCCGACAACAGGCATCTATGCTCCTTTTTTATGTTGCATATATTCTGCAGAAAATCCATTAGGATGACGTGTTTTTAGTTTCTCAATATTACGATCTATAATCTCTTCAACCGGTACTCCTAAGGCTAATGCAGTTTGGAAAACATACCAACAAACATCACCTAGTTCTTTAATAAATTTATCTTTTGTTTCTTTATTATATTCTAATGAATGAAATTTAATCTTTTTCCATACATCTGCGACTTCTCCGGCTTCACCAGCTAATCCGGCTACGGCACTATCCAAACGTGAATAGTTTCCCTTAAGCTGTTTAGATAACTCTTGGAAGCGTGTCGCAAATAATTTATCATTTTTAGAAACTTCAGATGTTACACCATCTACAAATAAGCTATAATTATCAAAATATTCTTTCGTTTCCATGTTATTTTACCTCTTTTAATAGATCTTTTAATTCATATAATTTTTGTAGTGCTTCACGAGCAGTTAAATCATCTGGATTTATGTCTTTTAGTGTTTCTTCGACAATAGACTTTTTATTTTCTTCTTCTTTTTGAACAAAAGAAAACAAAGGCAAATCCGTCTCCAAACTAGAAATAGATTTTTGTTGATTATCATTTTCTAACTTTTTGAGAACTTGTTCCGAACGATTAATTACAACACTTGGAAGACCTGCTAACTTGGCGACATGAATACCATATGATCTATCTGCTGAACCATTAATAACTTCATGCAAAAATACAACTTCGTCTTTAAACTCTTTGATTTTCATGCAATGGAGAGTTAAGGCATTTAATCTGGACGACAAATTTGTTATTTCATGGTAATGAGTAGCAAATAAGGCGCGACATTTATTTACTTCATGCAAATATTCGACAACCGCCCATGCTATTGATAACCCATCAAATGTTGCTGTGCCTCGTCCAATCTCATCCAATATAACGAATGAGCGTTCATCCGCACGATTTAAAATTGAAGCTGTTTCAACCATTTCAACCATAAATGTTGAACGACCTCGGGATAAATCATCTGATGCTCCAACACGAGAAAAAACTTTATTTATTATTCCGATATGAGCGGATTTTGCCGGAACAAAAGAACCCATTTGTGCCATTATAGCTATTATGGCATTTTGGCGTAAAAATGTTGATTTACCAGCCATGTTTGGACCAGTTAACAGCCAAATACGATTATTTTCAGCATTTAAAACACAATCGTTACCAACAAAAGAACCTTCATTATTTTTACGAATTGAAGCTTCTACAACAGGATGACGCCCTTCTATTACATCAAAAACAAGGCTATTGTCTAACTGAGGGCGACAGTAATTATTTTCTATTGCCAAATCAGCCAATGCTGAGCCTATATCTAATTCAGCTATAGATACAGATGCTTTAATGATATCATCAGCAGAACTCATAACATCTTGAATTAAATCTTCATATATTGCTAACTCTAATGCTAAGACCTTTTCTGAAGCTCCACGAATTTCATTTTCTAATTCAGTCAACTCTACGGTCGTAAAACGGGTAGCATTTAAAACAGACTGTCTATGAATAAATTCTGGTTTATCTAACATTTGAGAGGCATATTTATTGGGTATTTCTATAAAATAACCTATCACATTGTTATATTTTATTTTCAGATGATCTATACCTGTTTGTTCAATGTATTTGCTTTGCATATTTAAAACATAATTATGCCCTTTATCTTTCATTTCACGAACAGAGTCTAACTCTGCATTATATCCGTGTTTAACGAACCCGCCATCTCGTGCTAATAAAGGCAAATCAGAACAAAGAGCCCGACGAAGCTTATCTACCAATGTATAATGATTTCCAAATCGCAAAACAATATCGTTGATAGCTGATGGTATTTCATCTACTACATCTATCTTTTTATATTGCTCAATGATTTTTTTTATGCTTGGTAAAGCAGATAAGGTTGTGGCAATAGCAGATAAGTCTCTCGGTCCGCCCCTTCCAACACTTAATCGAGATACAGCTCTTTCAACATCAGGGCAATTTCGCAAAAGTTCACGAATATTTTGACGAACATCATGGTGTTTTAAGAAAAATTCAACAGAATCAAGTCGACAGTTTATTTCATTTACATCCATTAATGGAGTGGTTAAGCGAGAATTTAGTAATCTGGCTCCCGGTCCGGTTACAGTACGATCTATTACGGAAATGAGAGTACTTCCCTTTGGTCCTTCAATTAAATCAAGATTATGGCGAGTAGCTGCATCTATTTCCATAAAATTATTGCATAATATTTTTACAGGACGAGAAATTCTAGGCATTTTACCTTTTTGCGTATTTTCAACGTAATCTAAAATAATTCCGGCACAGGTTATCTCCGATTTTGAAAAACTACCGAAAGAATCTAGTGTATTTACGTTAAAATAATCCATTATACGCTTTTCAGCATTAGAGCTATTAAAACGAGCTTGTGGTAAAACAGAAAGTTTTTCTTTGTATTCATTCAACAAATGAAATAAATCACTTTTTTGTAATAAAATATCAGGTATTAATATCTCACTTGGTGATAATCGACTGATAACACCATATAACTCTGCACACTCATTACCGGATTTTATTGATAATTCTTCAGTATAAAATACACCTGTAGACAAATCAATCCAAGCTAATCCCATAGAATTATTTATTTTTGAAACACATAGCAGATAATTATTTTTTCGCGAATCGAGAAGATTTTCTTCAGTTATTGTTCCTGGGGTAACCAAGCGAACAACTTCTCGACGGACAACTGATTTTGATCCTCTTTTTTTGGCCTCTGCAGGATCTTCCATCTGTTCACATATTGCAACTTTGTAGCCTTGTTTTATTAAACGAGATAAATAATTTTCATATGCATGAAAAGGAACTCCGCACATTGGTATATCCTCTCCATAAGCTTTCCCTCGCTTGGTTAAGGCTATATCTAAAGCTGAGGATGCTTTTATGGCATCATCAAAAAACAACTCATAGAAATCTCCCATACGATAAAACAAGAGATAATCTTTATGAGCCTCTTTTATTTGTATATATTGAGCCATTCCTGGCGATAAATCATTTTTTTCTGTCATTTTGCGAAATTAAATCTATTTAAACTTATTGTAATATACAATACCTGCTAGTTTAGTCTAGTTATTTATTTAATTTATCAGACGGGATAATATTATGTTGCGAAATATGAAAACCTTGTTAGGACTAGAAAAAGACTCCCAATTTTCAACAAGAGTTCTTATTTTATCTATTCCTTCAGCAATATTATTTGTTACTTTAACTGCTCTCAAGTTATTATCACCATTAATGGCTTTATTGTGTTATGTAATAATTATTATTTTCAATATGTTTTCATTATTTCCGCTTAGTTATGAAATGCAATCTTTGAGAAAATATATTTATTCTTTAACAAATGAAACTGAAAATAAACAAAACTTGGAATTATCAGAAAAAGATGCAAAAGAACTAGCAGAAGCTATTAATTCTTATCATAAATTTTGGACGTCTAAAACAGATACTTTAGAAGCACAGACTATGTCTGATGCAGCTGTATTAGATACTCTTCCCGATCCTATTTTAATGCTTGACGGAGAAGGAAATATTACAGGAAGCAACTTAGCGGCAAGAAATTTGTTGGGAAATGATATCATAACCAGAAATATAGATACTATTTTTAAAACAAATATCTTTATTTCATCTGTTGAGAAAATCTTGAAAAATGAAAGCGAAACAGAAAGCTTAGTTTTTCATGCTCCGGAATATCAAAACAGAAGAATTTATAGTCATATTACTAAATTACCATGGTATTCTAAAGGACGTGCTGTCGCTGTGGTATCATTATATGACATAAGTAAAGCACTAACTCTTGAAAAAATGCAATCAGATTTTGTGGCTAATGCTAGTCATGAATTAAGAACCCCTCTTTCTGTTATTTCAGGATTTATTGAAACATTGCAAACAACCGCTAAAGATGATGCAGATGCAAGAGATGCCTTTTTAAGTATCATGAAAGAACAGGCAGAATATATGGCTAATTTAATTGAAAATTTGCTTTCTTTATCTAAGTTGGAAATGGGACAAGATAAAGAACTTAAAGATAAAGTAGATATATCTGAGGTTATTGATGATGTTACAGAAGCTTTGAAAATAAAAGCTTTTCAGCGTTCTGTTAATATGAAAGTAAGTGAACTCTCAAAAATTCCAAAAATTGTTGCAGACAATCAGGAAATCCACCAAATTTTGCAAAACTTATTAGATAATGCTATTAAATATGCACAAGAAAATTCAGAAGTTACTGTGGAAATAAAAACTGTTGCCGAAATACCGGCTTCTACCGGACAAAATGTAGCTAAAGGAAAAGCTGTCAGCATTGCTATAAATAATAAAGGTCATAAAATAAATAAAGAGGATTTATCCCGCTTAACTGAAAAATTTTATAGAATGCAAATTCATAAAGATATGAAAATTAAAGGTACTGGTTTGGGACTTTCGATTGCAAAGCAAATTATTATGCATCATAGGGGTAATTTAACAGTAACGTCAACAACTTATAACGGAACAACATTTACTGTATATTTACCGATAAAACAATAATAAAAATTGAACTAACCAAAAATGTCCGAAAAAAGAGATCCTTTTTTTCGGACAAAGATAAGGAGAATAATAATGAATAAAATGTGTAGGACCAATACTCAATCAGGTCGATCGATGATTGAAATGCTCGGAGTTTTAGCGATTATCGGCGTGTTATCTGTAGGTGGTATTGTCGGTTATTCTAAAGCGATGATGAAATTCAAAATTAATAAAACTATTGATCAAATTTCACAAATGGCACAAAATACTCGGACGTTGTATGCCAGACAAAGAAATTATGGTAATATTAGCGGAAAAATAGTTTATAAAGCAAATTTAGCCCCTAGAGAAATGTTTGAAGATGGTTCTGGTAGTTATGGTATGACTAATGCTTTCGGTGGAAATGTTACAATATATTCTTCCGGAAAAAATTCTAGTGGTGATAATAAAGCCTTTATGATTACTCTTTATGATGTACCGGAAGAAGCATGTATTGAACTTGCATCTCAAGATTGGGGTGGAGGAGAAGCATCCGGTTTGATTGCTGTAAGTGCGGGAACAGATGCTTATGCTAGAGACTCATATCTTGGCGGAACTTGTGATGGTTCAGCCGCTTGTCCGGAGAAAAGTGATACTTTTCCAATGCCTATAGATGTAGCTGTTGAACTTTGTGGTCGATCTAGTTCAAGTTTAATAGCTTGGAAATTCTACTAATCTTAAAAATTCTTTCTTCTACACAAAAAACCTCCCTTCTCGGGAGGTTTTCTTTTATTTGAAAAACTTATTGTTTTTAGGGAAACCGAATGGTACAAGTTTACCAACTTGAGCTCGGTGGCCAAGCCATGTAATAAGTTCTTTTTCATTGGCAATTCCACCACTACGACTATAACAAAAACCTTCTTCCCCCTTAAATATTTGAATATCTGAAATAGTGCCATCTTTGTATTTTTGCAACAATACTCCGTGTCCTCTTGCCATTGTTGGAATTTCTTCAGCCTTAAATACTAACAAGCGACGATTTTCTCCAACTACTGCAACATAATCACCATTCATCTTTATGCAGAACTTCATATTTTCACCGTCTGCAACATTCATTATTTTACGTCCGTTTCGGGTTTGCGCTAAAATATGATTTTCATCAACAACAAATCCATAACCCTTATCAGAAGCAATCAAATAACTTGCACCTGCTTCAAATACAAACATAGAAGTAACTTCATCACTATTTGCTAAGTCTATCATCAAACGCACCGGCTGTCCAAATCCTCGACCGCTTGGAATATCTTTAGCAGATATATTAAAGAACTTTCCTTTGTTATCTAAAATAACAATTTTATCCGTGGTCTGAGCATGAATTGCATATAATAAAGAATCATCATCCTTAAACTTAAATTCATCCTCAAGATTTGCGTGTCCTTTTATGCAACGTATCCAGCCTTTTTGTGATAAAATAACCGTAATTGGCTCTTTTTCAATAAATGCTTCCAATGGAACATCTACATCGGCAGGAGCTTCAGCAAATTCTGTTCGACGACGGCCTAATGATGTTTTCTTGCTATATTTTTCTTTAGTCTTTTTAATTTCCGTTGCGATTGCTTCCCAACGCTTATCTTCGTTATTTAACAAGATTTCTAAAGCAGATTTTTCTTCCAATAAATCAGAGTGTTCAGCAGTAATCTGCTCTTCATCAAGTTTACGCAAATTACGAAGTTTCATATTTAAAATTGCTTCAGCTTGATTTTCAGTCAAATTAAATGTTTTTATTAAAACAGCTTTTGGCTCATCTTCTTCTCTAATAATTCTGATGATTTCATCTAAATTTAAATAAGCAATTAAATAACCTTCTAAAATTTCTAAGCGAGCATTTATTTTACCTAAACGATATTTTATTTTGCGTAATAAAACTGCATTACGATGAACTAAATAATCATGCAAAACTTCTTTGATGCTCATAACACGAGGAACACAGTCTAAATCCAAAACATTCATGTTCATGTTAAACTTTGCTTCCATATCTGTCTGACGGAACAATTGTTCCATTAACATAGTGGCATCAATGGTTCTATTTTTCGGCTCTAGTACGATACGGATATCTTGTGCAGATTCATCTCGTATGTCGCTTAAAAACGGAAGTTTTTTATCCATTAATAATTCAGCTATTTTCTCAATTAATTTTGACTTTACAACTTGATATGGAATTTCTGTTACGACAATTTGATATTGTCCATGTCCCAAATCTTCTGTTGTCCATTTAGCTCGGATACGAAAACTTCCCTTTCCTTGTTTATAATTATTCAGAATGGTATCAAAAGAATCTATTATAATTCCACCAGTTGGAAAATCTGGACCTTTTAAGCGTCTAACTAATGGCTCATTATCACAATCCGGATTTTCAATTAAATATAATAAAGCATCACTTATTTCACTTAAATTATGAGGAGGAATATTTGTTGCCATGCCTACTGCAATTCCCATTGAACCGTTACACAATAGATTTGGCACCATCGCAGGCATTACAACAGGCTCACTATCTTCGCCATCATATGTATCCATAAAATCGACAGCATCATCATTTAAGCCATCCATTAAATCCATTGCAAATTCAGTTAAACGGGCTTCGGTATAACGCATTGCGGCAGCGCCATCTCCATCTATATTACCGAAGTTACCCTGTCCGTCTACAAGAGGGTATCTAACCGAAAAATCTTGTGCTAATCTAACCATAGCACCATAAACGGCACTATCTCCGTGAGGGTGATATTTACCGATTACATCTCCGACAACACGAGCACATTTTTTATAACCATTTTTAGGATCCAAATGTAATTGACGCATTGCATACATTAAACGACGGTGCACGGGTTTTAAACCATCTCTAACATCAGGCAATGAACGAGAAACTATTGTTGACATGGCATAAGATAAATAGCGTTTGCTAAGTTCTTCTCCTAACTGTACGTCTTTTATTTTTTGTAATTCTTCAGCCATGTTTTCACCTATGTTTTGTGATATAATTTTGTGATGTTCAGCAAGTTAGCACGATTTTGTGGTAATTGCAAGTTATGTTGCATTAAAAAATTTTTGTTTAAAAAATTTCCTGTCATTGTTAGCAAATCAGCGACTTCTGAGCGATTTGGACTATAATTTTTATCCACAATGTAATGAGGATAAGCATATAATTTTTCTTTATAAGGCTCACCTATTTCTCCGCATACAGCTCTACCCGTTTTAGGAGATATATATTGTAAATTATTATTTTTTCCTGTTACGGCACACTCATTAATATCTAACCCAATACCTAAAAAATCTAACAGATGATATTCAAAAAATGAATAATAAACTAACCAATTAGCGTTATTTATATGAGTAAAGAAATCATTGATTACCGAATAAAATTTACCTAAATTATCATTTTCAGCAAGACAGATATCAAGAAGATTACACATTGATGAAAGAGCACCTATTTTATCTGTATCCATTATAAAATCTGCAGTATGAGAATGTAATAGCTCAACTCCTTTTAAATTAAGCATATTACCCTCTACTCGACAATAAGCATTAAATGATATATAATTTCCTAATTGGAAAATACCTAAATTACGCTTTGTTAAAGCACCTTTTATGTAACCGACTATTTTGCCATATTGAGGGCATATTAATGTTATTATCAAGGATTTTTCACCGTGATTACGTAACTTTATAATATATCCCTCTGCGCTAAATTGCATTTAGGCATATTCTCCTAAAACTCAAAACGTGTAAATAAGAACAACACATTACCGTCATTTTTAACTCCGGGAACATATGCTCCATGAAGATTTAAACCTCGATAACCTACTCCAAATAATGGAAGAGGCAATGGAACCGGAATATATGCATATTCATGGCGTTGAGTTAATCCCAAAGCATAACCAATCCCAGCTCGCCATTGTTTATCTTCTCCGGCTGTCCAATACCATTGACGTGCATATCCGAAATATGTTTCAACGTATGAATTTGAATCCTTAAACGCCATTGCATATATTCCTGACCACGTATCTTCTGAATTAGTATGGGAAATTCCTATTCCGCCACCCCAAGCATTTTCATTATATTTATCAATATGTTCATCATCATATGTCAAACGATTATGCCATGCATAAAACGGAACATATAAATCATAATTATGTTTGCAATGATACATCATTTGAATATCATCAATAATAAAATCTGTCCATTCAGCTAATTTTCCGGCTGAAGCATTGTGAATTGAAATAAGGCTGAGTATAGCCGATAACAGTATTGTTTTTATTTTCATTTTTTGATCCTGTCATTTAGTTCTGTTGGGGTTACGATGCCGCAAGATATCACATATTTGATTCCTTCTTCAACACTCATATCTAATTTAATAACATCCTTTTGAGGAACAAATATTAAAAAACCTGATGTAGGGTTTGGTGTTGTCGGCACGTAAATACTTAAGGTTTTATTGCCCGTTTTTTCATCTATTTCGCCTCCTGTTTCATCTTTACTGACGAAGGCTATTGTCCATAATCCCTTGCGAGGATATTCAACCAAAACAACTTCGCGAAAAGAACGCTTTTTTTGAGATAAGAATGTTTCAAATATTTGTTTCATCAACGAATATATACTTGATACAACAGGCATTTTTTTAATGATGCTTTCCCATAAACCAACAAAAAATCTACCAATGTATCCAGTTGTTAGCATACCAACCAATATCATGGCAAAAATCAATAACAACAATCCTAATCCAGGAACAGCATAAGGAACAAAATCTCCTATTCTCCATTGTTGAGGAATTAGACGATTAGTTGCATTATTTATCCATATAAGTAAATGGTATGACATATAAATTGTTAAAGTAACCGGAGCAGCCACAATTATTCCGGTGAAAAAATAACTTTTTATTTTGTTACCTACATTAGATGTTTTTTTTATATTCTTTTTATTTTTTTTCATTTATTCTCTCGCTATATCATTAATTATAAATTGAATATTTTTTCTTCCTTGCCAAACATCTGATTTAATGTGTCCAACAACATTAAAAATTTCGCCTTTAGCATTTAATATTGCATTACCAATATCATTATCTGCACAGCGAAAAGAAATTGCCTTAAGGTTTCCGCCCATTGGAGAACTCAATATACATTTTACATGACCACTTCCAACAATTTGCGGTTTTGTGATAATAACTCTCTTTAATAAAAATTGCGGTTCCGGATTATTTGCTCCGTATGGTTCTAATATTGATAGTTCATCTGCTAAATTTTCGTTAACAGCTAAGAGATTTACACTACAATCAATATTTAAAACCGGTGCTATTTTTTCTTTGCCTAGTTTTTCTAAAACATATTCACCGACAAATTTTCTAAACTCAGGGATTTGTTCTACAGTTAAAGAAAATCCTGCCGCCATAACATGACCTCCGCCGGCGGTTA
This sequence comes from Alphaproteobacteria bacterium, assembly GCA_045577985.1. GTDB lineage: Bacteria > Pseudomonadota > Alphaproteobacteria > RF32 > CAG-239 > RUG410. Next base: position 98,683 of record JAZNJJ010000028.1, read on the forward strand.
TAACGCCATGTTCTTTGGCTGAAATTATCAATGCTCCTAAATCTATTCCGGCAATGGAACGTGCAGAACCTTTAACTTCATCTGTTTCAATAGACATAACAAATGCTGGAACATTATAACGTTCTTTTAATTTGCCAGCAACTATACCAATCACTCCCTGATGCCAATCATCTCCATAGGCAAAAGCTATTGGATATTCTTGAGGCTCTTTTTCTATTTGCTCTATGGCTGATAGCAAAACATAATTTTCAATTTCTTTCCGCTCAGTATTAAACTGATTAAATTTTTCAGCCAAATTTTTAGCTTCTTCTTCATTCTCCGTACATAATAAGCGACTACCTAATGTTGCATCTCCTACTCGTCCGCAAGCGTTTATACGTGGTCCCAAAACATATCCTAAATGGTAGGAAGCTGGAGCGGTTGTTAATGATGAAGAAGCCATTAAACACTTTAACCCAATATTGCTTTGTTGAGCCATAACTTTTAAGCCTTGTTTAACATAAGCTCGATTCAGCCCTATTAACGGAACAACATCACAAACCGTCCCTAATGCAACTAAATCTAAAAGTTGCATTAAATTAGGTTCGACATGATTTTCATAGAAGCCACTATTTCTTAATTCACGATTTAAAGAAACTAAAAACATAAATCCAACGCCAACAGCTGACATATATTCCAGATATTTATATGGATTTTCTTCATCCAAACGCTTTGGGTTGATAACAGCATAAACTTGAGGCAAAATTGCTTCTGCTTCATGATGATCAATAACTATAATCTCAAATCCATTTTGTGATGCTCTGTTTAATACATCAAATGCGGTTGTTCCACAATCTATGGTAATTACGATATTAGTATTTGCATTTTTAAATTCTTGAAAAGCTAAATCGCTTGGACCATATCCTTCTTCACGGCTTGGAATATGGATTAATGGTTCTATTCCCACAAGGCGGAAAAATCGTGTTAAAATTGAAGTAGAAGTCGCACCATCAACATCATAATCTCCAATAATGGCAATTTTTTCTTTAGATATAATCGCCTGAGCAATACGTTTTGATGCTTTTTGCATATCTTTTAATACATTCGGATCTGGCATTAATTTTTGTAATTTTGGATTGATAAAATTTTCAACATCATTGAAGCCAACTCCTCTAACGCACAAAATTCGGGATAAAAATTGTGTAATGTTGTATGTTTGAGCAATTCTGATGCTCAAATTTTCATCTATTTCTTCTATCTTCCAAACGTTACCGCCTAAGGATATATTTTGTGTTTCTTGCACTTTTTTTCCTTAAATTTTATTTTTTTGCACAAATTTATTGATTGAAAAAACTTTATTATAAAGACGAAGTTATTCTCTCAACTGTTTATTTTTTCTAGTATTCTATAAAATGTCTGATTTTATGACAAGCATAAAAGCCTAATTTATAACAAATATATTTTTATTTTGATATTGAAATCGAAAAAATATTTGTTATACTACATTTCGTAGACTGTTAATAGGCGGGGAAATATTATGTTTAAATTACTGAAAATTATGTCTTTATCATTGTTGATTTTAACATCTGCGTGCTCTAAAGAAGAAGATAAAAATGTTAATGTAGATGGTACTGAAAAGTTAGTTATTCATTCCGGCGACAATCAATTAGATTTTTCTGTTGAAATTGCTGATAACAAAGAAGCTTTGTATCAAGGTTTGCGAGGAAGAACTTCTTTGGCTAGCGATTCAGGTTTGTTATTTGATATATCCCTAGTGCCTAGTGATATGGATGTGGCAATGTGGATGAAGGATACGCTTATTCCTTTGGATATGTTGTTTATTGATGAAAATGGAGAAATTTTCTTCATTCATGAAAATGCTGAGCCTAATTCTACTGATGCCATTTATCCACCTAAGCGTCCAAGAGCAGTATTGGAAATTAATGCCGGTACGGTTGCTGATTTGGATATCAAAGTTGGTGATAGAATAAAAAATCGTCTATTAGGTAATATGGAATAGTTTTTCTCTTACGAAAATCCCCACCAAATGGTGGGGATTTTTTGTTAACGAGTTAAAGCCACTCGATAGTTCAGAGTTATCCTCGGATTGGAATATGCATTCAAACACATATATTCCATATCAAAGGCATTGTCTGGATAGTTGTCTATCCAATAATAGCTGTTTGACCACTCATAGGATATTCCAACTTGGGCAAAGGCACGAAGAGTTTCGCTGAACTTTTCGCGGTGATGATACAATGCTTCCATCATATCACGTGATGGTAAAACAGCATTCCACTCACCCATTTTCAATTTTGAAATACATCTTTTAGCATTTTCGAAGGTATCGATACTTTGATCTTTACACCATAGAACACCGCCGACATACACACCCCAAACATCTTTCTTGCGAGCAAAATCCAAATAAGGACGAACCTCGATGATGTTATTTTTCATGTATACAACCGGCAAAGATGTTATAATCTTTCCTCCTTGTGGTGGAATTATGGCAACCTGCGGAGTTCCAGAACGAGAAAAATATTCAACCGCATCTTCCGGAGAGAATAATACTCTATCCAATAAAGCAAATAATTCCTTTTTTTCCATAATTATTCGATATTTAATTAATAATAAAATTTGTGTGAGGATGATATTTCTTTTTATAAGAGAAGTCAAGAGAATAAAAAATATCAATAATGTCCGAAAATAGGGATCCCTTTTTTCGGACATTTTTCTTACTAAAATATGTTCTTCTCATAACGTAACATCAATAGGTTAATTTTTTCTGAATTTGAAATTTTATGTCCGAAAAAAGGGATCCTTTTTTTCGGACAATAAAAGAGGAGATTATAATGATAAATAATAACCAATCTGGTCGTTCAATGATTGAAATGCTTGGTGTTTTGGCGATTATCGGCGTATTATCTGTAGGAGGTATTGCCGGTTATTCCAAGGCGATGATGAAATTTAAAATCAATAAAACTATTGATCAAATTACACAAATTTCTCAAAACGTTAGAGTTTTATATGCAAGACAAAAGAGTTATAGAAATTTGAGTACTAAAATAGCATATAAAGCAAATCTCGCTCCTAGAGAAATGTTTGAAGATGCTTCAGGTTCCGGTTATGAAATGACAAATGCTTTTGGAGGAGCAATTGGACTATCTGGAACGAATTTAGAAAATAGAACTCATGATTATAAAGCATTTAGTTTAGGTATAGATGGACTGCCGGAAGAAGCGTGTATTGAACTGGCTACTCAAGATTGGGGAGGAATTAATTCTGGTTTAGTTGGTATTGCCGTCGATGTTTCTTCTGCTTCTTGGGGAAATGTATATAAAAATTGTCAAGGTCAAGTATTATCAAATGGCGCTGCCGCTTGTAGTGGAGGTGGTACTGTACCAATACCAATGCCTGTAGATATAGCTGTAGATGCTTGTGTATGTAATAGTTATGGTTGTTCAATAAATTTCAAATTTTATTAAATTATATATTTCCATGCAAAAAAAGGAGGTGTTGAAACCTCCTTTTTTTTTGTAACTTAAAGCAAAATTACTTATTACCTGCGTTTACGTCTTTTACAGATACTGACAAATCATCAGCAATACGAGCAGAACGACCACGCAAAGCTCTTAAGAAGTATAATTTAGCACGGCGAACTTTACCTACACGTGATACTTCAATTTTAGCTACGTTTGGTGAATATAATGGGAATACACGCTCTACACCTTCACCGAAAGAAATCTTTCTTACTGTGAAAGAAGAGTTCAATCCATCATTTTTACGAGCAATACATACACCTTCATAAACTTGGATACGTTCACGATCACCTTCTTTTACTTTTGTATGAACGCGCAAAGTATCACCTGGCTTAAATGTTGGAACATTTTTGCCTTCCATAAGCTTTTCAATTTGCTCTTTTTCAATATTTTCAATAATGTTCATTAGTTTTACCTTTTTTAGTTAATTTGTTGTTTCTATACACCAAAATCTATTGAGAATCAAGACTTTTTTTCTAATAAATCTGGGCGTCGTTCTTTTGTTATCTGAAGAGCCTGTTCTTTTTGCCATTTGGCAATATTTTCATGATGTCCACTCAATAGAATTTCAGGAACTTGGCGGTTCTTCCATTCTATGGGACGAGTGTATTGAGGATATTCCAACATTCCACCTTCAAAACTTTCATTCTCTGTGGAGGCCGAATTTCCTAACACTCCCGGCAATAAACGAACTATTGCATCTAACATTATCATTGCTGCCTGCTCACCACCTGTTAAAATATAATCTCCAATACTAATTTCTTCGATATTATATTCTTCAATAACTCGCTCATCAATGCCTTCAAAACGACCACAAATAATTGTTATGTTGTCTTCCTTGCTCAATTCGCGAACTTTTTGTTGAGTAAGAGGGCGACCTTTGGGACTCATATATATAATTTTGCCTTGAGTATAATTATGCTCTATCGCATTACCTAATACATCTGGACGCATTATCATACCTGCCCCGCCACCACAAGGAGTATCATCTACAGAACCATGCTTATCAAACGCATAATCCCTGATATTTATAGTTTCCAATTCCCACTTATTTTCCTTTAATGCCCTGCCTGTTAAGGAGGTTCCTAAAAAACCAGGGAAAATTTCCGGAAATATGGTGAGAATTTTGGCCTTAAACACAAATATTACTCCTCTTCCTCATCAGCAAATAACATTGTTGCAGACGAAACAATAATATATCCCTCTTCTAAATTGATTGTTGGTACATATTGTTTTGTAAATGGCAACATCTCTGTTTCTTTTCTACCTGAAATCTTTATTTCTAAGATTTCTCCGGCACCAAAATTACTAAAACCAGCTATACTACCTATTTCATTATCTAAAGATTTGAGATATACCTTAAGACCTATTAAATCTGTTTGGTAAAACTCTTCCTCCCCTAACTTGGGAAGAATATTACGATTTATATAGAACTCTGTACCAATTAATGTTTCTGCAACATTACGGTCCGTTACACCGTCTATTTTAACTCGTAAAACCTCTTTAGATGGACCAACTACTTTAATCTTGAATGTTTTATCTGCATTCTTGTTGCTAACTAAGCCATATTTATCTAAATCAGAGGGTATTTTGGTATAGCTCTTAACCTTAACCTCTCCTCTAATTCCATGTGCTGCAACAATTTTTCCTATGCAAATTCTTTTTTCTGTCATAAAGTTCAATCTTTCAGGCTCAAAATAACTACCTAATTGTTACATTGCTGAAAATTATTCAGCGGAAGTTTCAGCTTCTGCAGCTGCAGCAGCTTTAGCAGCCTTTTCCTTCATTCTTTCAACAGCTTTAGCCTTAGGAGCAGATTTCTTAGGGCGTTCAACCATTTTTGGAGCTTCACATAAACCTAAAGAAGCAAATATTTTTTGCAATCTTTCTGTTGGTTGAGCACCTTTTGCTAACCATGAAGCAACTTTTTCTTTGTCAATTACCAAGCGTTCAGCATGGTCTTGAGGTAACATTGGGTTATATGCACCCAATTTTTCAATAAATCTACCGTCACGAGGAGCTCTTTGATCTGCAGCTACAATACGGTAATAAGGACGTTTTTTAGAACCACCACGAGATAGTCTGATACGTACTGCCATTTTTGTTTTCCTTTCTTTTGTTACAAACTTGATTTTCGCTTAAAACGGAAATCTTTTATTAAACCCACCCATCGGCATTGAACCAAACGGGCTTGATTTTAACATTTTAGACATTGCCGACATAGAGCCGAACTTGCCCATTTTTTTCATCATTGTTGACATTTGCTCATATGATTTGAGCAAAACGTTAACATCATGAACATCTACTCCGGAACCAAGTGCGATTCTTCTCTTACGGGAAGCCTTTATTATGTCAGGATGAGCGCGTTCTTCTTTGGTCATAGAAAGAATTATTGCTTCCTGTTTTTTCATCAGATTGTCGCACACTCCGGACTCTTCAATCTGAGTTTTATACTTGGATAAGCCGGGTATCATTCCTATAATACTACCCATACTACCAAGTTTTTGAATTTGTTTCATTTGGCTAAGCATATCATCAAGATCAAATGAGCCCTTCATCATCTTGCTAGCCATTTTTTCTGCTTCTGCTTTATCTACGTTTTCAATAGCTTTTTCTACTAAAGAAACAACATCTCCCTGCCCTAAAATTCTACCTGCAATTCTATCAGCATGGAATTCTTCTATTTCATCGATTTTTTCACCTGTTCCCAAAAATTTTATGGCAACATTTGAAACCATTTTCATTGATAAAGCAGCACCGGCTCTGGATGAACCGTCTATCCTTGTTAGAACTAAACCAGTAATTCCGACCTTATCATTAAATTCTTTTGCCACATTACAAGCTTCTTGACCTATTAAGGCATCTGCAACCAATAATGTTTCAACCGGATTTGCCAGTTTTTTAACTTCAACAACTTCGTTCATCAAATCTTCATCTATTTGTAAACGACCTGCTGTATCTAATATTAATAAATCATACACGCCTTTTTTAGCTTCACTTAATGCTCGCTTAGTTATAGCCAAAGGTTTTTCACCATTTACAATTGGCAAAACATCTACATTTATTTGCTTTGCTAATTGAGCTAATTGTTCTTGAGCTGCTGGACGATAAACGTCTAATGATGCTAACAATATTCGTTTATGCTTTTTCAGGCGATTTGCTATTTTAGCAGATGTTGTCGTTTTTCCGGAACCTTGTAAACCCACCATCAAAAAACATACTGGTGCAGGAGCATTAAAATTAAGTTCCGTAGCTTCAGCTCCTAAAAGCTTAACTAATTCATCATGTACGATTTTAACAACCATCTGACCTGGTTGAATTGATTTTACAACCTTTTCACCTAATGCCTGTTCTTTTACTTTTGAAATAAAATCTTTAACAACTAATAATGAAACATCCGCCTCAAGCAAAGCGATACGTATTTCACGCATTGCTTCATCAATATCTTTTTCAGTCAAAACACCACGAGATGTTATTTTTGAAAAAGCTTGGCTCAGCCTATTTGTTAAATTATCAAACATTAAAGTTTTACCTCTTTAAGCGGTTAATACATACAATTTTACGCCAGTGTGCGAAACCTCGCTGACTGACGGACTCCTTGGAGCTTAAAATTTTTACAACAATTTATGGTAAAAATTCTATAAAATTTGCTTGTTTTATAAGAGAAAAAAAATGAAATGTCAAGTATATTTTGCGCTTATTTTCAATTATAAAAAAAAGCGAAATAGATTTTGAACCTATTTCGCTTAATTGAACTTTTAGCTGTTTAGCATCTCCATAATAACTCTTTCGTATTGAGCTGCTGAAGACGGATCTGCAACGTCGATGATATCATAAAGATATTCCTGAGCGCCTTCCGTTGGCTTAAAACACCTAACGTACCAAATCATTTTATCAAACTTGTCTGACCGAAACAACTCTATCTCTGTGTCGCCATCAAGAGGACTTCTTAATGTGCTAAACTGGTTTAGAGTAATGTCGTTTATGATATGCTTACGCACATCCGCCGGCAAAGTACCAGGTAATACCGTTCTGAAATATAATCGCCACAAACGATCTCCGTATATGTCCATATCATTCAACATCGCCTCCGAAATCTTATTATGTTTGAAATAAACTTTTAGAATTCTTTTGGCCGATGGAGAAAAAAGATCTCCATAACGATGACATAAATACGACAAATCTCTCTCAGAGATAAACCCCAGCATTGCTCCAGCTAAATAGTAGCCTTTCTTAAAAATATTCATAAAAATTATATTAATTATTAGTAATCTTGACAAAATTTAATACATTTCATAAAGATTGTCAACAAAAAAACGAGGATTAGAAAATCCTCGTTTTTTTCAGAATCATTTATTTCGATAGCGAAAAACGCGCCTTACGTATGCAACGACTGCAATATTTTTCATTTTCACTGTTTTTACAACAATTTATTTCTGAAATCTCAAAAAGCCAAAAAACTTTTTCACTAAGTCTGTCAAGAGCCTGTTCTTTTATCTCCTTTGTCGGATAAATAAAAACAATCCAAGCGATAAAACCTGTTGAAACATCATCACTCTGAAACAATGGTGAGATATTTTCTCTGAAAAAAGCCTCTTTATCAAATGATACATCCTGAGACATTCTCCGATACTGCAAAATTGTTTCATATTCATCTTGCTTATATGCTCTTCCTCCATGTCCAGAATATAGATTTTTTTCATATTCATAAACTTTTTTACGTATTTCAGAAATACATACCTCTGTTCGCAAGTCATATTTTTCACTTAAGGCATTTCTATATACTTCTGAGGCGACAAAACCATAACACAAAAGACTGCGTATAGGTAATATATTATTGTCCTGTTCCAGTTTTTTCATTAAACGATCTGTTGTCGCTCGACATATAGTGAAATGACGCTCCATCAAGATGAGTATAAATCTCTGATCTAAGTCTACTAACTCTTGCTGAGATTTTTCAGAACTAAATGGTTTTTTACCATTTTGCAGATAATCCTCCAAAACACCTACAAATGAATTTGCGCATATTTTCGTAGCATTTTCTTCTTTTACAAGCCGAATCAGTTCTATTTCCTGTTCAGGTGTAAATTTGAGAGTTCCGCTATATCGCTGTAATCGCTCAAATTGTTTATTTTCAACCAAATAGTTAAATATTTCTTGAGGAAAACCTTGTTGTCGCAAACATTTATAATGCACAAATATTGACATTATAATAAAACCATAATGAAAAATTATGTGCGTTTCTTCTTTGGAAACGTTATGACGATAAAAATATACAGCCAAAATATCATCAACTTTTGATGTTTTACTATGGGCACACTCATAACACAAATCATTAAATTCTGTTAATGTTAAAGGCATCAGGCGAACCTTACACCAATAATAAATCATTTTGAAAATGTTCATAGATTATAATTTTTATGTTAATAATTCAATTTATCGGTGGGATAATATCATTATATGCTATTTTGTCAATAAAAAAACTGTGGGAATATTCCCACAGTTTTTTTTAAATAAAGTTAACAACAGGACACTCGTGAATACTATCTTTTGTTTCAGGAAATAAATATATACTCCAAGCAATAAATGCTAATGAAGCATCAGCCCTTCTCATTAAAGGAAGAAGATGACATTTTATAAATGCACTCCTTTCTTCATCCGAATTGAAGTCATTGTTAGTGTATAGCATAAATCCCAGTTCGTCAGTATTAGGCTTTGAATGATATTTATCTGATAGGTATACTTTGCGCCTTGCATCAGAAATTAAAACCTCTATCTTCAAGTCCAAATCATTTTTTATTATCTCTTGTAAATTTGTTTCTACAATAAAACTACGTGATAATAAATGACGAAGCAAACTGATATCGCCTGTTTTTTTAGCATAGTATATCAATGCTCGAATACTATCTGCATTAAAAACATTGTATTCAATAGAGCAATGTTGTATCAACATATGAATCCATCTAGTATCCAACGCCAGCAAGGAACGCTGATTATCAGCTTCTGCCATTACAACACGATTGATATCGGCAGCAAGATAAGTTGATAAGACGGAAGAGTAGCTATCACCTGTAACGGCGTAATGTCTTTCATTTGTAACTTTTTCAAGCAGAATTCTTTCCTGCTCGTCATTCAATGAATAGCATGAAACAAGTCTCTTAAGCGTCAAGAAATCTTCGTTGGCCAGCAAATATCGATATATTCGCTCTGAAGATATACGATTTTTGTTTTTGTTACACAGATACAATTCAAAAATAGGTTTATCTGTATAAAACATTGATTTAACAAAACTCGCCGGAAAATCTTCATTTCTTTCTTTCAAAAGATATCGGATTAACAAACGTTCTGCATCCTTGTCTTTTTTGTCATAGTATCGGGATACTAATTTTCGTAACATAGCGATATCTTCTGTACCGTCATCAATGCGTGATTGGTAGGAAAATCGTTGGAAAATATTCATAAGCACATAATTAGAGATTAATAATTTTTATATCGCGTGAATATTAGCATTTATTTTATATTTGTCAATGATCATAATCCGTATTTTATCGTTTATATCTTAAAGCTTATTGTTTACTTTTGTATTTTATTCCTTATGATGAATAAAAAAATATAGGAAAAAATTATGTTATCTAAACTTATTAATAAATTTAAAAACACTCATTTTATTCAAGATTATAGCCAAATGTGGCCGTTTATTAAACCTTATTGGGGACGAGCTTTGTGTGCTATATTAATTACTATTCCAGTAGGAGCTATGGATGCCGTTATAGCTTGGGCTCTAAAGCCTTATATGGATGTTATGATGATTGAAAAAAGTGCTAATACTTCATGGATTCCGATTATTATTATTTTATTTAGCGCTATTCAAGGTGTTTTGACATTTACTGCCTCTTACATGAATACATGGGTAGGACAAAGAATTGCTAGTGATGTTAAGATTTCTTTGTTCGAAAAATTAATGAAATTTGATGCTACTTATTTTGATGCAAATACATCAGGAAATATTCTTATGCGTTTCAATAATGATGTTGATGCAGCTTGTAATGGTTTGCTTAGTAATTTAAAGCAGTTTTCAACCAGATTCTTTTCTTCAATCTCTTTGATTATCGTATTATTTTATAATTCTTGGCAATTAGCTTTAATTGCTGTGTTTATCTTGTTTTGCGCATTATTTCCTCTTACAAGAGTCAGAAAACGTATTAAAGATATAAATAAAAAGACAGTATTTACTACTGCTGAAGTTGTTACACACTATAATGAAACTTTTTCTGGTAACAGAGTTATCTCCTCATACAATTTATATGATTATCAAAATTCACGTTTTGATGAAACCTTAAAACGAGTATTTAAACTCGGTATGAAAATGGTACAGCGAACAGGTATGTTATCTCCTTTAATGCATTTTGTTGTATCTCTAGGTATCGCTTTAGTTATTTGGGTGGGTAGCTATCTTATTTTATCTCAACAAATTACTTCAGGTAATTTCGTATCTTTCGTAGCAGCGTTGATTTTGTTATATAATCCTATTAAAGGTATCGGAAATAACTTTAATAATGTTCAAGTTGCCTTAATGGCTATGGAAAGAGTTTTTGAATTATTGAATAATGTTCCAAATATTACTGATAGAAAAAATGCAAAAAATCTTAAGAATATTAAGAAAAGTATTGAATATAAAAATGTATGCTTTGAATATGTTAAAGGCAAACCGGTATTAAAAGATATTAATTTAACAATCAAAAAAGGTGAAACAATAGCGTTGGTTGGAAATTCCGGTGGCGGAAAAACAACTTTTGTTAACTTACTTCCTCGCTTTTATGATGTTTCATCCGGCGAAATTTTAATTGATGGTAAAGACGTCAGAGATTATACTTTAACATCTTTAAGAGATAATATTTCTATCGTTTTTCAAGATAATTTTTTATTTTCAGGTACTATTCGTGATAATATCTTACTTGGAAAAGAAAATGCTTCAGAAAAAGAAATTCAACATGCAATAGATTGCGCCTGCTTGAGTGATTTCATAAAAGAACTCCCTAATGGATTAGATACTGTTATTGGAGAACGTGGAGTTTTATTATCAGGAGGTCAGAAACAACGTATTGCAATTGCAAGAGCTTTTATTAAAGATGCTCCTATTGTTATTCTGGATGAAGCAACATCTGCTCTTGATAATAAATCTGAAGCTATTGTGCAAAAAGCTATTGAAAATTTAATGACAGATAGAACAGTCTTTGTAATTGCTCATAGACTTTCAACCGTTCGCCATGCTGATAAAATTGTCGTTATTAATTATGGTAAAATTGTTGAAACTGGATCTCATAAAGAACTTCTTGATAATCCTGATAGCATTTACGGATCATTATACAAAGCTCAATTAAAATAAATGCTTAAAAAAAACTCCTCTAAAAGAGGAGTTTTTTTTGATTTGTGTTATATTATTTTTTCATTATAACAACACCTGGAAGTTCTTTTCCTTCCATCCATTCAAGGAATGCACCACCGGCTGTTGAAATATAAGAAAATTTATCAGCAACTCCAGCATTAGCCAATGCAGAAACAGTATCTCCGCCACCTGCTACTGATGTCAATTTACCGCTCTCTGTTAATGATGCGGCATATTGAGCTACTTTATTTGTTGCATTATCAAATGGTTTTAATTCGAATGCACCCAAAGGTCCATTCCATACCAGAGTTTTGCACTCATTTAATTTTGCATTGATATTTTCTATTGTTTTTTCACCTACATCTAACAATGTACCATCTGCAGGAACTTTATCTGCATCATAAGTAGCATGCTCTGCATTTGCAGCAAATTCTTTAGCTGAAACTAAATCAAGAGGCAGAATAACTTCACAATTGTTAGCCTGAGCAGTTGATAAAATTTCGCGTGCAGTATTAAGCATATCCATTTGAACTAATGAATTTTGTTCATTAATACTATCAACTCCTTGAACTTTCAAGAAAGTATGAGCCATACCACCAGAAATTACAAGTTTATCAACTTTTTTAACTAAATTATTTAACAAATCTAACTTTGTGGAAACTTTAGAACCTCCAACAATTGCCATTAATGGACGTTCTGGATTATTTAAACCAGAAGTTAAAGCATTTACTTCTTCAGCCATCAATAAACCCATTGCTGAAGGAAGTTGTTTTGCTGCAGCTACCATAGAAGCATGCGCACGGTGTGCTGTTGAAAACGCATCTGAAATATAAACGTCTGCAGGCTCAACTAACTCTTTAGCCCAAGCTTCATCTCCCTTTTTCTCTTCGTTATAAAAACGTAAGTTTTCTAAGAGTAATACTTCATTTGATTTCATATTATTAACAGCATCTGCAACTTTAGGACCAATGCAATCATCAACAAAAACAACTGGATTGCCTAATGCTTTTTCTAATTCAGGAGCCACATGTGATAAAGAATTTTTCATATCACCCTTGCCTTCAGGACGTCCAAAGTGGGATATTACTACCACTTTTGCTCCTTTTTCCATTAATTTTTTAATGGTTGGAACCGTTCTATCAATACGAGCTGTGTTTGTTACATTAAAATTTTCATCCATAGGAACATTTAAATCAGCACGCAACATTGCAACTTTGCCACTTAAATCACCTAAATCTTCAATAGTTTTGTATTCTTGCATTCATTTATCCTTATATTATAAAAACTTTTCCCCGCCACATAGAATCGAACTATTTACATAGAACAATCTATCTGACGGGGAATTAAAATTAGAAATTAGCCATTTACTTTAGACATGTGAGCAATCAAATCTAATACTTTATTTGAATAACCCCATTCATTGTCATACCAGCTAACAACTTTTACAAATGTGTCTGTTAATTGAATACCTGCTTTGGCATCAAAAATAGATGTACGAGCATCACCCAAGAAATCAGAAGAAACAACGGCATCTTCAGTGTATCCTAAAATACCTTTTAATTCACCTTCAGAAGCTGCTTTCATTGCTTTGCAGATATCATCATAAGATGCTGCTTTTTCCAAATTAACTGTTAAATCAACAACAGAAACATCCAATGTTGGAACACGCATAGCCATACCTGTTAATTTTCCATTCAATGCAGGAATTACCTTTCCAACAGCTTTTGCTGCACCTGTTGATGATGGAATAATGTTTCCAGAAGCTGCACGACCACCTCTCCAATCTTTTACAGATGGACCATCTACTGTTTTTTGAGTAGCTGTTGTTGAATGAACAGTTGTCATTAAACCATCTTTAATACCAAAATTATCATGTAATACTTTAGCTATTGGAGCTAAGCAGTTTGTTGTGCATGATGCATTAGAAACAAATTGAGTACCTTTAACATAACTATCTGTATTTACACCACAAACAAACATTGGAGTATCATCTTTAGATGGAGCAGACATTACAACATATTTTGCACCGGCATCAATATGACCTTGTGCTTTTTCTTTTGTTAAGAATAAACCTGTTGATTCTACAACGTAATCAACATCTAAATCACCCCACTTCAAATCAGCAGGATTTTTTTCTGCTGTTACGCGGATAGCCTTGCCGTTTACAACTAATTTACCATCTTTAACTTCAACTGTTCCTTTGAAACGACCATGCATTGTATCATATTTTAACATATATGCCATATATTCAACATCAATTAAATCATTGATACCTACAACTTCAATGTCATTTCTTTCTTGAGCGGCACGGAAAACTAAACGTCCGATACGACCGAAGCCGTTAATACCTACGCGAACAACCATATTATTATTCTCCTTAAATAAATACTTTTGTGCGGACAGCCCCGCACGGGCTTTCGTTTTATAACTGGAGCTAATTTAACATTAAAGATATAATTTTCAAGTAAAATATTCATTTTGTTGCATAAATTAATGGATATTAGAAAATATTTATTACTATTGTAATCACACTAAAAAAAGAGGATTTCTCCTCTTCTTTATTGTTTTTTTGCCAAATGCTCTAAAAATTTAATTTGTATATCTGCTATTTGTTTAACACTTTCAATATCTACATACTCTCCGCTGGCGTGCATTCCTTCACCGCTTCCTGAATGCATAATCACAGTTGATCCCTTTAGAGCAAAAGCACGAGAATCTGTGGCTCCTCCGATTTGTTCAAATTCGATAGGTTTTCCTAAAATATTTTCTGCAAATTGTTTATAATCTTGAATATATGGATTATTCTCATCCATAACAACCGGTGTACTGGATGAAACAATTTTATAAGTTACTCCCTTTTCCATACATTTATCTAAATTTTTGCATAAGTCTTCAATTTTTGAATCTTCTGTTAAGCGAAAATCTAATAAAGTTGTGGCATAATTAGAAATAATATTAGAAACACTACCTCCCTCTATTTTTGCAAAATGAACCGTATCAAACCAGGTATCTTTTGGCATTGGAAGCTCTTTTGAATAATACGGATATATCTTACGAATATTAGCCCATGTTTTGAATAAGAGTTCATTAGCATCAATTCCATCCCACGGTGTAGAACCATGAGCTTCTAAACCTCTAGCTTCTATTTTTACAAAAACCGGATTTTTGCATTTGTTAATTATTTTACTAATATCTCCTCCGACATCATTATCTAAAACTATTTTAGCTGAAATATCCGAGTATGCTTGCAAAAAGCTTTCAGTTGAAAGACTTCCTTTTTCTTCGTCTGTAGAGATAATTACACCAAATTTTATAGGTAATTCATGATTTATAACATATTCCATTGAATTTAAGGCTACAGCGGCAAAAGATTTCATATCTAAAGCACCTCTAGCATACATCTTTCCATCTTTTATAACAGGATTAAACATACTTTCATCATCTGCAGGAACTACATCTATATGCCCCAGAACAATAACGTCAAAATCTAAGTCTTGTGTGTTTCTAATAAAAACTACCGGAGATGCTTCTGATTGAAAAATTTCTACCTGCGCAGATGTGTCTTTAAACTTATTTTTTATATATTCACAAGCTTTTTTTATTTCTTCTTCATTACCCGTAACTGTACGAAACTTTATTAAGTCTTCTATTGTTTTTAATAAATCCATTTTTTAATCCTTTTAGTTTTAATTTTTTACCATTTATTTAACATATATAGGCAATAATAATTTAAAATAGGTAAAAAGGGTATAAATATGAAAACATTATTTACAAGTTTAATTGCACTTATGTTAAGTTTTGGATTAATAGGTTATGCCAATGCAGAAGAACAAGAAAGCGAAAGTGGTTTGGCTATTCCGAGAATGGTTTCTTTGCGTTCAAGCTTAATAAATGTTCGTTCCGGACCTGGTAGCAGATATCCGATTGAGTGGGTTTATCGCCAAAAAGGTGCACCTGTTGAAATTATTGCTGAATTTGAACTATGGAGAAAAATTAAAGATTGGGAAGGTTCAGAAACATGGGTGCATAAGGCTATGCTTTCAGGAAGACGCTTTGTCAAAATAATAAATCCTGGAGAAAACAACGTTTATGCTAAAGATGATATAACTTCTCGTGTTGTTGCAAAAGTAGAAGACGGTGTGGTTGGTGAAATTGAAAAATGTCCTACTCCAGAAGGTATGTGTTTGATTAAGTTTGATAATATTCAAGGTTGGATACCCCGTAATTTGGCTTTTGGAATATATAAAGATGAGGTTATAAAATAAGCCGTGAAAAGAAAAATAGAATATAATGCTGATACATCTTTAAAACCAATTATTCAGCGTTGGCAAAATTGGCTACTTAGAGAACGTTTATATTCTAAACATACGGTCGAAGCTTATTCTCGTGATTTATCCATATTTTTGCAAATAATCGGTAAAGGCGATGTGGTCAATTTAGATTCTTTGGCGAATATGGAAATTCATGACTTTCGTTCATTTCTTAAACAAAGGGCGACACAACATATTGATAAATCATCAATAGGACGAGAATTGTCTTCAATTAAAAACTTCTATAAATGGCTTGATCGAAATGAAATTGTAAAAAACTCAGCGATAAGTGTTATTGGAACCCCTCGAAAAAAGAAAATTTTACCAAAAGCTTTAGATGTTGATGATTCTTTTGCAGTTATAGATGAAGTTGAAAATATTGCAATTAATGCATGGCAAGGCCTCAGAGATAAAGCTATATTCATGCTTCTTTACGGTTGTGGTTTACGTATCTCTGAGGCGTTATCCTTAAACATTGGCGATATTAATACCAAAAGCGAGTTCCTTCGCGTTAGAGGTAAGGGAAAAAAAGATAGAATTGTTCCCCTTCTGCCGACAATATGGCAAAATATCGAAGCTTACCTTACAGAGTGCCCATACCACTTAAGCGTAGGAGAACCGCTTTTTTTGGGCGCTCGAGGAGAGCGATTAAGTCCACGTATTATTCAGCGTCAAATGCAAAAGCTTCGAGGACGGATGGGCCTTTCTGATTCGTTGACGCCCCATGCCTTACGACACTCTTTTGCTACACAGCTATTATCACAGGGAGTTGATTTGCGTTCAATTCAAGAATTATTGGGTCATTCATCCCTAATCACAACCCAACGCTACACCGATGTTCAAACTGAAGTCTTACAAAGAGAATATCATAAAGCTCATCCACTTGAAAAGTCTGAATAATTAAAATAAAAAAAGAGGACCGAATTGTCGGCCCTACTCTTTCTAAACACTCTATTTGCAGAAATTACTTTAACTTCTTCTCCACGAACTCTTCATGTTTTTTAGATTTTTTATCAAATTTCTTTAAAACAAGCTTTTCTGGATGAGTTCTTGGATTTTTTTCTGCCAAGTAGAAAGAACCAGTGCCAGCACTACTTTCTAATTTTACTTTAATTTTTACTGCTTTTGCCATTTTTTCACTCTTCTTATAAGTTATCAATTAAAAACATTTAGGCGAAGTATACATTTTTTGAACCTGTTGTCAATATGTTTTTTACATTAAAATTCATTTTTTATTAAATTTATTGCTTCTTCTAAATCTTTTTCTTCTCTTAGACGGCTCTCTTGACGACATAAGCCATTATTATCCAAACTCGTACAAACATCGGGAACAACCCCGATATTATGAATTTCTTTACCGGAAGGAGTAAAAAATTGTTCAGTAGTTAACACTAATCTTCCGCCATTACTCATTTTAATTATACTTTGAATAGTGCCTTTACCGAAAGTTTTTGTACCAACTATCTTGGCACGAGTTTGATCCTGCATTCCTGCAGCCAAAACCTCTGCAGCCGAAGCGGTATCTCCATCAACAATTATTACCAAAGGTCCATCATATAAAACATCTTCTTCTGATGTATAATAATGAATATTATCTTTATCTCTGCCTGCGGTATAAGTTATGATTTCACTACTTGTAAATAAATTTGCTATTTTTAGAGCCTCATTAAACATTCCACCAGAGTTTCCTCGCAAATCTAAGATAATTCCCTTAATTTCAGGGTTTTGATTTATGGCTGTTGTAACCTGATTGGCTGATTGTTTATTAAAAATACGCATTCTTAAATATAAATAGTCATCTATTTTTCGACTACTGAATAATGTATATATACTATTTTCCTGTTCTGTATCATAATAATCATATTCGGAATAATATGCTGAATATTTATCTAAACTTTTAGTTATTTTTTTCATTATTAAATCAGGAATTTCAAAATCACGCATTGATATTGCGTCTGAAATTTCAGTAGCGTAATCAATTGCTTTTATCGTAGCTTCAATCCAACCGCTTAAATCATTATTATCTTTAGGTATTGGTATAATTTTTTTTATTTGCTTATTATAATATAAATATATTTTATCATTTCCTTTAGATACTACAATGTTATGATCCAAATCATTAAATGCATTTAAACCAGTCAAAACAATCTCATTTAAGTTAATATTTTCAATATATTTATTCTGTACGGTTGTTAACATTTCATCAATCAGATGGGTATCTGATGAGCTTTTAGCAAAGCTTGTAAAACTAAAAAACAAACAAATTATAAGGACTATTCTACTCATTATTATTTCCAATTTCTGCTACTAAAACCGTATGATCTGAAGATTTTTCCTTAGCTCTGAAATCTTTATCTATATAACATTTAGATAATCTATCAGAGAGAGCTGGTGAAGTAAATAAATAATCTATACGCATTCCTAAATCATTTTGAAATGCACCACCTGTATAATCCCAAAAAGTATAGCCACTTTCTTTTTTGTGAAAAGCTCTATAAGAATCCGTATACCCTATATTTAGTAACTTTTTCATTCTATCCCAAACTTCCTTGCGATATAAGGCATTTCCCTCAAATAATTCAGGATTATATACATCTTTTGAGGTCAATATGACATTAAAATCTCCACCTAAAATTACATTTTTATACGAGATAAATAAATCTTCAACATGAGATAAAAAAGCATCCATCCATTTTAATTTATATTCAAATTTTGACGTATCAGTAGGATTATTATATGGAGGATTACCGTTTGGTAAATATATTGATGAAATAACATATTTTTCATTATCAATATATGTTTCGATTTCTAAATATCGAGAATTTTCATCGGGAAATTCAGGCAAATTTTCATGACGGACTGTGATTTTACTTTTACTTAAAACTGCCACTCCGTTATATCCTTTCTGCCCAAGTATTTTAACATCATACCCAAGCATCTGCAAATCGAAAAAAGGAAAATTATTAAATTCCGTTTTTATTTCTTGTAATAACAAAACATCTGGTTTGTTAGCGGATATCCAATCGCTAAGCAGTGATAATCGTGCATTTATAGAATTTATATTTAATGTCGCTATTTTCATGACCTTTATCCCCTATCTCCAACTATAATGATTTTTTTTATAAATTAAAGATTTTTTTCATTCTGTTAAGTGATTTTAAAACATTAGTAATGTATACTGAGTGTAAATGTGTTATAGAGGTGTATTATGTATCAAGATTTTTTCAATAAAAATGACGATTATTTGAATGAGTTTAAACAAAAAGTTGCGAATCAAAAAATTGCATCAATGGAAGAAAGACAGGCTGAAATTATACGTTCTCGTAATAATTTTTTAGGGACTTTCGCCGGAATTACATTAGCCGGTATTGTAGGTTGGTTTGTTCTAGCTCCTCAATATGCTGAAACAAATAAGGAAATTCCGGTTATTCGCAGACCTCAAACAGCTATAAAGATTAAGCCGGAAAATCCGGGGGGAATGGATATTCCTAATCAAGATAAAGATGTTTATAATATTGTTGAAAAGAAAAATATTGATAATACAGTGGTGGAAAATTTGTTACCAACTCCGGAACAACCTAAAGTTCCAGATATTATTGCTGAAGCTCCTGTTGAAGAAAATACAAATAATAATTCATTGATTGCAACAAATGATAAAGAAACTGATACGAACAAAGTAACACCAAATAAACCTGACGATATATTAGCTACAGCAACTTCCGTTAGTACTGAAAAGAAAGAGGAAGTAAAACAAGAGATTGCTAAAAAAGCTGAACAAGTCAAAAAAGTTGAAACAAAGAAAGTTTCTGAAGTAAAAAAAGAAACAAGTAAGGGAAAATGGCAAATTCAACTTATTGTTTCAAAAAATAAAGCTTCTGTTGAAAAAACTTGGGCTAACTTATCTGAAAAATATGCAGAATTAAAAGCCATGAAGCATGAAATTCAAACTTCTGATCTAGGTTCTCAAGGAATGTTCTATCGTTTAAGAGCTGGCTCTTTTGCTTCAAAAGAAGAAGCAGCTAAAATGTGTGCTTCATTAAAAGCAAAAGGTTTAGCTGATTGCATTACTAAAGAACGTTAGGACTAAATATGAAACCTATTCTTCCTGCTTTTTTGTCATGCCAAAGCGACAGACTATCTGATGCGGAAAAGAAATTATTTTCTCAGCACAATCCTCTTGGAATTTGTCTGTTTAAGTATGGATGCGAAAATGTAAAGAATCGAGAACAACTAAAGCTCTTAATTAAAGAAATAAAAGAAACAATAGGACGAGATGATGTTTTAATTGCTGTTGATCAAGAAGGCGGAAGAGTCAGACGTTTGACAGAACCTGATTTTACTCCCCTAGCCCCACAACACTCCTTAACAAGCCCTGATTTAGCAAAATATCATGCTTATCTGATAAGTGCTGATTTAAAAGATTGTGGTATTAACGTTAATTTTGCGCCAGTTTTGGATATAGAATATGAAAACACATCATCAGCTCTAAAAGGGCGCTGTTTCGGTACAGATAAGCAAAAAACAGCTGAACTGGGACAAATAATGGTTGATGAATATATTAAAAATGCAGTTTGTCCTTGTATAAAACACCTTCCTGGTCATGGCAGAAGTTTTTCTGACCCCCATTTGGAACTGCCAATTATAAGAGAAAAACTTGATGAATTGGAAAATGATTTTTATCCGTTTAAACAGATAAAAAACTCTCCTATGGGAATGGTGGCTCATATTGTTCTTGAAACTGTTGATAAAAATTATCCGGCAACTGTTTCTAAAAAAATAATAAAAGATATAATAAGAGAACATATCGGTTTTAATGGACTTTTGATTTCAGATGCTATTGTGATGAAATCATTGAAAGGAAGTATTATGCAACGAGCAAATGATGTGATATCTGCAGGATGTGATGTTATTTGTTTGGGAAATGCTGACTTTGAGGCAAATGAGGCATTATGTTCAACAAATTTATCATTGAGCGATTATGCAAAAGAAAAATTATTGAACATAAAAAATATAATTAATAAAAAAACAGATTTTTCTGACTATGCATATGTTAAAAATAAATATTGTACTATGCTAAAAAATATAATAACCTACGAATATGAGTACGACGCTACAGAGATTTTAAGTCGTATGCAAGATAATGGAAATTAAGAGGAGATAAATTATGGGTGGTTTCTTTGTTTGGTTTTTGATTTTTGTTGGTGTTTTAGCCATTTTTAATGCAGAAAAACTTCCAGCTATACGGCAAATATTAGAAAATAAATTTAGAGAAAGTTTGGAAGCTGCTAAAGAAGGATCAAAAAAAGCCAAGGATAAAATAGAACAAGTTAAATCTGAAATAGAAGCAAAGAAAAATGCTGCTCCTGAGGAAAAAGAACCTGAAGAAAATACTCCGGAAGAAATTGAGGAATCTTTACAATTTATGGGCAATTACATAAAAAAAGATGAAAATAACAATGAAGAAGTTAAGGTAGAAACAAAAGAAGAAGTTGTTGAAGAGCCTATTGAGAATAATGAAGAAGAAAAAAAAGATGATGATGCTCCCGTAGTGCTATAATTGACTTTTCTTAGTTATTTAACTCCTCAATATCAAATTGAGGAGTTTTTTTGTTATATTTAAAATGTCCGAAAAAAGGGTTCCTTTTTTTCGGACATTTTTTTTATTAAAATCTATTCTTTACATAACGTAACATCAACAAGTTAATAAAATCTAAATTTAAAATACTCTGTCCGAAAAAAAGGAACCCTTTTTTCGGACAATCAGAATGGAGTTTAATATGAATAAAATGTGTAGAACCAATACTCAATCTGGTCGTTCAATGATTGAAATGTTAGGCGTTTTAGCGATTATAGGCGTATTATCTGTGGGTGGTATTGCCGGTTATTCTAAAGCTATGATGAAATTTAAAATCAACAAAACTATTGATCAAATTTCACAAATTGTCGCAAATACAAGAACTCTTTATGCCAGACAGAAAAATTATGGTAATTTGAGTGGGAAAATAATTTATAAAGCAAATTTGGCTCCTAAAGAATTATTTGAAGGTTCAGGTTCTGATTATAAGATGACAAATACTTTTGGAGGAGAAATTATAATTAGAACTGCTAAAAAAAATTATGATAATGATAATAAAGCATTTAATATAACTTTAACAGGCTTACCAGAAGAAGCGTGTATCGAATTAGCAACTCAAGATTGGGGTAGCGGCTCATCGTCAGGATTGATTTATGTTGGAGTTGGTTATGTTTCAAGTGATATATCTACAAGTGAAAATTGCGACGGCTATTCAGCTCCAGATGGGAAAATGGCATGTCCTAACGGAAAAACAGTATCTACCCCGATGTCAGTTGATTTAGCCGTCGATGGTTGTTCCACAGAATCATCTAAGTTATATTTAACTTTCTACTAATCATCCCCTCCCTTTCGGGAGGGATTTTTTTTAGATATTTAGTTTGAAACGATTTTTATAACCAATATCTGAAAGTAACTTCTCAGCACGTTCAAAATGCTGTCCGAGAGCATCAATAGAATGTGCATCATCACTAATTAGGATAGGAACATCCCTTTTATTAAGTTCCTCTATCATCCAAGTTGTTGGGTGTTGGATATCAATACGATTATAACCGCTTGTATTTAATTCATAAGGCTGTTTGTATTGCGCCAATGCTTCAATTACTTTCCACTTATATTCATCCCACTCAGGAGTAGTGCAAAGATTGAAAATTGCACAATAATCAATATGGGCTATAAAATCAAAATATCCGCTTTTAATTGACTCTATAATATTCAACCAATAATTTTGCAAATATTCTTTAAATTCAGATTGTTGCGTTAAATCAGGATAATATTTAATATGATAAATGTTACACATGAACTTTTCGTCAGACGAACGAATAAAATGTGTTGTTCCGATTAAATAATCAACATCTAATTCTTGGCGAACTTTTTCATAAATTTTCCGCCATTCGGCTGATGGGAAAAAGTCTGTTTCAAAGCCAACTAAAATTTTTATTTTATGTTTTGACTGCAGATTACGAAGAATTTCAATGTGTCTTTTATAGCAATCAAAAGCCTTATTTTCATCATAAAAAAACATTGGCGAATAATGAGTATTTTCAACACTTGGATGTAAAACCAAATGATTGGAAACCCCTATTTCAACAAATCCTTTTTCTTCTGCGGCTACAATCATTTCTTCGGCAGAATTTTTGCCGTCAAAATTCATTTCTCCGTTATGAGTATGATAAGTAAAATTTTGCATTATTCTTTAATATGTTATATTTCTAAAAATTTTCTTAATTCTGTTAAATTATTCATAGCATCCTGACGACCTAGTTCATAAACATTTTTTATGACATCCATATCTTTTTCAGAATGTTTTATATCTATCAATTTGCTTGGGCGAATTACAAATACTTCACCTTTTTTTTGCATATTTTCAATATCTTGAAGCTCATTATTATACATTATATGACGTTTTTCTATAGCCTTGATAAACTTAGGAAAACGACGATATATTATACGTGCCAACCAACTAAGTTTATTTTTTGATTTTTTATATCCTTCGGCTCGAGTTTGAACAACTACGCATTTATCATACCCCATCTTCTGAAAAGCTTTGACAGGAATACTATCGCAAATTCCACCATCTAAAAATTGTTTGCCATCAATATGAGAAATTTGAGAAACAAATGGCATTGAAGCGGAAGCCCGTAGATAACTAATCTTCTTTCGAAGCTCTTCACAATGGATATATTCGGCTTCTCCGGTTTCAACATTACTGCAAGTTACATAAAACTTTGTTGGAGAATTCTCAAATGTCTGATGATCAAAAGGATATAATTCGTCCGGAATTTCACGATAGCAAAAATCCTCTCCCACCATGTTCCCTGTCGTAAGAAATGAATAAAAACTCATAAAACGTTTGTCGTGGCGGTATTTTAGCGTATATCCAATACTACGTCCTTTCTGATTAGATACATATGAACAGCCGTATATTGCCCCAGCAGAAACTCCAATCACTCCGTCAAATGTAATACCTTGTTCCATAAAAACGTCTAATACTCCTGCAGTATATATAGCACGTAATGCTCCACCTTCTAAAACTAATCCGGTTTTCATTTATCCTCCACAAGATATCAAATTTTTCTGTCCAGTTGGCTGAATATTTATTTTTTGTTTTTTACCATCTGTTCTTTGAATGCAATAACCTTTTTCAAACAGACCATTTTTATAGGTTAAGCGACCTAAAAGATTACCATCTTGGTCATAATGCTCGACTCTTCCATTTAATATACCATTTTTATATGTTGCAGAAGTTTTAATACTACGATTATTGTGATATTCTCTGTCCACACCGTTTTTAATACCTTTTTTATAATAAGTTCGGCGTAATAATGCTCCTTTATCATCAAAAATAGTAGTTAATCCGCTCGGATATCCTTTTTGATAATTCTCTATCTTAACAACTACACCTTCTGAATTTTGATGCTCAATTTTACCCGTTAACGGACGATTATCCTTATCTACACAATAAGGTAAACCATTTTGTGTTTGGCATTGATAATCGCCTGCTCTATTGACTTTGATACGAGCATACGAAGCAGAATAAAACATTAACACTGCACCCAGACTATAAATAAACAGTTTTATTTTCATACAACCACCTTTCATATTTATAATATAAGGGCTGAAAAATTATAGTCAATCAGATATCAAAACTTTTAGGTATGTTTATGCAACAGCTTTTAAATGTTCTTTTGTTTTTGTTGAACAAACATCAGGTGTTCGGGGAAGATATATAACTTCGCAATATTCTTTCAGAAAATCAAACTTTCCGGTCCAATCATCCCCCATAACAAAGACGTCTGCCTGATATTTTTGCACATCATCTATTTTTTGTTCCCAAGTATATTCTGGCACAACTAAATCGACGTATCGGCAAGCCTCGAGAATTATTTTGCGTTGCTCATATGTATAATATGAAACCTTATTTTTAACTTTATTGAACTCATCACTGGAAAGAACAACAATTAAATAATCTCCTAAAGCTTTGGCTCTTTTTAATAAATTTATGTGTCCATAGTGCAAAACATCAAAAGTTCCGTAAGTTATGACTCTTTTCATTATATATCCTTTCTTTATTTATGGTGGTATTGTATATAATATATTATATACATTCAAGTATATTCAAGTTATTATCTTTTATTGGGGATAAGATTATGAAAAGAAAATACCAGATTGACAAAGTGATATACTTGAAATAACATAGAACAAAATAAGAACTTTAGAGATATTTAATGCCTAATATTATTGCTTTGATTGATTGTGATTGCTTTTTTGTTTCATGCGAAAGGATTGAAAATCCTGATTTGCACGGAAAACCTGTGTGTGTTGTAACGGGCGAAAACGGATGTATTGTTTCTCGCTCAAAAGAAGCTAAAAATATGGGTGTAAAAATGGGACAACCCTTATTTATGGCAAAAAAAGAATATCCTAATGCAATTTATATAAATACTCATCATAGTAAATATGAAATGTATTCCGCCAAAGTAATGGAGTGCTTAAGAACATTCACTCCGGATGTGGAAGTTTGTTCTATTGACGAAGCATACATAAATTTATCAGGACTAGAAAAATTATATAAAAAAAATACGGAAGAAATTGCTAAAGACATAAGGAAAAATATTTGGGAAAAATGCAAAATTCCTGTTTCAATCGGAATTGGAACATCAAAAACATTGGCTAAATTGGCTAGTGATAAAGCAAAATCTGGTACCGGAGTATTTTGTATAAAAACAGAAAATTTACCGGAAATTCTGACTACTACTCCTTTAGATGAAGTATGTGGGTTTGGAAAGCAAAATACTACAAAAATGCAAATGTTAGGAGTTTTTAATTGTGCTGAATTTACGCAGAATACAGATACTTGGGTGCGAAAAAATTTGGGAATTAAGGGACTGGATTTGAAGTATGAACTCCTAGGATATATGGTTCATAAGGTTTCAAGTGTTGAAGAAAAACCAAAATCTATTCAAGATACTTCTGCTCTAACGAAATTTACGTCTGATGAAGCTATTTTGCGAGCATCATTAAAATATCATGTACATTGTGCTAGCAGGAAATTGCGTGAAGAAGAATGCTTTTGTAAAAATGTTGGAGTTTTGCTCAGAACAAAAGATTTTATTGTTTCAAATGAAAATATTAAGTTAAATACCCCTACTAATGGTGAAAAAGAGATTTTTGAAGCGGTATTAAAGGCGTTCAAACGTATTTATAATCCCAATATTTTATATCGTAGTACCGGTGTTATATTAGATAACTTATTGGGAAAAGATGAGTATCAGCCAAGTTTGTTTAATATGCCGGAATATAATGATGATAAAATAAGTCGAGCTATTGATGAATGTGAAAAAAAATTTGGAAAAAACATCATAAAAAGCGGTTTATTCTGATTCACTTTGACTTTGATGAAAATTTTACAAAATTTGACAAATTTGTCTTGAAATATTGTTAAAAATGTGCTTATATATGGCAAGTATGTTATATTAAGGAACCAAGATGAGTGAAAATAAACAAAATGATATTGATGAAACATCTTTAGAGAATGTAGAAAATACAGAACAAAGGCAGACTGCTGAAGAAAGTGAAACACTATCTCAGCAAAAAGAAGATGATGGAGAAAAAAATAGAATTCCTGATATTGTTGTATCTGAAGAAGACATTAAAAAAGGAATCGTTCAGCCTCTGCTAAGATTTGACTTATATTCACGTATAATAAATAATATGCTTGATAATGTTCAAATAGGTTCTGAGCAAGAAAAATCTCTAAGAGAGCATTTTGAACCATATTTTGGTAAAGATTTTGATTGGAGTCAGCTACCAGCAAATATTTCTGATGAAAGACTGCAAAACGTTGCTCAAGATTATTTAAATGAAAAAATTAATGATGTTATTACTAATGCTTTTTCAATGAAACCGGATGATATTAATGGAACTTTTGATAGTATATATGCCTATGTCGGTTTGAATATAGATTTAAGCACGGTTGAGAAAAATATTTGTCGAAAAATATTTTATAATCGCACAGTGGAAGCTCCCGAACTTCAAGATGCATACAAGATTTTGACCATTGGATGTGATTTATATAACACTATTGTATCAGACAATATTTCCACATCTTCGAAAATTGAAGTAGAAAATAAAGTTCAACAAATAGATGTGATGTATGCGCAAAAGAAATTAACTCGCGACCATATGGCGATGTTTTATCATAATGTAGCTGTTTTTTATGAAAAATTGGCGTTGAATAAGTCTTCACAAAAAAATGTTACAAATGAAAGAGTTAGAGCTAATGATTATATGAAAAAAGCTCTTGTTTTAACAAGTGATATAAAATTAATTAATGTTTGTGCAGAATTTTTGCCTGAAACAACAAATAACTTATATGAAATTATTTGTGAAGCATGTGATAGAGCCTTAGAAAAAAATAATGATCCAATCAGTTTGTGTAATGCGCATATTATATATAGTAAAGCCTTGTTGAAAAAATCTTCTCATGGAGGTTTTAATTCAGCTGTTGGAGAAATGCATGACGAAGCAATTTACCATTATAAAGAAGCGTTTCAATATGCCCAAACGGATGATAAAAAATCTAAGATTTTACGTAATATAGCCAATTTACAAAAGAAAAATAATTATTTTGACGAATATATTCAAACAAGAATAGAGTTGGCTGAACACTATTTGACGGGAAAAACTAAAGTTAGGGACTATATGAATCTTGCAACTGAAGTTAAAGACGCTAATTTAAAAACATTTTTATTGGAAACTGCGATAAACGAGCTTATTGATGCTTCAAATATAAAAGCAGAAGAAAGAGCGTTGCTCCTAAATAATATAGCAGGACAACTCAAAAAACTTTATACGCCAAAAGATGAGGAAAAATTAAAAATTTTGAATGCGTTGCAGAAAAAATATGGTAAATCCCCTCAGAAAAAACAACCTGTATTTACAAGAATGTCGTCTAAGGGAAATGATTATTTTTCTAAATAACGCAGACGAAGAGATTTAAAACCAAGTCCCAATTTCCGAGAATCCTCAGACACTCCTAACTCCTTAGGAGACTGGGGATTATCTATTTCAAAACGTATGCTAATTTTTCCTTTTGGAGCGATATCTTGCGGAATTATAAGCGATGTGTTTGGCATATCTTTATCTTTTTCAAAAATCCAATTTGCTAATTCTTTTTCATTAACAAAAACTTTGACTTTTTGGATTTTTTTATTATCCGTCAAGAATGGATTTATATCAAAATCGGCGATAATATCTGATTTAGTATTGTGCTTAAATTTTAATTTAACTAAATCCCCATTACTCCATCTTCCCCAAGTTTCAGGTGTAGTCAAACCATAACTGTCTATATAGAAATAATTTCTATTAAAAGCATAGAGATTATCAATTTCAAGTCTTTGATCCTTAACAACCATTTTAATTGAAATAGTAACTAATATCAATGAAACAAAAATTATTGAGTAATATCCTATAAAACCGACTTTATAAAATAATTTATTATTTGGTTGTTCAATATAATAATAAACAATTATTGCAAATATATACATTGTTATTAGAGCTAAAGCCAAGCAAATAAGCGGATAATTTATAATAAATTGATTAGAATTGTTCCAAATAGTTCCTTTTAATAAATATAATATCAATAGATGAGTTAAAAATAATGAATATGCAAATTTACCTAAAAATACAGAAGTTTTATTTTCAAATAGTTTTGTAAAAAGTCCTTGCTGAGTAATAAATAACCAAATCAGAATTACAAAAGCGAAAATAAATATCATACAATTTGTTATTTTAGGGCTATAATCAAATAAACTGTATACACACCAACCGAAAACTAATGCTTCCAAAAATGTACTGATATATTTATTTAAGCGATAACTGTCTTTATAATATTGATATGTATAACATAGAAAAATTCCAATCCCTACTCCGCCTAAACCACGAAGAAGTCCCATACAAAAAATATTATTTGATGTCCATAAATGTTGGCGTATCATTCCGTTGTCTATGTTGATTGTATATGTATAAGAAAACCAAACTAAAAAACCTATTATTAAATTTGCAACTGGTTTTGATAAGGACTTGAATAAATAAAAATAAAGTAATGTTGTCAAAACCAAAACAGAAACATACCAGCTAGGACCAACATGATGTAAAGTTATACCTATATTATCAAGAAAAACAAACGAATATACATAATCATACAAATTTTTACCATATGACGGAATGTTTAATATATTCAAACATAAATACCCTATTGTTGCGAATGCAACAACCGACCATAGACGAAGAAATCTCTTTTTTAGAAAATCAAAAACATTTAATGATGTATTTAATGTTAAAGCAAAGAAAAAACCACTTAAAATAAAAAAGAAATCAACAGCATTACGAGAAAAAGTTGATTGAGAGGTTATAAACGAAAACACCTTATTTTCAGGAAAAACAGATGTAAGTATATTTAAATGACAATATACGATTATCCAAGCAAAAACAAAACGCAAAAATTCAATATTTTTTATTTTCATAACTAATCTCTTTAAAACTTATATATTTCTTTTAGTTTTTTTAAAAGAAAATTTAAATCCTAAAAATCTAAAAACATATTTATTTGTGCATAATTTTTGAGATAAGAGAGGTAATCCTAAAACTTTATATTTCATCTTATTTCCCTAGTTCTTCTCTAATTGCTGTTGTTGAGCGGATGGGAAGTAAATCTTTAGGAATGCGATTACTAACTATATAGCGAATCCCTAATCCCTCAATAAAGTCTCTTTTTTCAGAGCTATCTCCGTCTGAATTTACAAAAAATATATCAGGCTTAATAGTTTTTATTTCTTCCGCAAAATCTAATTTTCCCGAGCCTTTAGCAACAAAAGCTTGATGAACAAATTTTATAGAAGAAACCATATAAAGACGTTCATCCTCATTATATAAAGTTTTGCGATTTTTCAATTCTTCAATGGTTTTATCTGAACCAACAGAAACATATAAATTGCCATATTGTGAAGCTTCTTCAAAAAAGCGAATATGTCCGCTATGAAGAACGTCAAAACAACCCGATACAAAAACTTTTGTCATTATCTACATTCCTTACGAGATACTTTCATAACAGGAACACCCAAAATATAATATTTTGTAGTTATTCCATTTTCCAAGCGTCTGATTTTGAAAAATGGTAAACCCAAAATTTTATAAACACTACGTCCACCCTTTTGTTTATAACTGAATATTGGTAAAAATCCGAATAGTTTAACTTTCATTTTATTTACATCCTTTTTTATTTTCATTAATGGTATAAAGTTAAATAATTTATATTTTATTTTCCCTTTTGAAATTTCTGAACCAAAATTAAAACCTCGTTGTTGTGCTAAAATAGTAAAATACTGTTCTATCCATTCGGGTTTTCCGAGTTTACTACCTAATTTAATAGCCTCATCTAATGGTAGAGATAAAAAATTATTTTGTACTAAATTTGCACAATCTAATCTCGTTAATTGATGATATTGTCCATAATTTTCAAATAAACTGTTTATTACATCCTTTTTTACAGCATCTGCATTATTTGAAAAACCACCAATTCTATATGTTATAATAATTTCATCTATTTTTGATATTTTTTTATTTTTATTTAGCATTTTATACATAAAACCTGTATCTGCAGATACTTTATATTTTAGATCATATAAACCTAACTCTTTCATAACATCTGTTTTGATTAAGAATGTTTGATGACAAGCCATATCTCCAAAAATTAAGTAATCTGTTTTATCACAACTCCAAAAATTTTTGATATGTATATTTTGTGGATTTATAGAATATGCACTGGCACAACAAGCATCTGCATCTAATTCTTCGGCTTTTTGAACAAGCATTTCAATAGCTCTATTATTACAATAAAAGTCATCAGAATTTAGGCAGACAACATATTTTCCTTTAGCTTTCATAATACCTTTATTCATTGCATCATAAATGCCTTTATCCG
Organism: Alphaproteobacteria bacterium; assembly: GCA_045577985.1. Taxonomy (GTDB): domain Bacteria; phylum Pseudomonadota; class Alphaproteobacteria; order RF32; family CAG-239; genus RUG410. The sequence goes on from JAZNJJ010000028.1 coordinate 129,953, forward strand.
GTTCAGAATAATATTTAATCCAGCCTTTTTTCTGATATTCTTCTAATAACTCAATAGTTCCGTCTTTAGATGCTCCATCAATTACAATATGTTCTACATTTTTATATGTTTGATTTTGTACACTTTCCATATTTTGAATAAACCAATCTTTTCGACCTCCATTTATCAAATTATATGAAGCAGTAATAATGGTAACTAAAGGTTTTTGAGATTTTTTCTTTTCAACTTCTTGCATTTTTGCGAGCATAATATCGACACAATTTTTCCAAGAAAATTGTTTAGAACGTTCTAAACCTTTTTTCGCCATTTTATCACGATATTCTTTATCAAAGTAGTATTTTTCGTAAGCTTCAATATGTTGCTCATCATTATCCCAATCTATCATAATTCCGGCATCACCAACAACCTCAGGAAGTGATGAATTATTTGATGTAATTACGGCTGTTCCACAAGCCATAGCCTCTAATGGTGGCATACCAAACCCCTCATATTGCGAAGTATATACAAACCACTCGGCATTAGAATAAAGAACTTCTAAATCCTCGTCAGCAACATAACCGGCACGAATAATTTTATCTTGATATTTTTGATAATCAGGAACTTCTTTTTCTAACTTTTCAATAAAGCCTGCCCATGCTCCACCACCAAGAACAAATACTAAATCATCAATTTTATTTTTTTCAATAAACTGAATAAATGTTTTTACTGCTCTAATAAGATTTTTTCTAGGTTCTAAAGAACAAAGCGAGAATAGATATTTTTTATCTGCAGGAATATTATATTTTTTTCTAACTTCTATAGTTAAATTTTTGTTTGGTTTATATTGTTGATTTGTTGAAAGAGGTATTGTTGTTATTTTTTTCTCATCTAATTTAGGACAATATTTCAAAAAATCTTTCTTTGTATAATCTGAAATCGAAAAATAGAAATCTTGATTGTTTAATGAGTTAAATAAATTTGTGAACCATGATGAAGGTTTAGCTCCTATAAAATATTTTGGAAATAATAAAGGAATGATATCATATAAGATTGTATAGCAAGAAATATTTGGATACTTATATATAAAATCGGGAATTTCAAAAACTGGAGAGAAAAAACAATTAATATCTGATAAATCATCATCTTCTTGAATTATAGTCAAATCAGATACATCTAATTGTGCTAATATCTTATCTTTTTTCTTAACATCATCTTTATCTAAAAACAACGAAGTGTTAAAATTTTCTCTTTTAGCCATTTCTTCTAAAATATTTTTAGATGTCCAATAAATACCTGTTCTTCCAGTTCCTTCTTTTAACCCATTACTTAAAACTTTCCCATCAAAACAAATAGTTATTTTCTGACTATTCTTCTTTTTCTCACTCATTTTATTTCTTCCTTATTGTAATTAATGGCAAAAAGCCAAATAGTTTTATATTACATTTCTTTATAGATTTCTTAACTTTGATGATTGGCAGAAAATTAAACAATTTATATGTTATCACTTCTACTTTTTCATGGTAATATTTCTTTAATTTCTTTGTATCATTTTCTAAATCAGATTCTAACCATTCCAAAATTTTATACTTTTCGTTTTCCCACTTTTTATATCCTTTTTGAATATAAGCTAAGGTATTTTTTTGAATAGATTTAATATCTTTTATTTCAATAGGTTTGATATTTTCCCAATCATATAAATATCCTGTTATTCCATCTTCAATATATTCATTCATTGTCGGATAATTTGGAGCAATCACACATCTGCCCATTGCCATAGCCTCTAAAAAGCTCATACCTATACCTTCATATAAACGAGGTGCAATATATATGGCAGACTCTAACATTTTTTCTTGCATTTCTTCACGTGTTTCAAACCACTCAGATGTGGTTATTTTACAATTCATATCCGGTAATTGTATTGCATTATTAGGGTCTATCGCTTTATGAAAATGTAAATGCGAAATTTTTGTTTTTGATAGCAACTTACACACTAAATCTGAATTTATCTGATTTATTCTCTGCCAAAAGAAAACAGAATCTCCCTTCCCCATATTCTTTGTTTTTATAGGTTCAGGAAAATATTGTATATATTGCGAAGAAAAACCTAATTCTTTAAGTTCATCATGTAATGTCTTCGAAAAATTGATAATTTGTGTATCTCTATATTCATACCATATAGTATCTAACCGACTAGGTACTCCGTCATACATCGGAAAAAATATACTATGATTAAACTTAATTAATTTTTTTAACTCATTAAGATGTGGCATAATTTGAAAAATTACAACCACATCAAAAAACTTCCCTTTCAATGGAGCAAAATGTGTTTTCATTTCATCTTTATATGGATCAAAATCAAATATTTCAACCTCATACTTTTTAGCAAACATCTCTTTTAGAAACTGAGTAGATTTAGTCTTATTATGATATGCATGTCCAATGTATAACAATTTTTTCATTACTTTTTCTTCCAATACTCAATTATATCAGACAACGTATCTTGTAACGTAAACTTTTGTTCCCAACCTAACTGAGTTTTGAGCTTTGTATTATCCCCTACTATATATGTTATATCGTTTGGACGAATTCGGCTTTCATCAACAACTATTTGAGGTTCTATATTCAGAATTTTTGCGGTCTCTTCAATTATTTCTCTTAATTTATAACCTCGCCCTGAACAAACATTATAAATTGCACCACTTTCACCAGACGTTAATATTTTATAATAAGCATCAACAACATCTCGTACGTCCGTAAAATCGCGTGCAACATCAATATTTCCCACAAATAATTTATTTTCAACTCCTTGACTAATTTTAACCAATTGACGAATAAAGGAAGGAATAACAAAGCGCTCACTTTGACGTGGGCCTATGTGGTTAAATGAACGGGTCATTACAATATCAACTCCCATATTCTGAGCATATAATCTGCATAACATCTCTTGGCTGACTTTCGCTACAGCATAAGGATTTTGTGGATTTAATAACATATCTTCTTTAAGGGGCATTTTACCATTACCATATTCTTCTGAAGAACCAATAGATAATACTCTGGTTTTAAGTTTATTCTTAACGATAGCCTCTAATATATTGAGCATAATAGTTGTATTATTTTGAAAACAACTTGCGGGATCTTGCCAGCTTTGCCCTACAGAACTAATGGATGCCAAATGAACTATATAATCAGGAGCACATGTTTTGATTACTTTTTCTAATTCTACTTTATTATTCAGATCTAATTGATGGTATTGAATATCCAAATCAATTTTAGAGGCTATATCAACACCAATAATTTGCGAAGTCTTATCGTTTTGTTTTAAATATTCAACAAAATGATATCCAACAAAACCTGCTACTCCTGTGATTATATATTTATTCATCAGAACCTCTTAAGATGCGTAATGTTTATTGTCTTTAAATCCATTTTCTTTTAATAGTTTTTCTTTTTGAGCCAATTTCAAATCTTCAGCAACCATTTCTTTTGCTAAAGCAGCTAAATCATATTGAGGTTTCCATCCTAAAGTTGTGCGAGCTTTTGTGCTATCGCCTAATAACAATTCAACCTCTGCCGGACGGAAAAATTCTGGATTTACGGCAACAACAACCTTACCTGTTACTTTATTTATAGCTTTTTCTTCAACTCCGGCACCTGACCATTCTAAATCAATTCCTAATTCTGCAAATGTAAGTTTAACAAAATCACGAATTGAAGTTGTAGTACCTGTTGAAAGAACATAGTCATCAGGTTTTTCTGCTTGAAGCATACGCCACATACCCTCTACATAATCTTTGGCATGTCCCCAATCTCTTTTAGCATCTAAATTACCTAAATATAAACAATCTTGTAAACCTTCTTTAATTCTGGTTGCTGCTAAAGTAATTTTACGTGTTACGAAATTTTCACCTCTACGAGGAGATTCATGATTAAATAAAATTCCATTACAAGCAAAAATATCATAACTTTCACGATAGTTTACAGTAATCCAATAACCATATAATTTAGCTACACCATATGGAGAACGTGGATAAAAAGGAGTTTTTTCTGATTGAATAGGCTCTTGTATTAAACCATATAATTCAGATGTCGATGCTTGATAAAATTTGGTTTTTTTAGTCAAACCATTTATTCTGATCGCCTCTAACAATCTTAATGTACCTAAAGCATCACTTTCTGCTGTAAATTCAGGGCAATCCCAAGAAATTTTAACGTGACTTTGAGCTCCCAAGTTATAAATTTCATCTGGTTCGATTTCTTTAACTAAACGAATTAAATTTACAGAATCTGTCAAATCTCCATAATGCAAATGCAGATTTTTATTATCCATTAAATGTTCAATTCTTTGAGTATTATATGATGAACTACGACGTATAATCCCGTGAACATCATATCCTTTTTCTAACAATAGTTCAGCCAAATATGAACCGTCTTGCCCCGTAATTCCGGTAATAAGTGCTGTTTTAACCATTTTTCTCTCCCTTTACAATATTAACTACGGCATTAATCACAACATCAGCAGTATTTTGCCAATTGAATTTATTTGCTTGTTCTAAACCTTTTTGGCGAAGAGTTTCGCGCAATTCGTTATCTAAATACAACTTGTTTAAAAACATGGCTGTTTCGTGCTTATCTTTTCCGCTTATATATAATACTGCATCTCCGCCTACTTCTGGTAATGAGGTATTATTACACGTTATAACCGGTGTTCCGCACTGCATTGCTTCTAATACGGGAAGTCCAAAGCCTTCATACATACTCGGATAAATAAATCCTGTTGCTCCACTATATAACGGCGCTAAATCTTCGTTATCAGCAAAGCCTGTTTGGATTATTTTATCTTTTATATTATCCAAGCCTTGTATTCGTTTTGCCACATCTTCATAGCCTTTGCGTACAGGACCGACCAAAACAAGCGAAATATCTTTAACCTTGCTATCTTTTAGAAAACTAACAAAACTTTCTAGTAAATGTACCAAATTTTTGCGAGCGGTTATTTCGGATACGGCTAAAAAATACTTATCGGTTTTTATGCCGTATTTTTCTTTTATTTGAGATATTGTTTCTTTATTCGTTATTGGCTTAAAGTTCTCACTTGCCCCTAAATATGCTCGATACATTGATTTATTTTTTAAATCAGGGCGAAAACGGCGTAAATCTTTTATTGTGTAATCTGAAACGCAAAAGTACGCGTCCGGATTGCTACGTTTTATCCAATCTGTGAATTTTTTAACAAATTTTGGCTCGCAACCATCTGGATATACTATCGGTATTAAATCATGCACTATCATAAAGGTTTTTATCGGATGATTATATAACACCGGAGATATCGGGCTAAATGGTGATAAATACGCATCAAATTCACTCAGTTTTGTAGCATATTTTGCTAATAACCATTTAGTGAATAATTTCGTTCTAAGGCGTTGATACCAATTTTGATTTTTTGTTGTGGCCTTTAGCTCAGGCATATAAACCAATTTTTCTTCTAAGCGTTGCAAACCTTTAGCCGAAAGATATTTATGTATATCTCCCCTTTTGGTTGTGATTATGGGATACAAATCTATCGTCGGACTTTCCATTAGTTTATGCAATAAAACATCGCAAACTCGAACAACGCCAGTTCCCTTTAATCCGTCTACGCTTAGTTGCTCTACATCAAAAAGTAATTTTACTTTTGAACTCATTTATTATTCCACTTTTCTAATATCCATGAAGATGAATTGGCTTTATTATCTCCGCCAACACCAAAAACTAACTCTACATTGCATTCTGCACATGTTGGACCCTCAGGAATATTATCTTTTCCTCTGTCGCCCCCGTTAGCGAAAACTAAGTGTACATCAGGATATTTTTGACGTGCTTTACGGATGCCATCTGAAGCGGAATTATCCGAATCATCAAATTCTAATACATCTACTACACCCTTTAGATTCTCTAATATGGCTTTACGCGTCTTCATGGAATGGAAATTTTTCCCTTTTTTACGACATAACCAATCATCTGAATTGGCTAAAACGATTACTCCATCAGATGCCTTTGCTGAGGCTTTTATCATTTCAATATGCCCCTCGTGAATCGGATCAAATCCACCGCTTACTATGTAGTATGTTGTCATTTTATTCCCCTTCATTGAAATTTTATAAACCAAAATGAATGTATCTCATTGTTTGGGGAAATAATATCAATATGTGAAAAAATCTATGTTGTATAAAAAATACACCATCGCTGGCGAAAATAATTTTATTCTTCGCCCTTTTAATAAAAAATCATCACACCAGATATTATAAGGCTTCTTACGACCCCGCACTTCTAAGTACTACCGCAAATTGGCTTATTTGCTATGTTTTAGAGGGTAAAATTTTGTACTTATAATGTCAACGATGTTTTGATACTTATACATATATTAAAAATTGTAAAAAAATTTCTTGTTATTTTTGTAGAAAGTTATATTTTATATATGAAAATGCTTTAATTATATATGGTTAGAGCTTTCGGAAAGGAGCTCTTGTTGTATTCGCAGCGGCAAGAACTCCTTTTTTTGTGCTTAAATCTTATGGCTATTGGCAAAATCCCTTTTGTTGAAGATAATACATAATCTCATCATCTGCCTGTTTGGTTTCTGCGTTCTTTTGAGCGCTGATAAATCGTACTCCCCCGTCAATGTATTCTCTTTTTTCGCCATATTTTGAAATCAATTCGCTGTATGTATCGGCAATATGTTGAATTTCTTTTTCAGGAATCGGACAACGAATGCTATAGTCTTCAATACTGCCATCTATTTCTAACTCATTTTGCAACTTTATTACGCAGGTTTGGTTGATGTATTCGGTTGAAATACCTCGTTTTATGCTTACGAATTCGCTACTTTGAGTGCTACTTTCTCCTCGGTGATCTTCGTGATGTTTGGCACAATGATCTATTTCAAATAGTAAACCGTTATATGAATATTCCAGCTTTTTGTTATATTTCGCAATATCCCTATTTTTCAGCAATGTTTCCAAACTATCAAATCCCGTAATATTTGGTATTATATTTGTTGGAACGAATAAATCAAAATCAGAATATTTGATATAACAATTATCATCTTGCATACCTATAATTTCTGCCTTCTTTGACAATATAAACATAGAAAATTCTTCTGTATCGGGTTCACATTTTCGTAATGAGTTTATAAATTCATGTGAAAATGAAAGCATATCTTTTTTAGACTGTTCTTTCTCTTCTTCGCTATATGTGATTTCTTCTATTTCGCATGAACTTCCTGTTATTTTGGAATATTCTACAATAAAACGACCTGCTGTGATTTTTGTTTCATAAGGAATACGTTGAACTTCATCTCCCATTTCAATTGTTGAATAAGAGGTATATGTCTCTGTAATTAATTCCGTTGAACGATCTTTCATTGCTTCAAGCAACTCTTTTTGTTGTTGAGCATTAATTTGACAAGTATACTGACTTCCACCCATACCCTTAAATTCATGCTTTACAACAAATTTACATAACCCGTTGTCTTTTCCTAAAATGTTTATGGTTATTTTTGGACTCATTCCAAAAAATGAAATTGTAGAGTTATTTTTACTAAAATCTTCTGAGTATGGAGAACAATTTGCCGTCGCTTGTAATAATTCATCGCTAAAGTTATATAATTTTACTTTATCCTCTTTATATTCGCTTGTCCCTCCAATTGACATTTCCATTGTTTGCGATTGTGCTTTATCACTAAGAAACAGGCTTAAACATAAAAATGACAACAACAGTGCTTTGTTCATATATACCTCCTCAAAATAATTATGTATTCAGAATTGTAATGTACTCTGTATTAATTTTTATTTAATTAGCGTTCTCGTTTTACATTTAACACTAACATAGATGTTTGTGCATTTGGTGATATCGATGCTTGTTGAGTTTCTTCTTTGATTTGTGCTGTTTCTTTAGAAACTTTATCATTCTTCCTTGATGCACGTTCCTTTTCTTTAATATGTGGAATATCTAAGCTATTTATTTCTAAGGTTGCTTGAAGTGCATCTTCTTTCATGATTTCTGAGATAATATTTTTATCAAGAGTAACCATTGCTTCTAGTTCCTCCATTGCTCTGGACGGATAAATAGCCTTGGCTTCAGTTCCTTGCAGTACTGCTCTTTCTTTACTATCTAATTTCATTAAACCACTAGTACCCATTTTTAGACGTTTACTTATACTATTTCTATATTCGCTTGCCGTTGCTTGAACGTTGGTAGATAATGCCTTATGGATATCTTCTATATATATATCCTTTTCTGTATATGGTGGATGTAAGCGCTTTTGTGCCTCAGACATAATATGTTCATAGCTTTTATTGCTATATTTCATTTTTTCTTTCAATATTGCTTCCTGATATGATGGAGAACGACGGAATTCTTCCATAGCTAGTTGTTTTTCTTCATCTGAAAAGCTTGCAATATATTGTTGTCCTATTTTAATACCCCCTCCTATAATACTTAAGATTAGTTTAGCATATTATATCTTTCTTTACAAGATTGTTTAATGTGAATTTTTTATGAAAAAAGGAGAAAGATTAAGCATCCTTCTCCTTCATCTACCTCTTTTGTGATATAAAAGAATAAAAACTGTTAAATATCATCAAACTCAACAAAATTCTTTTACTATACATCAAAATACAGGTCTTTCGCTTTATTATATATGGTAAAAGAATCTCGTTGATTAAACTTATACCTATAATCTGCGACGTTTCAAATAATATAATTTAGAATTTAATTGCTTAAAAACATCATTATTTATCTGAACAATTATAATTTAATCTTTATTTTGTTGTTTTGTAGTAACTTAAAACCAATTATATATAAATATAATCTTTTGTATAACAAAAACCGTTATTCTCTAGGAATAACGGTTTTATTCAATGCTTAGGCCGATGCGTGTGCTTTTTGCCTTTTAATCTCTTGTTGCAATTTATTATCTACTTCTGCACTAACTGACTTTGGCGAATATAGTTTCATAATCTCAATAGAAAACTTATCAGATTCCGTAAAACCATAATGTCCATATAAGTGAAGCAGAGCGGTATCGTAGAAATTGCGTAATGGTGTCAAAATTAATGAAACCATACCCAAAGAAGAAATAACAGGCTTGATTTTAACAAGCAAATCACGACTCATCTCACTCAAAAATCCACGATCAAAAATAAACGAGATAATTGAGGGAGAGATATATCCAATCAGAGGAACTTGCTCGGCAACAAATTCACATATCTCGCGATAAATAGATCGACGTTGTTCTTCACTGGGAAGTGAATTGTAGATATCAATAATCCACGCTTCAGTCTGACGATATAATTTCTCACGACGGCATCCTTGCTTTGAATAAAGCAAAAGTCTGATCTCATTAACTCCCATCTGACAACGATTTTTTTGAAGAGCATTGAGATGATTTAATGTTTGTTTCAAAAATTGTTTGTTTTCTTCAAAAACTGCATCTTGCAAAATTGCTTTATCGCTCCAGACCTCCAAGTCAGGAGATTTGCCTTCTTTTAGCATTTGAAATGCTATGCGAGAAAGTTCTTCTACTTTCTGAATATACTCATTTATTTTACTAATGAGATATTCCAATTGACGGTTACCACCTTCCTGCACAAAACGGGAGCGTACCTTCTTTAAGATTTTAGTATAAACGTGGTGGTTATAAATCCTAACCTGTTTAAACTCTTGAAAATACTCTTCTGCCATTTTGTTCAAACCATGAAGTTGAATATGATGACATAATGTATCTTTCATTGTCTCGTATAGTTTACACTCTGTAAACACAATTTCAAGGTAATCGTCTTCAAAATCGGCAAAATCTTCGCCGTTTTTCATTCGATAATCAGCCCAACGACGTGCAGCCGGTGTCCCTTTGTTTAGTTCATCGTGAATCCATTGTTTCTTTTGTTTGTCTGTAATCACGATGTCTGTCGGATAAATTTCTCTTTCTGCCATGTATATAAATATTTATATTAATAATAGTACAATCTTTGGCATAGTATCATCCAAAAGCAAATTTGTCAAGTTTTTATCTAAAAACCAAATTAACAACTCAAAGCATTTTTTGCTATTCCGGCTAAAGAGGTTTCTTTATAATCACTATTTAAGCTTAAACCTGTTTCATACATTGTTTTAATTATGCTATCTAAACTAACTATATGATCTCCGGTGCCTTGCATTGCCAATCGTGCAGCGTTTACCGCCTTAATTGCACCCATCGCATTTCGTTCAATACATGGAACCTGAACTAATCCGTTGATTGGATCGCAAGTCAAACCAAGATTATGTTCCATGGCAATTTCTGCGGCATTTTCAATTTGTTTATTATTACCACCAAGTGCGGCAACAAGACCTCCGGCTGCCATTGAACATGCAACCCCTATTTCTCCTTGGCATCCTACTTCTGCTCCGGAAATAGAGGCGTTTGTTCGATATAAACTGCAGATTGCTGAAGCTGTTGCTAAAAATGTTACAGATGCTTGTTGTTTATCTGTTTCATTTTTAAATTTTCCATATCTTTTCATATAGCGCATAACGGCAGGAATTAACCCTGCTGATCCCATTGTCGGAGCTGTAACCATACGACCTCCGGATGCATTTTCTTCTGCAACTGCAAACGCCCAAATATTTATCCAATCAATAGCTGTTAATGAATCTGTAGAATTATGCTCAAAATTGGCCATTAAACGTTCGTACATTTCTTTTGCGTGACGTTTTACTTTTAACCCCCCCATTAAATAGCCCTCTTTTTGCATACCTATATCAATATTTTCTTGCATAATCTTGACTAATTTTATAATGTTTTTAGTAACATTATTTTTCCATATAGCTTTTTCATTTTGTAAAACTAATTCAGCTATCGTAAGTTTATTTTTATGGCATAAATCCATTAACTCTTTGCATGAATCAAATTGATATGGAACATTATATGGCTCTCTATCTATTCTGCGACTTATTTCGTCTTGGCGTGCAATTGTTCCTCCGCCGACTGAGAAATATGTTTCTTCCAAAATAATTTTATTATTTTTATCATAGGCAATAAAAGTCATTCCATTGGAGTGTTCTTTTAAAAATGTTTTTTTATCTAAAAAAAAGTCATTATCAAAAGAGAAATCTATGATTTTTTCACCACCTAAATTGAGTTTGCCTGAAGATTTAACATTTCCAATATAATCAATTTTAGGATCTACGTCTTCGGCAATCATTCCTAACAAACCGTATATAACCGCATTGAGTGTACCATGACCAATTCCTGTTAATGCGAGAGAACCATATAAATTTATTTTTACAGAATCTACTTTTTTTAATTTTCCTTGTTCGGCAATATTATCAACAAACCTTTTAGCTGCTTTCATCGGTCCAACTGTATGAGAACTTGAGGGACCAATGCCAATAGCAAAAATTTCAAATAAACTATAATACATTGTAGATCCTTTTATGATAAAAATGATTGTAATTGCTGTTTAAATACCTTCAATAACTGAGCTGAAGAATGCTCATATCCAGGATTTATAATAATGTTAGATTTAGGTAATTCTTTATGTAAATCCCATGCCTGTTTTACCGGACAACAAAAATCTAGGCGATTATGGACTATAAGAGTTGGAATATGTTTTATTTTATCTATATTTTCTAAAATTTGATTGGGTTTTAGAAAATATTTATTTTTTTCATAGTGAAAAGCAACACGGGCTGATTTTAATTCATTTTCATCTAACTCTTTTCGGTCAATGAATTTTGGATCTAATTGTCCCAGCATATGTTCATAACTACCTAAATATGTTAAAGCCTTAAGATTATCTCTTTTATTATTGGAAAACAATAAGTTATAACAATTTTGATATACATTTTTACTTTTATGCTGTATGCGTAGTTCATCCCAAATATCAGGATAAAACCGCTCACTTTCATGGCTTACCCACTTAACATCTTCTGCACGTGCTAAGAAAACTGAAGAAATAGCAATTTTGGAAACTTTATCTGGATATCTTTCAGCAAATAATAAGGCTAATGTTGAACCCCATGATACTCCATGCACAATTACTTTTCTTTTAATACCTATACTATCTAATAATCGTTTAGCATCTATAAGCAAATTTTGTGTTTCATTGTCTTTAAATGCATTAACAGCTACCGAATTTCCACATCCTCGTTGATCAAATTGAATAAAATGATATTTTTTCAAATTGAACAACTTTGCATATTTTGAACGAACTGAACCCCCAGGACCTCCATGGAAAGATAGTACGGGAGTTCCTTTGGGATTACCAAATTCCCTGAAATATATTTCATGACCACCGGAGGCTGGTAACCACCCTTCTCTAAATGCTTTGGGTTCACGATTAAATATGTTTAACCACATTGTTTTCTCCTTGTTTAATGATAATATAAATGGATATTTTTAACATGCAATTCTGTTTATAAAGCCATTAACAGAATTTCTTTAATAAAATAATTGCACATTCTTTTTCAATATATTATAATCATTTTAGGAGAGTGATTATGAGTATTAAATCAAAAATTTTAACGTTTACAACTTTTTTATCTTCATGGGCTGGTTCGTCTGCTCAAGAGCAGAAGCCGGAACACAGTGATTCTGTTCCTATCCCAGCAGAAAAAATTACGGATAGAAATATTCATCAGTCTGAAGATAGTTGTTTTAATACTAATGAAGCTCTTAATAATGCATATAATCTAGCAGATTCTATTAAAGTTGAGGTTGATACTACGAAAATTGATTCTTTACGAGAGAGAATATTAACTCCTGAACAAGCCGATAGTATCGCAAATGTGCGAGCAACAGAAAATTTTGAAAATGCCAGATATGATATGTTATGTTTTATTGCTCATTGCGAAGGGGTAAAAGCCAGAGCATATTGGGATCCGAAAGGAAAATGTTATACAATAGGTATCGGAAACACAATTCGTCCTGATGGTAAAAAAGTTAGAGCCGGCGATTTTATCGAAAATGAAGAAGAATTATTGCAATATTTTAATACTCATCTTGATAAATATATGTTCAATGATATGAAAAATTATCTGCCATTAGATTCCATGGAAAAAGCCGAAATTGTTGCTGTTGGTAGTTTAATTTATAATTGCGGTAGCGGTATATTAAAAACAAAAAACAATGAACCTTCTAATTTTGCAAAAAATATAAAAACTTATGTTGAAACTAAAGGTGATACAACCAAATCTACTCTTAATGAAGTAGCAAAAAATAATATCTTAGCATACTTTAGTAAAAAGATATATGCTGACGGTCATACTCTTATTCCTTTGGTAAAAAGACGCGATTTAGAATTGAGAGTGTTTTTAGGTGAAATTCTTTTAGGAAACAGTGAAGAGATGAAACTTGAAAACTCTGTTGATTTTTCAAAAGTTGCGCTAGGTGGAATTTATGGTATTAGTAGTATAAAAAAGAAAGATTCTACAGTTATAAGCTCACATCTGCGGGAAACTATGGGTAAAAATTTAACCGATACCATTTCTTCACAATTTAATAAATTACCTAGAAAATCTTATAATAGAGTAAATAACAATACAAGAAATCAAAGAGCATATGTGAGATAATCATAACTGGTGTTTTTTAACATAATCATTATGTTTATCTTTTTCCCAATGTACACCTTGTTTAATTGTTCTTGCCGGATTACCCGCTATAATAGTATATTCTTCTGAAAATGACTTTGTAACTACTGAACCATAACCAACAATGGTGTTATTGGGAATGTTTATTCCTTTCAATATACTGGAATTTGCTCCTAACCATACATGATTGCCAATGCTTAAATTAGAAGATTTATTTATTATATTATTTTTATCATCTAAAATAACGTGGCTATCACTATTACGAATATGTATGTTTATTGAACACATAACATAATTACCAATACAAAGATGAGTATTATCCTCTTCATTCCAAATTAAACCGCTACCAATGGAAAAATCTTCTCCTATTTGCATTAAACGATTATCACCTTTTGCAGACATATGAAATTTAGTATCCGAAGAACCAAATCGAGATTTTTCTTTCTGAAAAACATTATTTTTCCCGCGAATAAAAATTTCACAGTTGGAAAAACCACCAAAAGGACGTGCTAATTTAACGATATTATTTTCACCTTTAATGATGATTTTCAACCCATTTATTTTTTCATACCATCTGAGCTTTCGTTCTTTCCCATTAGGATTCAATATAATTATTTTATTATTTTTGCCGGAAATTTTATTGGGTGAAAATAAACTGAAAGATATTGAACATAAATCTTCTCTATATTCCTTACGTTTTTTCTTATCTTTTATTTTATATGATAACAGTTTAGCCAAGATATAATTCATGTTACACCTCTAAAATGTCCGAAAAAAGGGATCCTTTTTTTCGGACATAAAAATTTTTTTAGCTTGCAATTTAATTTATTGATTTTATTATGAATTTGATTTTGATTTTTTATAAAAAAATGTCCGAAAAAAAGGATCCCTTTTTTCGGACAATGGAAAGGAGAATATAATGAATAAAATGTGTAGAACAAATAATCAATCCGGTCGTTCAATGATTGAAATGCTCGGAGTACTCGCAATTATCGGCGTATTATCTGTAGGTGGTATTGCCGGATACTCTAAAGCGATGATGAAATTTAAAATCAATAAAACTATCGACCAAATATCACAAATGGTGGCAAATACAAGAACTCTTTATGCCAGACAAAGAAATTATGGTAATTTGAGTGGAAAAGTAGCATATAAAGCAAATTTGGCACCGAGAGAAATGTTTGAAGGAGGTTCCGGAGATTATAGTATGACCAATGCTTTTGGTGGTTATGTTTATATTTTTAGTACAGGAAGAAAAAATGATGGGGATAATAGAGCTTTCGGTATTACTGTTGACGGTTTACCGGAGGAAGCATGTATTGAATTAGTTACGCAAGATTGGGGAGACACTTCTTCATCTGGTTTACTTTCTGTAGGTATTAATTCCGGAGTAATACTTGGGGCTTATGAGGGATGTGATGGACAATCTGCAACTTGGGAAACATATGCTTGTCCGAATGGAAATAATGTTGCAACTCCCATGCCTATTGATGTAGCGGTAACCGGTTGTGATGCTTGTTCTTCTCTATATGGTAGTTGTTCGCTATCTTTGAGATTCTACTAATGATTATTGACTTCAAAAAAAACTCGGAATATTCATTCCGAGTTTTTTATTTTTTGAGATTTCTATATCTTAGTATGATCTGGCATAAATTACATCCATTGTGGCATCTTTGCCGGTTAATAAGCATTTTCCGGTTGTACCACTTTGATCAAACGGAACACAACGAATTGTGATACGCATAGATTTTAAGATTTCTTCAGTTGCAGAATCTCCACACCATTTACCTCTTACAAAGGCTACTTTTCCCTCTTTACCATCTTCAATCCATTCGTTGGAATTAGCAAAGTATTCTTTGAATTGTTCAGGTGTTGTGATATCTGTTCTGACATTTGTATTCATTCTATCTTTTGCTCGTCTAAACATTTCATTTTGTAAAAATTCTAAACGATCAGAAATTGTAGATACAAACTCTTCAACCTTCATAATTTTTTTGCCTTCAGGTTGACCAAAGAAAATACGCTCTTTAACCATTAGGCCATTATTTTCAATATCACGAGCACCAATTTCACAAACAACTGGAGCACCTTTTCTTACCCATTCCCAAACTTTATCAACACTTGCTTTATCTCGTGAATCAACTTTAGTACGAATTTTTTCACCAAAAGCTGTTTTATTTTTTAATTCTGACTGAAGTTTGGTAATATACTCCATAATCTTTTGTGCATCATCATTCTTTTTAATTAAAGGAATAAATACAACCTGATATGGAGCAATTCTTGGAGGAACAACCATGCCTTCATCATCAGCGTGGCTCATAATTACACCACCGATTAAACGTGTAGAAACACCCCATGATGTTGTATATGCATATTCTTGTTGATTATCAGAATTTACGAATTTAATATCTGCTGATTTCGCAAAGTTTTGACCAAGATAATGTGATGTTCCTGCTTGCAAAGCTTTTCCATCTTGCATCATTGCCTCTATGCAATATGTATCAATTGCTCCCGGAAATTTATCATATTCAGGTTTCTTACCTACAATCACAGGCATTGCCAATGCGTTTTCAGCCATATCTTGATATACTTCAAGCATTTTTGTTGTTTCTTCAACGGCTTCTGGCTCGTTAGAATGTGCAGTGTGTCCTTCTTGCCACAAAAATTCACGTGTACGCAAGAATAAACGTGGACGCATTTCCCAACGAACAACGTTCGCCCACTGATTTAACATTACCGGTAAATCACGATAGGACTTTACCCATTTTGAAAAAGAATCGGCAATGATTGTTTCACTTGTCGGACGAACAATCAATGGTTCTTCTAATGGAGATGATGGTTTTAGTTTTCCATCTTCATTCATTAAACGAGAATGGGTTACAACAGCCATCTCTTTAGCAAAACCTTCAACATGGTCTGCTTCCTTTTGAAAAAATGATAATGGAATAAACATTGGAAAATAATAGTTTTCATGACCTGTTTCTTTTATTTGTTCATCTAAAACCCTTTGAATACGTTCCCAAATTCCATATCCCCATGCTTTAATAACCATACACCCCGGAGATGATGAGTTTTCTGCCATATCTGCTTCAGAAACTACACTTTGATACCACTCTGGATAATTTTGTTTGCGTGTATTTTTTAACGCCATTTTATATCTCCTATCTTAATTCTCCGCCGGTTTTCTTGCCGACTTCAATTATAACTTTGTTCATTAAATTCTCAATATCTTTATCAGTAAATGTTTGCTCTACCGGTTGGAATGTTAAACCTATTGCTACAGATTTTTTCCCTTGAGGTAAATGTTCTCCTTCATAAACATCAAAAATTCTTACGTCTGTTATATGATTCCTATCTGCATTTTTGGCTGCTGAAATAATTGTGGCAGCGTTAACATTTTTATCAACCACAAAAGCTAAATCTTTATCTACCGGTTGGAATTGAGAAAGTTCTAACTTTTTGCGAGCTTTTCCTTTTGAACCGCGAGGTAATGGAATATTGTTTAAGTTAACCTCAAATGCGACAACTCTTGTTTTTATATCCAAAGCTTTTAATACGCTAGGATGAATTTCGCCAAAATAAGCCATTACATTTTTACCCAAACGAATTGTTCCTGAACGTCCGGGATGATAATATGACGGAGCATCAGTTGTTATTTGCGGATTTTCAATCGGTCCGTTAGCTGCGGCTATTGCGCATAAAGCATCAGCTTTAGCATCAAATACATCATATTCTCGTGAATATCCTGTCCAATCTTTTTTTGAAGTTAAACCCGCTCTAACACCGCTGGCAGACATCACTTGTTCCTGTGGATTGCGACCATAAAATTCAGGACCAACTTCAAATAAAGCTACATTTGAATATCCTCTTGCTATATTATTTCTGATTGCAGTCAATAAGTTCGGCAAAATAGACGGACGCATTTCATCTAACTCTTTGACAATTGGATTTTGCAATAAAATGGCCTCTTGATTTTTGCGGAAATATTTAGCAACAGAACTATCGGCAAAACTCCATGTAACCGTTTCATACATCCCTCGTGATGCAAGTTCATGTTTTACAATTAATGCATTATGTTGTTCTGCACTCAATGTTTCTTTAGGAAATGTATTTGAAGGCATGGATATGGCAGGAATTTCATCTAAACCAATCATACGAACAATTTCTTCAATTAAATCGTGTTCACCTTCAATATCGCCACGCCAACTTGGAGAAACAGCCTTAATTTGACCATTTTCAAAAGATACCTTAAATCCTAAATTTTGTAAAATCTCCATTGATTTTTCTGCTGAAACAGGCATACCAATAAATGTTTCCAATCTTTCAGGACGTAAATATGCTACTCTTTCTTGACACTCTTCTGAACCAACAACAACTAAATCAGATGCTTCTCCACCGCAGATATCTAATATCATAGATGTAGCATAATCTGATCCACTGATATTTGATTTAGGATCAACCCAACGTTCGTATCTATAGCGAGAATCGGAATCAATTTGTAAACGTCTACCGGTGCGAGCAATACATTCAGGTTTAAATAATGCACATTCAAGCAAAACGTTTGTTGTTTCTGCCGAACAGCCTTTTTCTAATCCACCCATAACACCACCCAAGCATTGTACTCCGTTATCATCACAGATACCTAGATTTTGGTCGTTTAATTCATATTCTTTTTCATTTAAGGCTACAAATTTTTCACCATTTTGTGCCATTTTAACAACAATATTACCACTGATTTTATCTGCGTCAAAAACGTGCAATGGACGAGCCATATCATAATTGATATAATTTGTTATATCTACTAGTGGAGAAATAGAATGTATACCAATGGCGTTGAGTCTGTCTTTCATCCATTTTGGTGTTTCAGCCTTATTATTTACATTTTTAATATAACGAGCTGTATATGTAGGACATTCTGTAGGACATTCAACACTAACTTTGATTGGATTTGTAAATTTAGCTTCAACTTTAGAGATATTAAGTGGTTTAAGCTCACCTAATCCGGCTGCAGCTAAATCACGAGCAATTCCTCTTACTCCTAAGCACTCAGCTCTGTTTGGAGTAATGGAAACTTCAATCACCGGGTCAATATTCAATATTTCAGTAGCAGGTCTGCCAATTGGTGTATCTGCTGATAATTCAATTATACCGGTGTGATCTTCTCCTATGCACATCTCTTTTTCAGAACACATCATTCCACAGCTATCTACACCACGGATTTTTGTTTGTTTTAGGCGTTCGTTATATAGTGGAATTAATGTACCAGATGGAGCAAAAATACCTATCATGTTTAATTTAACATTTGGAGCTCCGCACACTACCTGAAATTTTTCTTGTCCGTTGTTTACGGTTAAAATGTGTAAATGATCAGAATCTGGATGCATTTCAACACTTTCAACTTTAGCTGTGATAAAACCGTCTAATTGAGAAGCAGGATTAACAACTTCTTCAACCTCTAAACCAATACGTGTCAATGTTTCGCTAATTTCATCAACAGATGCATTTGTATTTAAATGCTCTTTTAACCAAGATAATGTGAATTTCATCGTGCTTGTCCTCCGTTATTGCTTAAACCACCTGTCATTGATGATATATCCAATGGTGTAAATCCGTAGTGTTTCAGCCATCTGACATCTGATTCAAAAAATGTTCTTAAATCAGGAATACCATATTTTAACATTGCTAAGCGGTCTATACCCATACCAAAAGCAAAGCCTTGATATTCATTAGGGTCAATTCCGCCGGCTTTCAACACATTTGGATGAACCATTCCGCATCCCAAAACTTCAAGCCAATCCGTGCCTGCTCCAATTTTTAACTCTGTTTTTGTTTTAAGGCATCCTATATCCATTTCAGCAGATGGTTCTGTAAATGGAAAATATGATGGACGATATCTAACCGGTAATTCATCCAGCTCAAAAAATGCCTTCATAAAATCATATAAACAACCTTTCAGATGTGCCATTGTTATGTTTTTATCTATAACCAATCCTTCTACTTGATGAAACATTGGGGTATGTGTGGCATCATAATCTGAACGATATGTACGTCCGGGAGCAATTATTCTGATTGGAGGTTGCTGTTTTTCCATTGTTCGAATTTGTACTCCGGATGTGTGTGTTCTGATTACATAGGCATTATCCATATCAAAAGGCTCGTTTGGATTATTGTTAAGATAAAATGTATCTTGCATTTGACGAGCAGGATGATTTGCCGGCATATTCAATGCGTTAAAATTATGAAATTGATCTTCAATATCGGGACCATTAGCTACCTCAAAGCCCATTTGACCAAAGATTGCAACAACTTCTTCATAAATTTTTGAAACCGGATGAATACGCCCTTGTGTTTCTGGTCTGATTGGTAATGTTACATCTATTGTTTCTTTTGCTAATTTATCATTTAAGGCTTTTTCTTCTAATGTCTTTTTGTGTGTTTCTATAGCACTTTCTATTTCATTTTTAATTACATTTAGAGTTTTGCCCATTGCAATTTTTTCTTCTAAAGGTAAAGCCCCTAACCCCTTCATTTGTTCGGTTAATTTACCTTTTTTCCCTAAAATTGATACTCTTATTTCATCTAATTCTTTTAACTCGGAAGATGTATTTATTTTATTTAATACTTCTTGTTTTAATTCATCTAAATTTTCCATAATCAGCAACCTTTAATTTTAAGCAAAATAAAAAAGAGTCAGCAAAGGAACTGACCTTCAGCTAACTCTTTTTATTTTAATGTGTTTGTATCGATATTATTTCTTAAGAGCCGCTTTGGCAGTTTCTACCAACTTAGCAAATGCTTGGGGCTCCTTCAAAGCGATATCAGCAAGAACTTTACGGTCAAGCTCAATACCTGCTTTAACCAGCCCGCTGATAAATCGAGAATAAGTCATATCGTGAATACGTGTTGCAGCATTAATACGTTGAATCCACAAAGAACGGAAACTTCTTTTCTTTGCTTTTCTATCACGGTATGCATATTGCAAACCTTTTTCAACTTTTTCAACTGCTACTCTAAATACATTTTTATTACGACCTCTATAGCCTTTCGCCATATCTAAAATTTTTTTATGACGAGCATGAGCCGTTAAACCTCTTTTAACACGAGACATATCCTATCCTCCCTAAATAAACGGTAAAAACTTTTTGATAAACTGATTGGCAGCATTGATAATCATTGTGCCTCTAGCTTGTCTTTTTTGTTTAGTTGGTTTGTTAAAGAGAAGGTGTCTCTTGAACGAATGGTTTCTTTTTAATTTGCCGGTACCTGTAACGCTGAAGCGTTTAGCTGCGGCTTTTTTAGTTTTTAATTTAGGCATTTTATTCCCTTTCTAATTAATTGGAATTAAACAAAAGCTGTCAGGCATGCCAATTTAGCCCGTACAACTCAAACAAAAGCTGTTATAACTTATATCTATTTTAAATTCAAGTATTTTTTTATATTATTTAAATTTCTCTTTGATTTAAAGTAATATTTTATCTTTATTAAAAGTTTCTTTTATTTATCAATTTCTTAATAAGAGCTGAAACTCCCCCCCTTTGGGGTGGTTTTGTATTTTATTTTTCTCCCTTACTGCTCCTACCAATAAAAAAAACCGCCTGATTGGGCGGTATTTTTATTGGTACGCGCGCGGGGATTCGAACCCCGGACCCACTGATTAAGAGTCAGTTGCTCTAGCCAACTGAGCTACGCACGCATGAACAACAAACAGTTTTATAATCTATTATATTTTTATTTGCAACACTTTTTTTTATTATTTTTATTTTATTGTTGTTACATTGTTTTTTACTTCATTTATAAGCTTGGAAGTTTTTAATAATTGTTGTTGTATAGCCTCCCTTATACTTGTTCCAACTTCTTGATATTGTTTAACAGGATATTTATCTCCGCCCTGTGCAATATATAAAGAGGTTAAAACTCGATATATTTTGTTTTCTTCTAAAGGTTTGCCATTTATTGTTATATTCGTAACTACCTTATTTGTTGTTGAAAATTCATATTCCAATCCCGCTACTTGTAACAATTCATTGGTTCGCTCTTTCAATGAATAATTCTTTATTCCATGTTGTATATACTCTTTTATTTCCGCACCGCTTAATTCGATTAATACTGCTTTTGTATCATAAGGATAAACCTGAGCTAAATTTGTAAATGAGACTTGTCCCTTACTTATTGCCTGACGAATTGCTCCGGAATTAATGAAAACAATATCAATAAGCGGAAATGCTTGTTTTAGTAAATCTGTAATTAAATCACCTATCGCACATCTCTCAGCACAATATTCTTTATTTGGACTAAAATTATAATCATTCTCGCTTTCAGCTAATGGTTTATTGAGAATCTGCTCTAAATTATGTAAAGCCTCTAAAATAATTTGTGATGTTATTTCATCATTTGCTATATGATTATCTATCGCTTTTGTATCACCAGAAAAATTAGTTATTTTCCCATCTTTATTAAATTTTACATTTAATACCCCTACATACTGTCCACCCATGCCTGCAGTAACTATTAGCGTTTTATCATTTATGACTAGTGGATATTTACCATCTTTAATAGATATATTTTCGTCATTGGATAATAATGAATGAGAATGACCACCAACAATTACATCTATATCTTCAACTTGTTGAGCTAACTTTATATCTTCATGTAGCCCCAAATGCGATACGACAACAATTATATTAGCCCCATTTTTTTGTAACTCTTTAATTTCAGAGTGTATTTTTTCATATATAGGGAAGAATTTAACGGTATCTTTTATACCTAAAGGGCTTAAATCTTCAGTAATTAAACCTATTACACCTATTTTTCTGTTATTTTTCTCTATTATCACACTTGGTTTGATTATATTTGATAAATTTGAATTGCCGATAAATTCTGTATTTGCAACTACAACAGGAACACCAAGAGCTTGTAAAAATTTTTCCGTTTCCTCTATATTATCATCAAATTCATGATTTCCTAAACCAATGACATCATATGGCATTCGGCTCATTGTTTTTATCAGATATCTACTTTTAGTCAATGTATAAAAAGACGTACCCGTAAATCTGTCTCCGGCATCTATTATTAGAGAATTTTCAGAACCGTCTTTCTCATTATTCAAAAATGTTACTATTCGAGCAAATCCCCCTTTACACTCATTACTATTGATATCACAATCGCCATAATCATTGAAAGGTAATAAATGAGAATGCAAATCATTGGTATGTATGATTTTCAGTTCGTAATCCTCATTGAAGCAACCCGTTAAAAAAATAAATAAGAAAACAATTAAAATTTTTTGCATAATTTTCTCCACTAGATGAAGAATAAAAAAATAAATTAATAAAGTAAATTTTTTTTATAATTTATTTGCAAAATATTAAATAAATAATATAAATTATGTAGATAACTTATTAAAAGGAGTATTCTTATGGCAAAAAAAGATAATGAAAAAAAACAAGAAAAAATTTGTTCAACTAGTAAGTGTCCTCTATGTTTAGGATGTAAATATATTTGGAATATAAAAAAAAGATATAAAATATTATTAGCTTTTATATTACTCTTAATTGGAGGTGTATATTTTGCACTAAATACAGATTGGCAATCTATTGTTCGTTCTTTAGTTCATAAATATGGTTCTCAAGTTGTAGGAACAAGTGTTGATATCGGTAAAATAGACTTATCTTTATTAGACGGGAAAGGTGCAGTTAGTAATATTACTGTTGCTAATCCTAAAGGATATAGTTCTGACTATATTATTAAATTAGGAAATGTTTCTGTTAATGTTGATATTAACTCAATTACAAAAAATACAATCATTATCAAAGAAATTAGAGTTGATAAACCTGAAATAACCTATGAAATGTTAACTCTTAAACAAAATAATGTTAATGATATTTTAGCAAATATTCAAAAAAATACCGCATCAAAACCATCTGAAACGACAGAAGCTGAACCTAAAGAGAAATCTACCGGTAAACAAGTAGCAATTAAAAAAGTTGTTATTGCTGATGGTGTTGTTTCTGTTGTAAGCAATATGCTCGGCTCCTCTCAATCAATGAGTGTTAATTTACCAACCGTAACAATTAATGATATCGGTTCTGAAAAACAAGGTGTTACAATTGAAGATGGAATCGCCAGAGTATTTAAAGAAATTCTAAATAGTACAAAAAATATTGTTGCCAGTATTGATATCAGTAAAATAGCCGGTTCTGTAAATGATTTAGCAAATAATGCTGTTGAAGGAGCCTCTGATGCTGTAAAAGGCGCAGGTAAAGCTGTTGGAGATGCTACTAAAGGAGTTAGTGATAGTGTGAAAAACTTAACCGATGGTGTGGGCGGATTATTCAAATAATAAAAAAGCTTTTTTAAGCCCCTACTATGGGGCTTTTTTTTATTGCAATTTATGAAAATAAATACTAAACATAGATTCAAAATATAAATTATTAATTTATTATCATATGAAAAAGTTTATTATTGTTTTGTTGTGTACGGTGGTAATAACGGCTATGTTAGTCTTTTTTGCTATCGAAATGAAATCATGGGTAGTGATGTCATTTGCATTGATATTTTTTGGAATAATCTTATACATTTTGGCTTATGATCTTGTAAAAGAACGTTTGAGCCAAAATGATATTTCAAATGATAACATAGACTTACCACTACCGCTTGCGTATATTAAAGATGGCAGAATGGAGATTTTGCCGTATCTTGATGAAGCAAGAAAAGATGAAATTTGGGGTATCGTTTGTGATGATTTAATTGTTCATACACAAAAATACTTTCATCGTTGTTGGTTGAGAGCAGTTACTCTAAGTAATATTATTTGGCTCAACGTTAATCAAAGTGCTTTTTCTTCATATTTTTGTGGAAAGCGCATTACTGTTCCTAATGTTGATGATTTCAAAAATATCTGTGATCATTTAGACAAGTTCAAAGAAACTACGGATATTTTAAGAGAATATGGTGTATATGCTTGTTGTTTGGATGAAGTTATTTATTGGACGCAAGGTTTCAATTTTTATAATACAAAAGACGACGTCCAATGGGCTTACACTTTTAACATTAAAACTCAAGAGATTAGCGCTGAAACCCAAAATGTCGCTCTTGCTAGTGTAAACAAGTTGAAAATTTATACAATTTATGTAATGAAAACATCAGCGTAACAAAAAAGCGACGGATTTCCGTCGCTTTTTTGTTATTTGCAATTCTTTGGGGTAAATTTGATGATTTTTACTCTTTTTTCTTCTTTTGTTTTATCATCATTTTTACTAATTGTAAAAGGATGATTACTTCGAGAAAGATAAAGTTTTCCGTTTTTGTCTTTGTTAAGCTGGTAATAATAACCATGTGCAGAAAATCTTCCGCCGACGAATACTTCTTCTTTAAGATATGATGTAACATCTCTATCCATAAAATAATATTCATCTTCATCAAAAACAGGAAGATACTCTATCATATTATTTTCAAGCATCTTTACCCAACATGTGGTACAATACTTCTTACCATTTTCGATATCGTAGAAGTTTACCATATAGATCTCTTTGATGGGAGAAGCATCAAAATCATAGAAAGCCATGTCTTCTACGACTTTTTGTGACCATAAAGTACGCACGCTACGAATAATAGTTTTGCCATTATTCATTTTATGCAAACAATACACCCACCCATTGAAACAAAAAACTTCACCATCTGCAATTTCATGGATTTCTTTTATATCACAGATGTCATCATCACCACTACCTTGAAACACAGGTACAAACTCCGGAAACTCAGTTTTGATGCTTAAATCAGACCATACAAAATGAACGTTTCCATCTTCCGTTGTTAGTCTAAGCAGTGACGAGTTTGTTGCATTTTCTAGCAATAAATTAGCCATGCTTTGACAATATACAACGCATTGATCATTAGCATCACAAGATGATTGTCTTAAAGTTAATGCATTCATATATAAAAAATTTTTAAATAATTACTTTTGTGAATGTATTGTAACAAAATACATTTTTTTGTCAACTAGTAATATGTAAACAAAAAAGCGAGGAAAAACCTCGCTTTTAACCAATTCTTATGTGAGCAATTTGCATAGTACTTTTGGAAATATAAAGTTTATCGGCCTCATCACGTTTCAAAATATAATGAACGCTACCGGCAAAAAAACCTTCATTTTCCATAACCATTTCAGTATTTACATCGTTCACATCGTATTCTTGCAAAATCCGAGAATCTCGTAAATCTACCGGAACGAGAGAACAAATTTCTTCTTCCTCATTATCCGGATCAGATGCATCTGCACAAAGAACACACCAGCATGTTGTTATATATTTGTTTCCTAAAATGGTGCGTATCTTGACCAAATAGGCATCTTTAACAATTTTGCCTTGTGCTACCAAAAGTGCAGATATTAAATCTTGATTAGCAAAAATTTTTACTGTATAAATGTCTATTTTTCCATCGTCAGTAGTGTTCAAAATATATGAAACTCTATTACGAAGAAAAAACTCATGTCCCGTAACACGCTGAATTGTATCATAATTAAACATCGGCCATTCGATATTTTCGAAAAAAGCAGGAAGAACACCTACCGGTTTGTTTTTATTGATGGCGACCCAAATTAAATGGCAACCGCCGTTAATGTCTTTTATTTTGCATAAAATCACATCACCGGAAATGTTAGAATCTTTAAAATACGCTTCGGCTGTAGACTGGGTAGGAAACATACATTCCCCGAGTGCTATTTCTGAATAATCAGTTAAGCATAATACATTAGCATTCATAATTTATAGGAATTAAGGGTATCTAAAAAATTTATTATCGTCTGGAATTGTAAAAAAAATTAAATTTGTTGTCAAATAAAAAAAATGTGCATAATTTTTGAAAATAGTACTTGACTTTTTTTTCAGAATATGTAAAAAGCATTTTGTATTTGCTAACGCTGTCTGTTTACATTTTGAGAAATACTACGCAACAGTACAAAATGTGGAGAGTATGTAGATACTGGAGAGGTGGCAGAGTGGTTTAATGCAGCGGTCTTGAAAACCGTCGAGGGTGCGAGCCCTCCCAGAGTTCGAATCTCTGCCTCTCCGCCAATTGTTGTAAAAAAAGCACCCGTTTCGGGTGTTTTTTTGTTTTTTAATAATATCTATATTGCTGATGGTTTAGGAGTGAATTATTTTGAACTAATTGCTCAAGGCGAATTTTTTGGCGGATAAACTCTTCTATTCCCTCATTTCTAATGCATCGCATTTGTGAATCAGGATGTTGTTGGCGCAACTTTACAATAAACTCTATAAATGTTTCGTTTCCCGCAAACTCACATGTCGGATTATCTTTGTGCGGATAAAAAGCAGCAATCTTATCATCAACGTGCAAAATATAAATATGTTTCATGTTTGCCCCCGCCGTATGTTTTTATATTTTTAATATAATACCGATGAAATTATTTTTATACTGCTTATATAAGTGGATTTAGGTTTTATAATATAAATAACAAAGAGAGCTTGATTTTATACGTCAAAGTTATTATTTAAACGAAGCTATTGATTGGAATATAATACAACTCCCAACATCCAAAATTTCATGCTTAGTTTTATTGGTTATAAATATAATTATAATACTTGTCTCTTATGATATTCTAAATTCAATATAATATCATTATTTCTACATAATAATTCTGTTACAAATAGAATTATTAATATAGTTTCTATCATATATTTACTTTATTATTTTTTCTTGATATATGTACTGAGCAATTTTAAAATCCTCTTCAGTATCAATATCAATCAAATTTGCATCAGTATTATATAAATAAGAATTGCGACCTATATTATAATAGCATTGATTGAGCATTTCTCTTTTCATGCAGAAACAAGCCCACGTTACCAAATAATAAGATGGCAATTCTTGACTTATTTTATGCCAATATCCAAAATTAAAATTTATGGGCATTCCATATTCATTTAAAATATGATGCCTTAATTTTTGTACAACTGTTAATGAATCGTATTGTTCATATACTTGTTCCCATTTATTCATTACTTGTTTGAATTCATCAAATAATGGTTGAGTTACTTGAACCCACATTATATCTGCGTCATTATCTATTTTTGTAACTATATCTTTAATAACTTCTGACCATGGAGCACTGTTAGGTGTTAATTTTATATCTCTATGCAAAAAATTAAATCCATATTTTTCAATTTCATTTCTAACATTATTATCTTCACAAGAAACAAAGATATCTTCTGGAGCAAAAACTTTTAATAACTGTTTTGCCTTTATATCAAACAAACTATTTTTTCCAATAAATGGTCTTAAATTTTTATTAGCCACTCTTGTGGAGTTAGTTTTTAGAGGTATTGCTACTTTAATTTTGTTCATTTTTATTCTCCAATATTTCAACTTCATCAGGGTTTATCTCTGGATGGTCAGTCAAATATTCTTTAGTATAAAGATCTCTAAATAATCCTTTTAATCCAACAGGATTGACTGAAATAATTTCTGTATCAGGGTAAAACTTTTGTGAAAAGTCTTTAAAAAAAGTCCATGCTTCAAATTGATCTGAACAATCTCTCTCAGGTTGAACCTTTTTAAAGTGTCCATTGCTAGAACAATCACAACCAATCAAAAATATTTTTTTTGCGCATCCCCATAAAATAAATTGCAATGCTGCAAATGATATTGGAATTGCTGGAATAGGTTGTGTTGAAATATCGTTTGTAAATATCACTGTATTTTCGTAATATGTAGTGTCATAAACATATCTCTCTGCATTTGCTTTAATTGCATGATAATCTGGTATATTCATAATAGAAAACGAACCATAATGTAACTGCCCGTAAAATTTTTTGCACGTATCTGGTCTATATAAGTTCATCTCATTTATATATGACTTTACAACAGAATAATCTTGTGCAAATAAATAATCTAGTTTAATTTTCTCATTTAAAAAAGCCGCATTCACACCAACATATATCCCTTCGGGATCATCAGGTACAAAATATTGTAATGTTGGACCTGTTGCAATCAAATATACATTCTTATCTATAAAAATACCTCTATATTTAGAAAATGTTTTTTGATGTAACATGCAAGTCTGATTATTAACCTTTAATAAATGATGTATATGTCGCCATGTAACTGTTTTTTGTTCAAAAGAATCAATTTTTTTCTCAAGCGAAGAAATCTTATCTATTAAAATCTGAATCAAATTAAAATTATCTTTATCACTCATGTTTAACTCCTTATATAATCGTAAACAGATACAAAATCATTATTTGAAATACTATTTGAATGTTTTATTTTTTTAAGTTCTTGTTCATCACATGCTGAAGGATATTTTATTAAAAAGTCTAAACAAGAAAAAGATACACCAAATGGTAATTGAATCTGATATTCTCCAAACCAATTTTGATAATCATTAACAAAATCCATAATACCTATATTTATCATTTCTGATGCTTTAATGCGTAATTCATCATCTTTTGTTAATTTATTATAAACTGGTTTATTTTTATCTATATCCGCAACAGGAGGTTCTGGAGCTGTAATCAGTAACTCTGTTAATACAGCAACTTTAGTATCCCACGGATTATAATTTACATGGTTATACGTATAATATTTCATCAAAGGATTATTTTTAAATGATGCAGAAAAAATACCAAATTTATATCTATCATTAAAAAATTTCGATAAAAATATCTGTGATGAAAAAGCCCCAGTTGTCATATCAACAGAAGCCAAGTTTTTTCCTTTGATATTCATTGATTTAATATATTCCATATATTTGTTATAATATAATTTGGCTTGTTTTTTTATTTGAGGTAATTTTGTATTGTATACTTTTTTATTCACTTCTAATTCTAAATCAGGATTCTTGGTTTTTTTAATATGAAAAATATCAAGTAATGATGCCAAATAAGGACTTTCATTTCGCCAATCTGCAAAACACTTAATATTTAATACACGAGGAGCATAAATATAAAATGTTTCGCATAATCCTCTATACATTTTTTCAAATACTTTTTTCAGTACATACCCATCCCTGGATACAAATAATAAAGTATCTATATTATTTCTTGCTACTTTATCGGCTATAAACTGACAATATCCTAAAGCTAATGGACCTCCGAATGAATATCCTAAATCTTTGTAATATTCAGCGTAATCATGCTTAAATACAAATCGATATGCACTCAATGCTATTACAATAGAATTTTCAACAGAAGGATATTGATCATAAAGCATCTTAAACTTAAAATTAATTGCATTTTTAAGATATACATCAATATATTTTTCAACATAATATGTTGAAAAATTCTCATTTTTTGCAGCAACGATATCCGCTTGCATATTATCTCCAATATGTAATATCTTTTTGTTACGGTATACTCTTTTTAATTCTTTATATAAACTACCTGTTCCTTTACATTTATTATATTCACTAGATACAAAAACTTTAGAAATTTGAGTATATCCATTTTTTCGAAGAACTTCTTCTAATAATTTTGAGGATAAGTACATATCTGAAGTTACAATAATCTTTTTATGTTGCTTAATTGCTTCTTTATAAAGCTTATAGTTTTTAGGATGTTTTCGTAGAATCTGTTTTTCAAAATTAATTTCAATATCCTTAAATTTAAAAAACTCAGGAAGAATTTCTTCATATATGTTATCATATGTAATATCTTCTTTATTGTTATATTTATTTCTTGCCCTTTGTTCTGCTGCAATTCGCTCTAAAGCAAATCCTTTTGCCTTATATTTATTTTCTATATGAACAAATAAATCTGTTGGTTTTACATATGGTCTTATTAATAAGGTATCAAATACATCAAATGATATTATATCATGATCTTTAACTAAATCAGAAAAACTTAAACATTTATCTTTTAATTGTTCAATGATAATATCATATAATTCTGTGTTTTTTGTTTTAACGAAAGATATAACATCATTAATTTTATTCTGAACTTGATATGCATATTCCCAATTTAAATCAAATCCTTTTTTCTTAATAAATGGAAACCTATATTTTTCCATTAATGTTAAAGGTAGTAATGTTTTATTTAAATTTCCTACAGTCAAAAATAACTGTTTATCTTCTTCAATGCACAATGGAATATATGTATCCGGTATAAAACCTGCTTTTATTAAAATATTTGTAAAACGATGTTCATATTTATTAACTACGTCCCACCAACTATCTTGATGTTCTATATCCTTGATAAATTTTTGAAATACTGAAGACTGAAAAACATCTTTTTTAAATACATAAAAAAAAGAGAAAATATGAAATATAACATCATTTGTTGCAACTGTACCCCAAAAATCACATTTCTTATGTTTCATTTCTTTAAACATTTCAGATAAAGGATAAACGGGACCATAACAACTGTCATTACATACGATTAACTCTTCGCACTTATCCAATAATCCTTTTTCCTGTGCATATAGAATACCTCTTTTATAAGATCCAAAATCATATTCCCCATGCCTTTCACAAAGTGCAAAACAAACTAAATCTTCTATTTTTACTAATTCTTCTTGTAGCACGGGATTATCGGTAACAAAAATAATATTATCTGTTACTTTTTTAAGTTCTTTTAAATAATAAATAACATCTTTTTCAATTTTTCCTTGAGCATTGAATGAAGCAAATACAGCAAGTCTCTTTTTTGTAAATTTGTTCAATGCAAATTCTTTTTTGATATTTGTCGCTAATATAGGAAAATTGTTATTCTTAACATCCACAATATTAGGAGATATTGTATTATCGCCTAAAAGAGATAAAACTCGTTTAAAATCCTTCGATGGTAATCTTCCTTCTTTTCGACCATATTGCAAATAGTGGATAATCGGATCCATTCCACTCGCTTTTACATCAGGATTATTATCCAAATACCATTTACGATTAAATAGTTTTGATTTTGCAATAAGATTATACTCTTCTGTATACTTTTCAGATTTTTTTTGAAATTTCTTTTCATTTATAATATGAAAAAAACGAGCTAGTTTTAACAATTTAAGTTTCATTTTATATCTCTTTTGAATAGATTGGGAGTTTACAGATTTTGATTAATAGTTTTCCGGATTTGGTTATCTTTTTTTGATATAAAAAGCGTAGCAGTGAAATTTTGAGTTCCACTAACCGCGGGTACCACCGCATGATGCCATACGTTCCGCAGATTTTGTAGCCCTTTATTATTACAACCGTTCCGAAAAGGCGTTCCATTATATGCGCTAATGTCCCCTCTTTTATTGTGCCATCTGTTAAAGAAAAGTCTTCCAATCGGTACCTTAAAAAAGGTTCTAATAAATCGCTTTTTATCATAAACATTGAGCCGGCAATAAATGATACTTTTTCTACCTCTTTTAAGTGCATTTTTGTCAGTTCGTGATTTATGAATGGTAATAGGTTTTGATAATCCCTTGGGTGATCAGTTAGGCAATACTTTGAACCTATCATTCCAACTTCTTTTTGTTGCAAAAGCTCTATATTTTTTTGAACTCTCTCGGGAGATGATACTAAGCCATCCCATAAAACCTTGCCCCACAAGGCATTATCAAAACGTAGATTGTTTAAGTGAGTATAATTTTTGCTTTTTTTACCTTTGGTATGCAATTTTAAGATATACTTATATGCATTTAAGTCTATATGATGCAGAAAATCGATAAACGAACCAATATCATAACCTCGGTTAGCGGTTATAAATATTTTCGTCTTAGGATTAAAATCTAAAATTTGCTGTCTTATTTCCTCATTTTCTTGCGTTAAGGATACATATAAGTCGTATGTTATATCCTTTAAATTTTGCAGATATGATAATATCTCCGTCAACTGTTCTGTATAATATAAATGTAAGTGCACTGCCATAGTTTTCATTTTATGCTCTCCATAGTAATGCTAAGTTACATATATTTAACAACATATTACTCTGTTGTGATAACAGGCTGTTTTTGATGATGTTATTCGGATTTATTTTGCCATAGATTAAAGCATTCCAACTGCGTTTTACTAAATAGTGTATGCAGACATTTGTAAATTCTTCAACAGGTAAAATTTTTTGTCTTATATTTATGGTATAGAGTTTATCTAATACATCGGCAATTTCTTGCATAGTTGATATATCTTTTATCTTACAACGTCCGTTTGTGATATAATTATTTAATATATCTCTTTCTGCTTGGCTGAAATCAATGTTATTGTCTTTAAGCCACAAGTTATTGAACATATATTTCTCGGCAATTATTTCCGGATGGTATATCTTACTTGCCATTTGCGAATGAAAGCGATATTTGTATAATACTTCACTTATATTCGCCAACTTTGTATATTTACTCATATCATAAAAAAACTGACGGTCATTGAGGCTTATATAATTATCATTATAACGAACGCCATTCTCTATGACAACTGAACGCCTATACATTGCTGTTGGATGACTCAGCGGAGATTTGAACAAAAATAATGACCTTATTTGTGAATCTTTGGGGTGGTTAATTATGCTTTTAAAACGATTAAATTCCCCAAATTTTTTATATCCACTTCCAACAACTCCTATTTCAGGATGAGTATCTAAATAATTTACCTGTTTTTCTAAACGATGAGGATATGATATATCATCATGATTCATCATAGCAATATATTCACATTGTGCTAATTCAAGCAGACGATTATAGCTTTTAGCTATACCTAAACGTTCTGAATTTTCATAGTATTTAATACGAGAATCATTATAAGAATTAATGATTTTTTGCAAATATGTACAATTCGGGCTATCATTTAAGATAAGAAACTCAAAATCTGTAAAGCTTTGTGTTAAAACACTATCTATTGCTGAACGCAAGAAATCCTCACGTGTTTGGTATATTGGCATTATAACACTAACTTTAGACATTTCACATCCTATTGTGTTCAAATGTCCGAAAAAAGGGATCCCTTTTTTCGGACAGAGTTTTTAGACTCTAACAAAATTTAGTTTATCATAAAATCAATATGTTGTTTTGCAAGTTAATTTTTGAAAAATTGTCCGAAAAAAAGGATCCCTTTTTTCGGACAATCGTTAATTCAATGTGTTATAGATATTTAAAGTTATACACAGCATATAAGCTAATATATGCTGTGTATGAAATTCATAAAATATTTTATTTATTTCAAATAAGAATCGGCTGTTTTTCCGTATTGATCTTCAAAATCACCATTCATTCCCAAAGATTGCAAATATTCTAGGAGTTCTGCATAACGTTGCTTGGCTAGAGTTATATCTTTTAACTTTTTTATTTTAGAAGCAATTCTAATAAGCAAACTCTCTCCATTACCATTACGTGTATTGATGTCTTGTTGCTGAGTCATAAAACGATCAATAATCTCCTTAGCCTTGCCGACAAATTCATCTTTTTCATAATTTGATATGAATGCTTCGGCTATATATAACAAAGCTATATTACCTTCGTCATCACGTGCATTTATATCAGTACCTTTTTCTATAAGATAATCTATTAAAGTTAAATCCATCTTTTCAACCGCATTCATCAACATCGTTCTTTTATCCTTCTCAACAAATTGGATATCTGCATTATGTTGAAGTAACAGATTTGTCATTTCTGAAGATTTAGATTTTAATAAATATGCATCTCTTCCCTTATATCTGTTAGGATTTGCCCCATTTTTAAGGAGATATTCTGCTACAGATAGATTGTTATTTATAATTGATAGATATAAAGCATCTTCTTTGTTTGCATTTAGTTTATTTATATCTGCTTTGTATGAAATAAGAGTTGATAGAAAAGAAAGCGGATAATTGTTTTTTACAACATAAGTTAAAGCCGTTTCCTTTTCTACATTTAGTGAATTTACATCTGCTTCTTTGGCTAATATCTGTTGCAATATTTCAATATCTTTATTTCGGATTGCCCACCACAGAAGTTTATCATCGGCTTTACTAACAAAAGATAATACTAAATTTGTGTATTGTTTATTGTTATTGTAGTTATCTAATATATTATATAGAGGAATTTCTCCGTTGATATCCGCAACATCTATATTTTTCATTTGTTCAAAAACTTTCTGCAGTAAATCAAGTCGCTTGCTGTTGAGAACAATTTTCCATAATGGTTGTCGCTGGCTTCCGATATTATTTTTAACATCTAATTTTTGTGCAAATATGTTGTTTATAATCGGAGTTGAAGCAAATTCTTTTTCGTTATGAAGAACATACGTTAATGCGCTATTTCTATCAGCTCCAGCTAAATTTATATCTGCAGAATAATCGATAAGTTTTTGAGCAAACTGTATATCTCTATTTTTTAATACTTCAACTAACAATACATTACCTTGAGCATCTTTTTTATTTACGTCTGCCCCCGCCTCTATCATGCTTAACAAAATTTCTGTAGGAACCTTATTTTTATAGGCAAAAAACAACATTGTTTCACCTTTATTGTTTAGTGCTTGCAGATTTGCTCCATGTTCAGCTAAATGGTTAATTATTTCGGCATCGGACTGTTCTATGGCTAAAATTAATGGAGTATTTTGCTGTGTATCAACAGCGTTAGCATCGGCTCCTGCCTTTAATAATTCTAAAACTATTGCCGGTTGAACTTGTTCCTTTAGAGCTGAAAGTAAAATTGTATTGCCTGAAGAATATTTTTTACTGACGTCTGCTTTTTGTAAGACTAAATATTTTACCATATCTAAATTATTAAGGCGAATAGCTTCTTCTAATGCTGACGAACCACGTGCATTTATTTCAGAAATATTTGCAGGTGTTGCGAATTTTTGTAAAACGTCAACAGGAGCAGATAAATTAACGGCATAACTTAATGGTGTTAAGCCAAAAAATAAATTTCTATTATAAGTTTCGTATTCCAACTTACTTTCACGCTTATAAACTTGAGTATCTTGTAAATC
Source organism: Alphaproteobacteria bacterium (assembly GCA_045577985.1). Lineage (GTDB taxonomy): Bacteria > Pseudomonadota > Alphaproteobacteria > RF32 > CAG-239 > RUG410. The sequence goes on from JAZNJJ010000028.1 coordinate 165,429, forward strand.
AGAAGCATACATTTTCATTTCTTTTTCAAGTTCAGCAATAATGTCTTGTTTATTGGCATTTAATCCGAGCCATAAAATAGGATACCATAAATTCTTTTTAGAGGTATAATTATTTAATTTGCCGTTTTTATAGGCTGAATAAATATCATTAAGAATAGTATTTTTAGCAACATCAACTTTAGCCAACTCAGTTCCTTCAACATAATAGCTAACGAAAAGCAAATCACCATTATTTGCAAAATAGCGACTGATTCCATCTTGTTTGCCTTTTTTATATGTTTCAACAGCATTTAAATTTCCATTTTTATAAAAACGAGTACTCAAACCATTTTTTTCATCATTTAAATATTCCGCCTGATTGGCAATTTTTCCATTTTCATAATAAGCAAATCCGGTACCAGATTTTTTATTGTTACGATATGGAATTTCTACCCTACTACCATCTTTGTTATAGGTTTTATGAATACCTTCTTTTTTGCCATCTTTATAAACAATTTCATCTGTTTGATATTGATTGCTATATAACTTGGTTACTCCAGATAAAACTCCATCAACATAATGATTTTCCTCGCGTAGAACATTATTTTCAACAATATGTTCGACACCATGTTTTATGTTATCTTTATAATTTTCAATTTTTGTGTATTCGCCCTTATCATTAAAGTAACTGACTTTTCCATCAAGTTTATTATCTTTGTAAAAACTTTGTTTTTGGGCTTTTCCATTTTCATCAAATAGGATTTCTTCCCCATTGAGCATATTATTTTTATATGTTTTCTTATATGCGGGCTTTCCGTTAGCATGAAATTTTATTTCTTCACCATCTTTTATACCATTTTTATATGTTATCTCGAGTTCTATTTGTTTGTTATCATAATAAGATATGGCAACTCCATGTCTTTTTCCATTTTGATAAAAATATGTCATATTATATTCATTTGGACCTTTTTTTATGACCGCACCGGAAAATGGTTCTCCATCTTTGAGAGCATTTTCAATACCATTTTCATCAATTGTAAAGGTTACTTCTTGCTCGGGGGTAACTACTACGTCTATGGAATAAACCGGACTTGAAAAGAATGAAAAAACAAACAAAAAATAAATAAATCTATATAACATCTTGTATATCCTTTGGAAATAATATGCAATACAAAGACGCTAGCATACAAAATATAGAAAATCAATTAAGAAAAACCCGCTGTTAACCGAAAAGGATAAACAACGGGTTTTCATTTCAAATAAGGGGACCATCACGGTAGCCTTATCCTAAAAATGAGCTAAAAAAGAGTCGTAAGTTACAAATTAGCTTTTTAATAATCATCGTGTTTCACAACAGGATGACATTACATATATGGCAGTAAAAATTTTTAAATAATTCTAATTTCACTCCCCCTTTACACTATTTTCCTTATTTTGTCAATACCTTTTTTAAAAAAAGAAAAACCTGCGGTATCTCACGACACGGCAGGCTCATTATTAACAAATACTTATGTGGTTATGTAGTCGTAAGTTATACAAACTTAACTACATCCTTCTTTTGCATCTCACGACGGAATTGAAGGTTATCAAATTACTGGTAATATATGTGCTATGGCGTAACAAATATATAAAACAACCAGTAAATATAAAATGCGTATGTAAATAATGGAAAACTTAGTTTTTTTGTAGCATGACTGTTATTATTTGTCAATATTTTAATAAAAAATAAACAATTTAGAACTATATCATTAGCATAATTTTGTTGTTTTAAAGACATTTTAATGTTATAATGTGTTTAATAAAAAACAGTAAGTGAGGTTTGCCATGACATATTTTGCAGACAAAGACGGACACCCTGTTTATTTGATTACAAACGAAAACAAATCTGAATTCGTTGAGTGGCTTTTGAGCTCTAATAAACCAGAGGCTTTTATTGATAGGAAGCCGGTTAGACTTGCTGATGATATAAAGTTAGGCGATATTTTGCCTCAAGACAAAGATACGCATATAAAATTAAATAAAAGTGTTGCAAAACAGGAATATTTGGCAGCTTTACTGGTTAATTCGTGTAGCGAAACAAATGTAGAAGAATATATAACAACACTATTAAATAATACTGATAAATATCCAAAATTGACATCTTTGATATATTCCGGAGCCAGCATTTCATCATCCAAACCATATAAATTGATGTATAATGAGTTTTTGGCGCAAATGGAAAAACGTAATATTTTGGAAAATTTAACTATTGCGCATGCTTTATTTATGAATGAAAGCGGTAATTTTGATGTACCTTTAGGAAAACAAGAAAATATTCGTTTCTTAGAATCTGAACAAGCTCAAAAGCTTGAGGATATTTACAAATTAGCAAAAAGTAACAGAGGTGTATATTCAGTTGCACCAATGAATTATATTCAACGTTTGTTTGAACGTGGAGATTTATTGAATTATCAAGCTACTACGCAAATGCGTGATGATATTAATAAATACTATTTTGATGCATCTAACAACGAAAGTAGTTTGAGCGACAGAGTTTTAAGAATGGATAATCAATTTTATACCAAAGATTTAGTTATCCGTTTGTTGCGTTCAGATAATTATAGAACTATTCCATTCACGGAACATGATACATCACAAGCGGTTTCACAGGAAGAAAAAAATGTTAATATCCAACCGGCTGATTATCGTAAAATGAAGCAAATATTAATTGAAATGTCTCATGAAACACCAGCTAAGAAAAAAGGATATAATCATCATATTCAATTATTAGCCATTGATTTATATAATTCCGGCGGACGAGAACATAAGGCTATTTTATATAAAGATATTCCTGAAGAATTTAAAAAAGGGATTATTAATGATTTATATTTATTAATGGCGCGTGTTGATATTATGGATGGAAACGCTGATTTATTGGATAGAGATGCTTTGCAACTGGTTATGAATACGGATAGAAATAATTTTTATCTCAAAAGAGTTTCTCCAGAGACTATCAAGCGTAAAAAAATTAACTTATCTGCACGTCAAAAAGCAACACAGAATATGGAAACAGAGAGAAAACATTATGTTGCTGATGATATATCCCGTTCAAGTTATTTTTCATATGAAGAGAAATTAGCGCTTATTCATGATATTGAGCATGCTATGGCTGATGAGCTTGGTTTGAAAGATATTTTACAAAGACAATCTGATTTATATAACAAAGCTTCTACAGATGTTGCATTGGAGAAAAATAATGTTATCAAAAAATATGATACTTTGGTAGGTATTCAAGCACTCCAAGTGCAATTTGCTAGATTACAAAAGGTATTAAAGCCAAATGCTACAGAAGAAACACATCTAACAAAAGAAGAAGTGGAAAAGGTTATCTCCAGTGTATTAAAAGGAAAAAGAGCTCAGGTAAAAATGCCTAAAGAAGCCCCTCTTCCTCTTTTATTTAGTCGAAAAAAAGAAATTGAAAGACGTAAGAAAAGAACTTATGAAATAGATGAGCTTAATCATACTTTATCTGTATTAGAAGTTTCTGAAGAATTACGTTCTTACACCGGACACATTTTAGATGAGGAAAGTTTAACTCGTGCTCAAGATGAATTAAGAGAAGCGAAAAGAACTCACGAAGAAAAATCTTCAATAATGAATTCTTATGATGCAACCAATATGGCCAATATTAATCAACAGTTAGAAAGTATAAAGTCTAAAGAAGAAACGGTTGCTCAGGCAAAATTAAGGATAATTAAGGAACATATTGATTTACGTACTATTGCGAAGGAAAATGTGGGCGTACCACAAGAAAGCCCATTACAAGCTGTTTCTAAAGAAATGAGTGCAGAAGAAAAGAAAAAAGTACGCGCCCAAAATAGACGAGTTGCCGATAAGTTGAAAACTAAAGAAGAGTCTTTAAAAGGCAAAACAGAAAAAAGTAAACTAAAAACAAGACAATATAAAACTCGCCTTTCTTTAATTGATAAAGCTAAAGAGCATAACTGATAATTTCCCCGTCATTTTGCAATTCAAAAGATTATTGACTTTTGGATTTATGTGATTATACTCTTTTTTCTATAAATTTATTATTAATTCTTAAAATAGTATAATTATGAATTGGTTTAAAAGAAATTACTTTGTATGGCAGGCAAGAAGAGGAAATTTCGATGAGGCTCAACTACTAGGCCTTATTGATGTTTATGAAAATTGCGTATCGGGGGTTAAAGATTGGAATTTTGAGCTATCTTTAGATTGTTGTTTTCAAATTCCGGGTCATTCATCAAATGATGAAATACAAAAAATACTTAAAAATTTCTTTAAGTATAATCCTTTGAACTCTATCATTTTGAGTGAAATTGATGAGGTGAAATCACCAAAAACTTTGCATTTGTTTATTGATACTATCAATAATTGTGATAGAGACCTTGACAACATTGAGCAAAAGTTTCTGCTTAATTTGAACAAGCAACTCTTTTACGGACTGAAAGTACAATTTGATGAGGAATATGAACTTTGCTTATTAGAAAGTGCTTGCGAAGAAAAAATTAATTCTTATTTGCAAAAATTTATTCTTCGCCCTAAAAGCGAAATTATGTTAGTTGATTTGGCTGAGGCTTTCTTTGATGATACCTCTCAACCATGTAACTATTCTAAGCTTTTGCAAAGTTACATCTCTTATCATCAAAAAGATAAGAAAAAGGCTTTCGCAGATGAGGACTCTCAAAATATCTTGATGAGTGCAGTAGATAATAACGAGGCTATTTCACTGCTGATTGATCAATGCACTATCCATCATGATTTTTTGAAAACCAAAGCTATCAGAACTTTGGTTGATAAAAAAAACGATAAGTTGCTTATTAAGTTTTTATCTGTGAGCTGTATCCGTGATGAGGAATTAATCGGGCATATTTTGTACACAAATTCTAATCCTCAGATAAAAAATATGCTGACAATTTCTGGACTCAGACGTTTTTTATCGGATATGGAATTTTTGAGTGCCGAAAAGCTAGGTGCAACAGAAAAGATGAGAGCTTTTGAGCAAAAAGTTGTTAACGATATTGAAAACCTCTCATCAAATGCTGAAAAAGAGAAGCTTTTCCTTAAAAAGATATATCCTCTTATCTATAGCGGTTCAGCCTCTCCTGCTTTGATTACTTGGTGTATGTTAAATGAAAATGCATTTCAATCACTCTATATTCCTTCAATGGCTCTGTATATGCAAAAAATGCATACAGAAATGTGGAGAAATAAAAAAGCTGATGAACTCTTTTAAATCTGAATGAAAAAGAGAGACCTATAAGGGTCTCTCTTTTTTGTTTTCTAAAATGTCCGAAAAAAGGGTTCCTTTTTTTCGGACATTTTTTTTATTAAAATTTGTTCTTCTCATAACGTAACATCAACAAGTTAAAAAAATATAAATTTAAAATCTATTGTCCGAAAAAAAGGAACCCTTTTTTCGGACAAAGATATGGGGGTTTATAATGAAAAACAATAACCAATCAGGTCGTTCTATGATTGAAATGCTCGGAGTTTTGGCGATTATCGGTGTATTATCTGTGGGTGGTATTGCGGGATACTCAAAAGCAATGATGAAATTTAAAATCAATAAATCTATTGATCAAGTTTCACAAATTGTGGCAAATACTCGTACACTTTATGCCCGACAGAAAAATTATAAGAGTATCAACAACAAAATCATGTACAAGGCAAATTTAGCACCGAGAGAAATGTTTGAAGATTCCGGTTCCGGTAGTTATGCTGCTATAAATCCTTTTGGTGGTGGTGTAGGAATTGGACCGGCTGCTAAATCCAGTAATGATCATAAAGCTTTTATGGTTTCTTATTATAATGTTCCAGATGAAGCTTGTATAGAATTAGTCACTCAAGATTGGGGGGATAACTCTTCTTCCGGTTTAATAGCAATTAGTGTAAACTATCCTTCAAGTGCAGATGGCTCTTTTTTGGGAGTAAGTTGCCAGTATGCTACAGCTTGTCCTCATGATAGCAATACTTATCCTATGCCTGTAGATAAAGCCGTGGATTATTGTTCATTAACAAGCAATTCTATACATTGGAAATTCTATTAATATTAAAAATTCTTTCTTCTACACAAAAAAGAGGCAGGGATAATTCTCTGCCTCTTTCATTGCTACCAAAGGTGATTTATTTTTGGCGTAATGCGACTTGCAAAACTTCAGAAACTTTGCTTACCGGAATAATTTTCATAGCATTTTTTACATTATCCGGTATTTCAGCCAAGTCTTTTTCGTTTTCCTTTGGAATAATAACGGTTTTAATTCCACCACGCAAAGCTGCCAAAAGTTTTTCTTTCAATCCACCTATAGGTAAAACTCTGCCTTGTAGTGTAATCTCTCCTGTCATTGCAACGTCATTACGAACGGGTGTTTTTGTAAATACTGAAACTAAAGTTGTATACATTGCAATACCGGCTGATGGTCCGTCTTTAGGTGTGGCACCTTCTGGAACATGAACATGGACGTCCGTTTTTTCAAAAACTTCAGGATTTATACCAAGTTCGTTTGAATGAGCTCTAACGACAGAATATGCTGTTTCAATGGACTCTTTCATAACATCCCCAAGTTTTCCGGTTTGAGTTACTTTGCCTTTTCCTGGCATATCAACCGCTTCAATGAACAAAATATCTCCACCAACTTCTGTCCACGCTAACCCTGTTGTTACACCAACATGATCTTGCGTTTCAGCCTCACCATAGCTGTATTTTTTTACCCCCAAATACTTTTCTAAATTTTCAGGAGTTACTTCTATTTTTATGCACTTTCCCTTTTCAAGCAAAATTTCTTTTGTGGCCTTACGGGCTATAGTGGCAAGTTCACGCTCTAAGTTACGAACTCCGGCTTCTCGTGTATAATAACGAATTGTATCACGAATAGCTTCGTCTGTTACAACTAATTCAGAGCATTTCACAGCATTCTCGTCAAATACCTTTTTCAAAAGATGGCGTTTAGCAATCTCTATTTTTTCATCTTCGGTATAACCTGAAAGCTGAATAATTTCCATTCTATCCAATAAAGGACGAGGCATATTCAGAGAATTTGCAGTTGTTACGAACATAACATCAGACAAATCGTAATCTACTTCTAGATAATGATCGTTGAATGCTGAATTTTGTTCAGGATCTAAGACTTCTAGTAATGCAGAACTCGGATCTCCTCGCCAATCATTACCCAACTTATCAATTTCATCCAGTAAGAACAACGGATTTGAGGTCCCTGCTTTTTTCATTGATTGGATAATTTTTCCCGGCATAGCACCTATATATGTGCGACGATGTCCTCTAATTTCTGCCTCATCACGCATACCACCTAATGAAGCTCTAACAAAATTACGATTTGTAGCACGAGCAATTGATTTTCCTAAAGATGTTTTTCCAACTCCCGGAGGTCCAACTAAACATAAGATAGGTGCTTTCAATTTATTTGCTCGAGATTGTACAGCCAAATATTCAACTATACGTTCTTTTACTTTTTCTAAGCCGTAATGATCTTCATCTAAAATATCTATCGCTTTTGCTAAATCTTTATTGAGTTTAGTTTTCTTATCCCACGGAGTATCTAAAAGCCAATCCAAATAATTGCGTAAAATAGAACTCTCAGGTGTGGAATTTCCCATACTTTTTAGTTTTTTCAAATCTGATAAAGCTTTTTCACGAGCCTCTTTAGAAAGTTTTGTATTGTTTATTTTTTTAAGATACGTGCCATATTCATCAGCATCATCTCCATTATTGAGCTCTTTTTGAATTGCCTTAATCTGCTCATTAAGATAATACTCTTTTTGGCTTTTTTCCATTTGCTTCTTAACACGAGTTTTGATTTTATCTTCAACTTCTATAACCATCATTTCTGTATCAATAAGTTGCAGAAGTTTATTAAGGCGATCCTTTAAATTATCCGCCTCCAACAAAAACTGTTTATCTTCAGTTTTTAAGGAAAGATGAGAGGCTATTGTATCTGCTAATTTATCGTATTCTTCAATTTGTTTAACAGATTGAACAACATCTAAAGGAATTTTTTTGTTTAGTTTTATGTATTCTTCAAACTGGCTAACAACAGCACGAGCCCATGACTTTAACTCTGTTGTATCTTGCTCTGATACCGGATATGGCTCAATATTTGCAGAATAATAGGTCTTTTCATCAAAAAACTCATTTATTTTTATGCGTTCAATACCCTCAACCAAAATTTTAATTGTGCCATCAGGTAATTTTAGCATTTGTAAAATATTACCAAGAGTACCAACAGTATACATATCCTTTGCATTTGGAACTTCTATATCTGCTTTTTTTTGCATAACTAAAACGATATCAGATCCTTTATCGTTTGCACGTTGAACCGCCTCTATAGACTTTTCACGACCAACGAATATTGGAACTATCATTTTAGGATATACTACCACATCACGCAAAGGCAAAACTGGTAATACTTTATTTTTTTCAATTAGTTCAGACTCATTTAAAACTTCTTGCATATCTGCTAAACTCCATAAAAATACATCTTTATATTATATAGTTCAGGTTTAGAGGTTCTACAATAGTATTATAAAAATTTTCCCAAATATTTATACTAATAAATTGCTAACGTCTTGATATTATCTATTAAATATTTTTCAATCCCACTGTTAATAATTTTTTGCACTTCTTGAGCTTTTTGAGGTGATAACGAAGGATACATTGCACATATTTGTTTGATATTTAAAGAATTTATGTATTCTTCAAATGCTAAAATCTGATTTGTTTTAGAAGATAAGTATCTTCCTTTTTTTACTTGCGGACAATCTTTAACAAAATTTAAGAAAAGCTCATCTGCGATAGAATATAAATTTTTATTAACCATATCTCACCCATATACATAATATATTTCTTATATATACAGATGTCAATAATATTTTTATTATTTTATCATTATTTTATTATTCGCCATAAACCTTATTATCTTCCAACTCTTTTTGAACAAATCTCTCAATTTTAGAACGAGATATGGATACAGCTCTTTTTAATAATTTTCTTATCAAAGTATCGGCAACTTCTTGATCATTTTTCTGAGCATCAAATAATATAAAGTGATTTTGTTGTTCGCTTATTGCCTCAAAATCAGATATATTAGGAGCAAATGTATTGAGAACAAGAGTCATTTGCATTTTGTGATTATTATCATCTATTTTATCTACTTCTGAGCGAGTTAAAAGTGGTGTCATCACAAAATCAGCAATATTTTCATCTTCAGTAATAAAATAATAATCACTGCCTTCTAATAATTCTGTTATATATGTAGTATAATGACTATCTTCGTTACCATTCCAAAAGCCCATTTTATTTATATATAACAATTTCTTTTCATTTATATTTTCCGGCTTGAAAGAGGTCTCATTATTTATTTTTTCTGCAACTTCAACAACTTCAGATGAGATTTGTTCAACGCTTAATTCTTTATTGTGTTCAGCTATTAAGGTTGTTAAATCTGCTTTATTTATCTTTAAGTTTGCGTTTACAGCCACACAAACCTTTTTATCATCTTCATTAGTTATTGTGCTAGTAATATCAGACAAATGGTCATCTATTAACTTATAAATTATGATATTTAAGGCGTGATCGCTTAATTTATCGTTTTGTTTTTGAATAATTTTACTTGCCTTAATTCCTGCTGTTAATGCCTTATCTATTGCCCTATTTTCAGCAGTCTTTTTATCATCATCTGCTAGCCTGACATCACAAGATTTTGCCTCTATTTTATGCGATATAAGTTCAATATCTTGAGCTTTAGGGTTTGAGATGATTATCGTGCATAAAAATAAAATTAATGATATAGTTTTATATACCCCATTATATCTTACCACCAACTTTTATCTCCTTCTGCCTGATACATAATTTCTGACCATTCACCAATTGTTTTATTGTCTTTATCAAGGAGAATAATGTCATATTTTATTGATGGAACATTTTTATATGGGGTATCATACCACTTAATTTTATTATTCAAAATATAATCTGCTTGTTGTTTATCCTCTACTAATAATATGTTAGATGCATTAGATAAGCGGTATTTTAGAGTTTTAATACCTTCAGAAAAACCATCTGGCAAATCTTGTTGTGTTTCAGCTTCTTCAGAAACATATACTTTAACAACATCTAAATCAGCAAAGGCAGGAGTTATATCTTTAAGCATTTTATTTGCCGTTCTGTTGGCTGAAATAGAATAAATTTCAGGCAATTTAGGAATAACCGTCTGGATTTTATTATCAGATGGCACATCATTTGGACAGCAACGACGAATCTTTGCATCGGAAATTTCATCTGTAACACGAGGTCTTAATACCTCAGGCTTTTCGGCTTCACAGTTCGTTATCAGTTGAATATTTTGGACACATGGTTCAACATGTTCACAAACAACTTCTTGTTGCATAATTATTTCTTGTTGGTTGTTTTTTTGTGTTGCACAACCACTTAAAATAGCCAAAGTTGCGCATATTACTGTCTTTTTCATATAAAACTCCTTTTAATGTGATATATTCTTTTTATACACTTTAATTTAAAAATACCTTAATATTTTGCATTGATATCTTGAATAAACAGATAAACTTGTTTACTCTTATTACAGATTTTAAAGGATTTTTTATAAATGTTAATTACTTTTTTGACAATTATCGCTCCGCTGTTAATTTTGGTTCCACCTTTGCAAAGGAATCGTTTTTTTATATTATATTTTGCAATTATGATGGGAGCGGCTTATATTACAGAAAATTATTATTTTAGAGTAATAATGTTTTCTCATAAGGCTTTTTTGGTATTTATTGTATATCATTTATGTGCAATTAATTTTGTTACATTTTGGGCATACGGAGCAGATAAAAAAGCAGCCAAAAGAGGAGATTGGAGAATACCTGAAGCTCAGTTGCATGCTTTGGAGTTTTTAGGCGGTTGGATCGGGGCTTTCATTGCACAAAAATTCTTTCGCCACAAAAATAAAAAGAAAAGTTTTCAAGCCATGTTTTGGTTTATGCTTATTTTACAAGGTGGTGCAATATATATTATTTTGAATTATTTGAAGTTGATTTGAAAGGAGATTAATATGCGTTGGAGTATATTGCTTTTGGCGTTAAATATTGTTTTTATAACAAATGCCAATGCCGAACCTTTGGTTTTGAAAAATGATAATAACTATTTATCTTTAAGTATATATAATAACTTGGCTCTGGTTAAGGACACTCGCTCTGCTGATTTAATGTCTGGAATGAATGAAGTTGTGTTTGATGGTGTTGCTGAAAAAATTCAACCGGAAACAGCCATCATTTATGCTCAAGACGTTAAAGTTGTAGAACAAAATTATAGTTATAATCTGATGACTAATAATAATTTGATTGATCAATCAGTAGGACAAAAGGTAAAAACTGTGCGTCAAAACCCTGAAACAGGTGAAAACATTTTTGAAACAGCAACTATTATCGGTGCAATATACGGACAACCTATTTTAGAGTTTTCTTATGGTATAGAATCTAATTTTCCGGGAAGAATTGTATTTGAAAAATTGCCGAACGGAGTTAGTAATAAACCAACTTTAACAGCCAAATTAAATAACAAAAAATCCGGAAGTAAAAACCTAAATTTAGCTTATTTAACAAATGGTATAAGCTGGAAGACTGACTATGTGGCAAATGTTACTAGTTTAGGAAGATTAAACTTAACCGGTTGGGTAACAATTAAAAATGAATCCGGTATTGATTATCATAATGCAAAAATTCAAGTTGTTGCCGGAGATGTTAATACTACCAAAACTCGTATGAAAAATACGTTTGGAATGTTACTTGAGGCTGGTAGAGGTGCTAACTTGGCATATTCTGATACAGCGAATATCAGTCCGGAAAGTGTTAATAGTTATGAAATTTATACACTTCCTCTAATGACTTCTATTGCAGATAAACAAACTAAACAAATTGGCTTAATTGAAAAAAATAATGTGATTTTCTTTAAAGAATTTGACTTAATTTCTCCTTTGTATTTTCATGAAACTAAATACGATGCAGAATTTAAAAAAGTTCATCCAAGTATAACTTACAAAATCAATAATGATAAAAAATCTAATTTAGGTATTTCACTTCCTGAGGGAACTATTCGTTTTTATGAAAACGATAAGTTGGGAAATATGCAGTTTATCGGAGCTAGCAGAATCGATAATACGGCTAAAGAAGATACTTTGGAAATTAAACTTGGAGAAGCTTTCAATATATCTGTCAGCGGAAAAATTAAAAGTATGAATGAAAGGGAAATTTCTCGAATTCCAAATAAAGAATGCTTTAATGTTAAAACCGTGGAAACTTACAATGTGGAAATGATAATTAATAATGCAGAAAATAATGATAATGATATTGTAATATCACAAGATTTTCCTAGTGATTATAAGATTGTGAAAGAAAGTGTTAAGGGTAAAAAAATAAATAAAAATAGATATCAATGGTCTGTTAAAACATTAGCGAATAACAAAAACACTTTAACTTTTACGGTTGAATTAGAAAAATCTAAGCGAAAATGCGGAGCTGATATTACAAATTTAATAGTAAATCCATTCTAGAGATTAACACCCCTTGTTAGCAGAAGCTAAAAGGGGTGTTTTACTACTGTTCATTAAAACAGCTCATGTAAATGGCGTAGAATTACAGAAAAGAAAACTATAATGAGGATAAAACTTGCGTTATTTGCAATATATTCTACTTTATTCTCATTAGTCCTTGGTCTGTTAATTGCCCAAAGTAGTATAGCGATTAATGCTAAGAGGGCAAATCCTAAGATCATTACTAAAGTACTAACGTCTTGCTCTACTCCTAAACAAAAAGGAATTACTCCTAGTCCCACAAAAGCAAGAACTGACAATAATTTTTTCGTAAACTTCATAAAAATATGTAAAAAATTTAAATTATGTCTCTCATATATCACACAACAATAGAGAATGCAAACTATTTTTAAAACACCCCCTATTTCAGCCAAAGCAGAAAGAGGGTTTGTTTCTAAGCACTATTGTTTGAATAATAATATATATGTTGGCTATATCGTAACATATTTTTGTATTGGTTAGAAGTGCAAAAAAACACCTATCAGTTTTGAGCTGATAGGCGTTTTATACGTATTATAGAACATTAAAATCTATATTGAAGACCTGCTGTTACTTCCATTAAATTATCAGTATAAGCAGAGCCGATATAAGAATATCTACCAACTACGCGAGCTGACATATTTTTAGTGAAGTCATACTGCATACCTACACCGGCACGATAACCTACTCTATCATATCCGCGCTTAGATAATCCCTTATATTTAACATGATAGATTGCTGTACCTACTGTTGCTAATGCGCTTAATTTAGAACAGAATAACGGATATTTTCCGTATGCATCTAAAGCATATGCAGAGAAATAGTTTTTAACATGTCGACCACCCTCTCCGTTTTTACTTTTTAATTCTCCAGATTGTTGGAAAGAAAATTCTAAATCCCAATTTTGATATATTTGCATACCAAGATTAAATTTCATTGAATTAAAATCGTCTTTAATGTGGCGAGCTTCTCCACCTTGTTTAGCATATGAATAAACATAATCTGCTCCTACATATGGGCGGATGTTTTTCATGTTCCAACTCATAGCATTTGCATTGGCAGCCATTAAGCAAGCAACTCCAGACAATAACAACATTTTTTTCATTTTTTATCTCCATTTATAAACGTTGAAAATGACAAAAAGTATTTCATAACACTTTACAAAATTGTATATAAACGTGAAAAATAAAATTTAAATGGTAGACTATCAGAAAAAATAATTTTATTGTGTTTTTAGAGGAGATTATAATGTTTGAATGCCCGAAATATAATTGCAATAAATGTCCGAGATTAGTTGATTTCAGAAATAATAATAAAATTAAATTTCCTAATTATCATAACGGACCTGTAGAATCGTTTGGTTCATTAAATGCCGAAATATTAGTTGTCGGATTGGCTCCGGGGTTAAATGGTGCAAACCAAACTAATCGACCATTTACTAATGATTATGCCGGTGATATTTTGTACCCTGCCCTGAAAAAATTTGGTTTTGCCAAAGGTGAATATAAAAAAGTTAAAAATGACGGATTTGAACTTATTAATGTCAGAGTTACAAATGCAGTTAGATGTGTTCCGCCTCAAAATAAGGTTATAGCAGAGGAAACCTCGGCTTGTAGAACTTTTTTGCAAAATGAAATAAATGAAATGAAAAATCTTAAAATTATTCTATCTTTGGGGGCTGTTTCTCATGGAGCCGTTTTGCAAGCTTTGGGATATAAAAAATCAGAATTTAAGTTTATGCACGGCGCAGAACATAAGTTATATAAACATAATATCTTATTGATAAACTCTTATCATACGTCACGCTATAATATTAACACAAATGTTTTAACTGCTGAAATGTTTGACAAGATTATTGCGAAAATAAAAACACTTTCTTGAACTTGAAATTGCATATACTCCGACCATATTAATTGATGAGGAGTTAGGCTATGTTAAAAAAATATTTTCATAATTTGAAAAAGTGTTCTTATGCGCAAATGTATTTATCTTTACGCAAGAATATGATTTTATTTGCTCAATGGTTGATAAAGCATAATGTTAGCGAAAATCACTGTTTTCTATTTGATGTGATATTATGTTTATTCGGGCTTAATTTTTTGGCTCTAGAAAACTATCTGTTGGCTTTGCTATGTTTGTGTTTATTTAGGTTTTCAAGAAAAATATCTGTTTTTATGTATCGATTAAAAAACCATACGCAAAATTTTTTTATAAACTCAACTGATTATATATTCTTAGCATTATACTTATTTGGTTTTACTTTAGCTAATCCTGAAAAAAATGCAATTGGCGCTTGTTTATTGCTTGCAACTTTATTAATTAATTGTTCAACAGTAATAAACTATAACGCGTTATCTTGTTTTCTGGAAGATTTTAAATGTCAGAATATGCGTAAATATATCAATAATGGATTAGCTAAACCGAACGAAATCTTTTATATTTTACTGATTATGTGTATTTTCCAAAATTATTTTTTGCAAATCTCTATATTTTTTGGTTTAATGTCTCTAATGAAAGCTTTATTGTTGTTTTCAATAGCTTTTTATGACTTAGAAATAAAAAATAGGGATTTAAACAAGAAAAATGATTAAAAAATATGCAGTATTTCTTTTAGGTTGTTTGGTTGCATTATTCACTCCTTATGTTTGTAATGCCGAAAATATCAAAAATTCAGAAAATGTTTCTGTGAAAATGTTTACAGACGGAAACGGAGATTTTATTGCTCATTTTTCTATCAATGAGGGATGGCATATATATTGGAGCAATCCCGGAGAAATTGGAAAACCTACAGAAATAAAAGCCCAAGCAAATAATTTACAAATATTAAATCAATCTGCTCCCCTTTATCATAAAGCTTATGATATTATGGATGAATATATTTATAAAAATTCGGCATTTTTCCATTTTAAATTAAATCCTATTGTAGCAAATAATAAAATTGAAGTTATTTATACCGAATGTAATGATGTTTGTATTTCTGAAAAATTGATATTTAATGCCGATTTAATTGAAAAATCTTCATTGGAAAAATGGAATGAAATAAAAGAAAAAGCTGAACATTCATTTCCAACTAAAATTAAACTTAGAAGCCCTATAGACGGAAATTCCGTGTGGTTTGAGGCAAATGAAACTGATAATATTCGTTTTGTACCAAATAAAAGAGAAATAATTAAAGATGAAATTATAACTAAAGGTATCGAAAATAATGGTATTCGTGTTAGTTGGCAAACATTAGAAAATAATATTTTGAGCGAAGCCTTGATTATGACGCCTCAAAACTCGTTTATTGCTGAAATTGAATATATTGAGGAGCCTAAACATTCATTGTTTTATATTCTTTTATTGGCATTTTTAGGAGGAATTATTATTAATGCCATGCCTTGTGTTTTTCCTGTTTTAAGCATTAAAATACTAAGCATTATAAGACATAGTAATGGAGAAAAACGCTATAGCAATGCACTGTTATATAGTTTAGGTGTTATTTGTTCTTTTATGATTTTAACGACAATTATTGTATATTTGAAGCAACAAGGTGAATCTTTGGGATGGGGATTTCAACTTCAATCTCCGTGGTTTGTGGCGGCAATGGCTCTATTATTTTTAGCTATGTTTTTGTTCATGATAGATGCTGTTCCTTTTCCTATGGTTAGTAGTAATTTGCTTAGTAAATTAAATAAGCTAGATTCATTTGGAACCGGTTTTTTTGCGGTATTGATAGCTAGTCCATGTACCGGACCTTTTATGGGTGTAGCTATCGGATATGCATTCATGAGAGAAACTAGCGAAGTATATGCAGTATTTATGGCTTTAGCCATTGGGTGTGCTTTACCTTTTGCTTTGATAGAACTTTGTCCTCATGCAATCAGTAAAATTTTGCCTAAACCGGGAAAATGGATGCGAAATGTAGAAGTTGCTCTGTCTATTCCGGTATTATTAACAAGTTTATGGCTTTTCTCTATATTAGCTACACAATTATCTTTCCGTAATACAGAAAATAATTCAGCATTAAATTGGCTAAATTATGATGCAGATAAAATTGCCGAATTAGCTAATAATAATGAAAAAATATTTATAGATTTTACGGCTGATTGGTGTTTAACTTGCAAATTTAATGAAAAAGTTATACTGAACTCAGATAAATTTATTAACTTTGTAAAAGATAATAATGTATTTTTGTTCAAGGCTGATTTAACTGAAGAAAATAGTGAAATAAGTAATGCTCTGAGTTCTTATGGTCGAGATGGTATTCCGGTTTATGTGTATTATGAAGATGGAAAATATAAGATTTTACCGCTATTTTTTAATGTAAAAGATTTAGTAAAAGACTAATCATCTAAAATTATAAACTCATCTTCGCCAATCATATTCAAAATTGTGCGAGCTCTTTCATCTAATAAATCTAAATCTAAACTAGATGATGACATCAGTTTTACTTTCTGCTCCCAATCGTTACGTTGACGAGCATATTCAACGCTGATTTTCTCAGCCTCTGCTACCTTATCTTGTAAAGACATATATGTGAATAAGCCTCTATCACCTTTTATGGTAAAATAAGTAAAATAGCAAAATAAACAGATGAGTAGGACAATAAAGCCTGAACTCTTACTTTTTGCAACTATGTATGAATACAATCCCACTTATTTTCCCTTTTGTTTATTCACTAAAGAATATACGAACATATTTTTATTAAAAAAAAGTTATAATTCGATATTTAATAGAAATTTTCTGAATTTTTTATAAAATTAGAAGCTCTATTATCAACTAAACAACCATCTCTTAGAGTTACTTCTCTATCCATTTTATGTGCTAATTCAATATTATGAGTAGCAATAAGAGCTGAAAGTCCGGTTTCTTTAACAACTTCTAATAATGTTAAAAACACATTATCTGATGTGCTAGGATCTAAATTTCCGGTTGGTTCATCAGCTAATAAAAGTTTAGGTGTATTTGCCAATGCTCTGGCAATAGCTACACGCTGTTGTTCTCCTCCTGATAATTCTGCCGGACGATGATGTTCTCTATCAGTTAACCCTAGACGACGCAACAACCACATAGCTTTTTCTTGAGCTTCTTTATATTTAACTCCCGCAATCAATTGAGGAATAATTACATTTTCAGCAGCATCAAAATCAGCTAGTAAATTATGATATTGATATACAAAACCCAAATAATCTCTACGTAATAAAGTACGAAACGAATCGGTGTTAGATGTACAAGACTCTCCATTTACATAAACTTCACCATCTGTAGGCTCTTCTAATAAGCCGGCAATTTGTAATAAGGTAGACTTTCCGGAGCCTGATGGACCAATTAAAGCTACAACTTCTTTAGGTTTAATTTCTAAATTAACATTTTTCAAAACTTCTAATGTTTCAGAACCTTGAACAAATGTTTTATTGATATTTTTTAATATGAGTGTAGCTTTTTTATTCATAACGTAAAGCCTCCGCCGGATCAAATTTTGAAGCACGATATGCCGGATAAAGAGTTGCTAAAAATGAAAGTAACAAAGTTATCACAACAATTAGTGTAACTTCTGTAGAATCTACTTTTGCCGGTAAATGTGAAAGAAAATATATTTCTGCTGAGAATAAATCTCGCCCAGACATATTTTGCAAAAATTGGCGAATATTTTCAATATTGTTGCAAAATAATAAACCTAACGTTACTCCAATGGTGGTTCCTACTAAGCCGATGAATGCACCGTCCATAAAAAATATACGCATTATCATTCCTCTGGTGGCACCCATAGTGCGTAAAACAGCAACATCCCTACTCTTATCCTTAACAAGCATTATTAAACCTGTAATAATGTTAAATGCAGCAACTAAAATGATTAATGTTAAAATTAAAAACATTACATTTCGTTCAACATCAATCGCATTAAAAAATGCTGAGTTTGTTTGTTTCCAATCATATACATAGGCATCTAGGCTTACACTTTTTTCAATAAGAGCTCGCATTTTAGGGAGTTGTTTATCATCTTTAAGGCTAACATCAATAACTGTAGCAGAATTTTTTAAACCAAAATATTTTTGTGCAGCTTCAAGAGGCATGAAAATATAATTAGCATCATATTCAAACATTCCCATACTGAAGGTTCCTACTATTTTATATGACTTCATGCGTGGCACAGAACCAAAAGCAGTTACCTTCCCGTTTGGAGAAATAAGTGTTATTTCATCATCAACAAAAACACCTAATTTATTAGCAAGTTTATCACCTATAACAACAACATCACCTTGGAAATAATCAATATCCATTTGCGAAAAACCATCTCGCATAACTTTTTTCTTTAAGATATCTTCTTTATTGATACCTCTAACCATTGCTCCTTCAGCAACCCGAGATGAGGAAACCAACAATTGTTTTTCAATCAGCGGAAATGCGTGTTGAATGCCTTCTATACTTTCAATATCGGCAACAGCTTTTTTATAGTTGTTAAACGGAAATCCTGCAGATGCAACAATTGAAATATGTCCGTTTATACCGAGAATTCTGTTTAACAGCTCTGCTTTGAAACCGTTCATTACTGACATAACAATAATCAATGTCGCAACACCTAATGCTATTCCGGTGAAAGCGAATCCCGTTATTACAGATATAAAACCTTCTTTTCTTTTAGCTCGCATGTATCGCCATGCTGCCATACGTTCAAATTTTGAAAACAACATAATACTCCTCTTATTTTCTATTGAATTTATAGAGAATATGTTCTTTTTGCAACCCTCAACAATGGATATACACACGCAAATATTACATACCTATTCGCATATTCAATTTTAAGATATTTACAATTGAAAAGACTGTATAAAATTGTTGGAATACTAAATCAATACGCTCTTTATTTACAGTATTAGAAAAGAATGAATTTGCTTCAAACAAATTTTGCGTTGTTGGGATTACTATTAATAAATGATTATCACGGAAAGAAAAAGCCATTCCTTTTTTGCAATTAAATAATTCTCGTAATTTAATCATTCTGTACATAAATGCTGTTGTTAACAAGTAACGTGCCTCAACTTGATCTGATGAATAAACTTCAAATATTTTTTCAAAAACACTATCTTCTAATTTAACATTAGATTTACCATTTTTTGAATTAAAAAAGTTGAATATACCTCCATCAGGAACTGCGATTGTATGACCTGAAAAATTTTTATTCATTTCTAATCTGATGCAAATTCCTTTGAATACATGGATACCAGATGCGTGATCGATAAATGTAGGAGCTCCATTGTTTAATGGTGCAAAAGCAGATGGTTTTCTATTTACCTTTTCTTTTCTTTTACTTAATTCTTCTTCTGAAATGGTGATACCAACATCATTATATATTCCTGAAAAATAATCATCTCCGGAATGGATATCAAAATTTTTAAACAACCCAGATGACTGCAAAGCATAATCATCAATATATTTGCCATATTGGTACTCAAATGTTCCAAAAAAGTTAGCAAATTTTCCCATTATCGTTTCTTTGACAGCCTTCTTATACATAAGTATAGGACCGCTAACAATAGCTATAAAGATGGCGATTACAATTAAAGATGCATCATTTTTTGAATTTTGAGGGGCTCCTGTATTACTTACTAAGTTTGCAATATTTTCTATGGATAAAGAAATAACAAGCGGGCAAGCAACTAAAGATATTAATAACAAACTTATAAACATCTTAAAATACTTTTTACGAACCTTTTCATTTTCAACTAAAACAGGCTCTAAGGTTGATTTGTAATATTCATCAAATTTTCCCTTCAGGTTAATATACTCCTCTTCTTGAGTTATATCTGCCACAAAATTATCCTTGCCAAATTTTTTAACCCCTTTTACTAAATCACTGATCCTTATCATTTGTTATCTCTCTATCATGTTAATTATATTAATAAATGTTTGAGTAAAGGACAGTGTTCGTTCAAACTGTCTGTGCAATCTGCGAAAACGTTCTTTATCTATCTGACGGCTCCAAAACTTATATGTATCAAAATACAGTTCACTATCAACTAAGAAGATTTTAATTGTGTTATTACGGATTTCAGCATGAATTTTTTTGGCTCTGAATACATCCTGTAAATCAAGCAAACCTTCAAAAAATGCAGAACATAACAATTCTTTTGCATATGCTACATCTGTTGAACACATTGAAAAATAATTTGATGCCGGAATATTTAAGTCAAATTTCTGACATCCATCAGGAACAACATTACGTTTTGAACTAGATTTATCAAATAAGAATATCTGAGCAGGAAAGTCTTCCGGCATCGTGAGATTTATACGAACTCCTTGCCCCACGACTCTACGCCACTTTAACTTCTTATAGGTTGTTTCTTGCACGTAATCTGTATCTCTGATTTCTACTTTTACATTCTGAGAATACCCCATTGCATTGTGATAAATACGTAAAATATTATGTTTCGGAGCCATTGGCAAATGAGCATCATATACTTGGCAATCTTTGAGGTGTTCAAAATCTCCGTAAAAGCGGATAAAAACATCAAACATATCTGTTTTTTTATGTAAATAATATTTAATAATTGGAATAAAAATTATCAAAATACATACAAAACCTATAATTAATTGCTGTTCATAATTTACCTTATGTCCGGACATTAAGTGCCGAAACAACTCAATCATCACATTAATTAAATATAAAAAGGATACTGACCAAAAATAAGTCCAAAATTGTGAACGATATTTACGTTTTATATCATTATCATTATCAGCCAGTGGAGTAATTTGGTTAGCAAAATATTCCTCAAAAGGATCTATTGGCTCATTATCCGGCTTTGTTACAAAATCTATCATTTGAAATAATCTTTACTGTTTATTGCTTGTCTTTCAACTTCAGCTATTTCAAAGAATGGTGTTTTTTCACAAGTAATTCCCAACATTTTAGCGAATATACTTTGAGGAAAAATTTCAACAGCATTTTTAAGTTCATTAACATTAGCATTATAAAAACGGCGAGCAGCAGCAATATGTTCTTCAACTTCATTCATACTTTGCATAGCTGTAATCATAGTTTGGTTTGATTTCAAATCAGGATAATTTTCCAAAGAAATGCGAAAATCATGCAATTTTTGGTTTAACAAGTTTTCAGCTTCCATTTTTTGCGCAGGATCACCAACAAAACTATTTTCCATAGCTCTCGAACGCAGTTCTGTTATTTCTGTAAGCAATGTTTTTTCGTGTTCCATAAATTTGGCTGCCATATTTAACATATTAGGTATCAAATCATAACGTTTTTTAAGCTGAACATCTATATCTGCCATTGATTCCAAAGTTTTATTTCTTTTTTCAATAACACCTTTATATAACCACCATGATATTACAGCAACGCCTAGCAAAACATATAAAGTGATATCATCCATTTTCTTTTCTCCTTTTATTTATTAACCTTAAAAAACTTTAACACTCTTTTATTAATAAAAACTGAATCTAAATGTTTATTTTTTTATTGAATAAAAACTGTTATTGTGTTATAATCGTGAAACTTTTAAAGGAGGTGGGTAAAATGAGCGAACAAGTTATGAGTAGAGAAGACAAAATTAGAGAGTACATGGAAAAAATTCATTTACTTAACAGCAAAAATCATCAAAAGGTAAATGTATCTGGCAGAGAAAATACTGACGGTTTAAGAATGGAAATAACTGTAGATACTATTAAAGCAAGCAAAATTCTTAATGAGGGTAGTAATACTCGTAAAGAACGCCAAATTGAAGATAAAACCCGCCAAAACACAAAATTACGTTCCAGACAGCGAGTTAGAGAAAAAGTTAGAGGACTATAATTTGTATTTGACAAAGTATTTTTGATGTTATACTTTGTGTGCCGATCAAAAAATTATTTAATAATTATTCGTATATGGGAAATAAAATCTTAACACTCATTCAGCAAAATGAGTTTCAAGAGCTTGAAGCTACTCTGTTTAATAGAAAATTAGCAGATAACAGCGAAGGCTCTTTTACTGAAGTTATGGAGCTTGAAGAAGAGCTTGCTCTTGTTGATTTACTAAAAAGCAAAAATGAAACAGTCGCTCAAAACGCTGAAGACATTTTGCAAAAATACTCGTCTTGTTACCCTTTATTCAATGATACACTCAATGTGTTAATTGAAAATATTGCAGAAAACAGAATGAGAAATATCTTGTTCAATCAGATAACAAGATATTCATGTAATGATACAAGTGCTCGAAAAATTTGCATGATAGCAAATTCAACTCCTCCAGATGAAGAACTGTTACATATATTTTGTAAAAGTGCGCGCATTTTCTTTTCAGATATATATCAGATGCTAGATAATATTGATGAAAGATGGGCAACACTATACAAAACCTCTATTGTACAGTACAATGCTAAAAAGCTTTAAAATGCTTATGTTCGTACCTAAATCTATTATAGATTTAGGTATTTTTGTTTTTACAAATAATTTTTATTATAAAAATAATTGACAACTCACAAGATTATTCTTACTATTTAGTGATAGAGGAGAAAAGTATGCGTAATTTATATAATGCAGTTCATTTAACAACCGAACAAAAAGTCGCATATATTCGTGTACTTACGTATTTAGCAAAGTCAGATAGAAATCCCGATTATATTGAGCGTGGATTTATAAAAAAACTTATTTTGAGAATGAATTTAACTGACGATATTTTAAAAAGCATTTTCGTTCCTCGAAATCAAGAAGAACTATATAGAGCTTTAATGCCTATAAGCACAAGAACTATTGCAATTGATTTAATTCACTGTTTATGGTTTGCCGCTTCAGTTAATAGTATGATTACTGATGAAGAAATTGCTATTATCAGAAAAGTTGCAATGATTTTAAGAATTGATAATGATACATTGTTAAATATTCATAACTTCGTTACTGATGAGATTATGTTCTTACAACAAGCAAGAGATGTTTTGGAAGCTGATGATATAAGATGCTAAAATAAAAAATCCTGAGAAATACTCAGGATTTTTTATTATTAAAGCTTAAACATGGGCCAGCGACCGATGTCACTTAAATAGCAAGCTGTGATATTATCATATTTTCTTAAGACATTCACAGTAGCATTAAAATTAAAAATTTGCCCATCGTTAAATTCTTTATGGATATCCAAATCAAAAATCAATTCATCAATCGGCACACCTTTAAGATGACCTTCTTCATGAATCTGCTCAAGTTCACATCCGGTTACAAAGCAAGGAAAGACGACATATCTACCGACTTTTATTCCCCATAGATATTCTAAATCTTTATACCAGACTTCATTGGTGATGAGCATTCTTCCATTTTTGATGTAGACCAAATCCAAACAAGTGCCTTTTAAAGTTAGTACGCTATAGAACCAATCATACAGGCAAAATACCAACAAGCAAATAGCAGATAACGCTAAAAGCCACCAATAATTTTGTGCAAATCCGAGCTGTTCAATACATCGTCCGATAAACAGACCAAACGTAAGTCCGGACACCACCAGCAAAAACTCTCGAAACGCTTTCCAGTAAATATTCATAATAATATAAATTTAGATTAATAATTACATTTATGGTTTGAAGATTTAACATTTATTTTATTTTTTGTCAACTTTAAAAACGAAAAAGGGGCTTCTCACGAAGGCCCTTTTCCTTAATAAACAAATAAACAAAAATGGCAAAACATAGTGTGAACCTCAATAAAATGAGATCAGGATCTTCTCACGAAGATCATTTTTGACTTAAAACAGAGAACTCTCTCTATGAATGATGAACACATGTGTAGTGTCCGTTCACAATCTTATAGACATCAAAGCAGTCAAACTCTTCTCCATCGCATCTAAATAGATATTCGTGCGTAATGCTACCATCTTTATTAATATGGCAGTCATCATCAAACGGAGAGTAGACAACTTTGTCAATAAAATCATCACCTAGGTGAAAACATTCGTTGCCGTACGTTGTTCCCGTCAACAAAATATCAGAAACATCTGTACGCTTGATAACAACAAAAGATCCCAGAGGGCGAATTTCTGCACTATCAAAAACAGCGAAAACAAAGTTGTTCAACAAGAACAAATGATACTCTTCTGACCGATCGTACACTAAACTCCATGGCATTTGCTCGAACTTATTGTTGCGTAAAACGTAGCCGTCGCATCCCCAAACAAATGACATTCCACACTCGTTATTAGCGAGAACATCGTCAGTAAGAATTTGCGGTTCGCCGTTTTTATCTTCACAACAAATATAGTATCTTCCATCGGAGAACAACACAAACTTTTTACGACTTTTCAGTTCTTCAGATATCTTCAGACTATTGAAAACATCTGAAATTCCATCAGGTAGTTTTTTGAAACCGGCTTTGTTCTTTTCAACAAACAGCAAACAATCTCCAACTTTTGAAAACTGTTGGTTAACAAAATCATCACCAGAACCGAACTCGTAAAATTCTGCATTTGTCATCCATTTTTCAAAATAGTCGTTATGCTGATCATCTTGTTTTTTAACATAGATGTCTTTACCAATTTGAAAAATTTTGCCCTGCCATAACTCACGCATTTCTGTTACTTTACCTAAACTTACTAGGTTTCTTCCGTCAAAGCTGTATGCATTTGACAAAGAATCTAAAATAATTTGACTCTCCATAACACAATTTTTTTGAATGAATAATATATTGATTAACTCGAAGAATCTTACTAAAAAATTGACTATAATTATAATTTTTGTATCCGTAAAATATACAGCAAAAATAAAAAAAGCAAGTAAAAAATCAACTATTGACAAAATATATCAAAAATAGTACATTTCTAATGTTATTCAAATTATTAATCTTAAATTTACATACATTATGCGTTTAGTATTATTTCTTTTATCAGTGCTCGGCTTTCTTTCATTAATTTTTATGGGATTATATGAAACAACCGTTGAATGCACTACGTTCTTTGGCATTTTAGCCGGTATTTTCACCGTTATTACAGTACCTATTTTATATTACAGACTGTATAAAATGAGAGGCGGTGTGATAGCGTATATTTCCGTTTGCGGTCTAATTTTAGGACTATGTTGCGCATTGGGAAATATGTTTTGTGTAAATTTGCCAAAAACTGAAAATATGATGTTTGTCGTCGGTTTTAGTGCATGTATTTTATTATCTGCATTTTACAGAAATAGAAACAAACAAAACTTATGGTTTATTATAGCGTTATCATTTCAACTGATTGCGAAATCATTGAACTTGTGTATACTGTACAGTTTGTTGCCTCAAATGCCATGGGTAATGGCAATCATAGGCGCTCTTTGTATAGTAAGCTGTATCATATTCATTGTAATCATGAGCAAGATCTTAATCAAAAAGTAGAACATTAAAAAACTCTCTTCAATATGAAGAGAGTTTTTTATTTTAACTCTTGCGACCAATACAATGATATACGAAACCTAAATCATGTATTTGCTTCTTATTAAGTATATTACGGCAATCAATTATTATTCTATTATTAACTAAAGTAGATATTTTTTGCCAATCTAAGTTAACAAAATCCTTCCACTCTGTTAAAATTGCAACAACGTCAGCACCTTTTACTGCTTGATATGCATCTTCTGCGTATTCTATCGAATCATTTAATATTTTTTTTGCCGATGACATTGCTTTAGGATCATAGCCGATAATCTTAATGTTTTTGTTTAACATTTCTTGCACTATCTTAATTGCCGGACTTGTACGACAATCATCTGTTCCGTCTTTGAATGCTAATCCCAAAACAGCAACTTGAGCATTATCTTTTCCTGCTGATTTCAATATTCTTTGTGCAATCTGTGCATGACGTTTCTCATTTTCGTCAATAGTTATATCGATTAGAGGCATTGTAATTCCATATTGGCGAGCCATAAATGACATTGCATTAGTATCTTTAGGAAAACAACTTCCACCAAAACCGGGACCAGCCTTTAAAAACTTGTGACCGATACGACTATCTAACCCCATTCCTTGAGCAACTTCGTCAATATCTGCACCGGATACTTCACAAAAATTTGCCATTTCATTAATATAATTAATCTTTACAGCTAAGAAAGCATTAGAGGCGTACTTTATTGTTTCACTTGATTTGCGACTAACATAAAGAATCTTAGCATCTTTAAATGGTGCGTACAATTCAGCCATAACTTTACGAGCCTTTTCCGAATCTGTACCAACAACAATTCTATCTGGTGAGAAAAAATCATGTATAGCAAAACCTTCTCGTAAAAATTCCGGCAAAGAAATTACATCAACATCTGCTTGAGGATTTACTTTTTGGATAATGCTTTCAATTTTATCTCCGGTTCCAACCGGAACTGTTGATTTTGTAGCTACAACAGTATAACCAGTTAGATATTCAGCCAATTCAGATGCTGCTGCTTCTATATATCTTAAATCAGCCTCCTTAGTTATTGGATGAGGAGGTGTGCCTACAGCCAAAATAACAACATCAGCACCTTCTACTCCACTTTGCATAGATGTTGTAAATGAAAGCCGTTGAGCTGCTATATTTTTTTTGAATAATTCTTCAAGTCCGTCTTCAAAAAGAGTTAATTCACCATTTTGAAGTTTTTGAATTTTATCTTCATCTTTATCAATGCAACATACTGTATTACCCAATTCGGCAAAACCAACTCCTGATGGCAATCCAACATATCCGGTACCAACTATGGCTATTTTCATAAATAATCTCCTAATTTCATAAGCTCGTTAATTAGATTATACTAAACGTGAATTGTCAATAGCCGCCTTGATAAAAGACACAAATAATGGATGTGGCTCAAAAGGACGAGATTTTAATTCTGGATGGAACTGCACTCCAATAAACCAAGGATGATCAGGTCTTTCAACTATTTCAGGTAATTTACCGTCAGGAGATGTTCCGACAATACTCATTCCTGATTTAGTCAGCATATCTTTATATTTAATATTTACTTCGTATCTGTGACGATGGCGTTCAAAAATTGTTTCTGCACCATAAATTTGCGCCACTTTTGATGATGGACTAAGTTTACACTCATATGCACCTAAACGCATTGTGCCACCTAAATCACCGTCTTTATGACGAATTTGTTTGGCGCCATCTTTATCCCATTCAGTCATCAAACCGACTACAGGTTCACAATTTTCATCTAATTCCGTTGTATTGGCATTCTTTATACCGCATAAATTTCTCATTGTTTCAATAACAGACATTTGCATTCCAAAACAAATTCCTAAGAATGGAACGTTGTGTTCACGAGCATATTGAACTGCGTTTATCATTCCTAAAGTTCCTCGCTCGCCAAAACCTCCCGGAACCAAAATAGCGCTTACATCATTTAATATTTCAGAAGGATTACGTTTTTCCAAATCTTCAGAATCGACCCACTTAATTTTGACTTTATATTTATTGGCAAGCCCGCCATGAATAATAGCTTCGTGCAATGATTTATATGCTTCGAGCAACATCATATATTTACCTACAACGGCAATACGTACCTCTCCTTCCGGAGATTTTAATATATTGACAATATTTTGCCACTTACTTAAATCACTTGGTACATCATATGGTAAATTAAAATGTTTGCACACTTGTTTATCCATTCCTTCAGCAGAATATGCTAATGGAACCTGATAAATGCTTGCTGCATCCATAGCTGTTATAACATTTTCTTCTTTTATATTACAGAAAAGAGCTAATTTACGTTTTTCATTCTCAGGTATTGGCATTTGTGAGCGACATAAAAGCATATCTGGCTGAATACCATATTCCTGTAATTTTTTAACAGAGTGTTGTGTTGGTTTTGTTTTTAACTCTCCTGCTGTTGGAATAAATGGTAATAATGTTACATGAACAAACATTGTTCTATCACGCCCTAGTTCATAAGCTATCTGACGAATGGTTTCTAAATATGGTTGTCCCTCAATGTCACCAACAGTTCCCCCTATTTCACATAAAACGAAATCTTCATCAGTAATATCAGATAAGATGAACTCTTTAATTTCATTAGTAACATGAGGGATCACTTGGATGGTTGCGCCTAAATAATATCCATGACGCTCTTTATCTATAACTCTTTGATAAATTTTTCCGGTTGTAATACTATCTGTTTTCTTGGCAGGAACGCCCGAAAATCTTTCATAATGTCCTAAATCCAAATCAGCTTCTGTTCCATCATCTGTTACAAATACTTCGCCATGTTGACAAGGATTCATTGTTCCCGGGTCAACATTTAAATAAGGAT
Source organism: Alphaproteobacteria bacterium (assembly GCA_045577985.1). Lineage (GTDB taxonomy): Bacteria > Pseudomonadota > Alphaproteobacteria > RF32 > CAG-239 > RUG410. Next base: position 194,215 of record JAZNJJ010000028.1, read on the forward strand.
CCAACTTGCGTAGTCTTACTTTATAACCACGTGCTTGTAAAATAGAGGCTAATGAGGCAGAGGCTAAACCCTTTCCTAAAGATGAAACTACTCCACCTGTGATAAATATAAATTTAGATTTTGGATTAACATTAATTTCAGACATAGTATTACCTTTATTCAATGAAAAATTAGTCTATAAAAAAGCGACAAAGGCACTTAAGGAAAAGTGCCTTATGTCGATTGAATTTCTCAATTTTCTTACTCCGCTACAGGAACTTCTGGTTCACTTGGAGCTGGCTGTGTTTCAGCAGGTGCTGTTTGAGAAGCAGGAGCACTATCAACAATTGATGTGCTTTTATATTCAACTCTGCTGAAGTAAATGGATATTGCCATACTTAAAGCGAAGAATAATGTCGCTAAAATTGCCGTAATTTTAGTCAAGATATTACCCTTTCCTCTAGCACTCAACAAACCACCTACACTATTGTCTCCTCCTAAACCACTCAAAGCACTACCGTTTGAGCGTTGTAACAAAATTACAGCTACTAAAAAAATAGCTACGATAAGTTGTAAAACTAACAATACAGAACCCATTTCTAATCCTTTCTTATTTACAAGCGTTTTGAGCTATACCAATAAAATCTTCAACCTTTAAACTTGCGCCACCGATTAAAGCACCGTCAACATCAGGAAGAGATAATAATTCTGCAGCATTACTTGGCTTTACAGAACCGCCATACAATATACGCATCTTATTGGCTGTAGATTTTCCTAATTTTTTAGCTAATGCCTTTCTGATTGCGGCATGAACTTCTTGAACATCAGAAGCGGTCGGAGTTTTTCCAGTACCAATTGCCCAAATCGGTTCATATGCTATAACAGTATTTTTGGCTGTTGCTGTTTCAGGTACTGAACCAAAAATCTCTTCTTGGCAAACTTTAATAGTTTTTCCTTCAACACGTTCTTGATCTGTTTCTCCGATGCAAATTACAGTATTTAACCCAGCATTATGAGCGGCTACTGCCTTTTTACATATTAACTCGTTAGACTCCATATGATCAACTCTTCTTTCTGAGTGACCAATAATAGCATATTGACAGCCCAAATCAGTTAACATCAAAGGACTGATATCACCAGTATGAGCACCCTTTGTTTCAAAATGTACATCTTGTGAACCTAAAGCAATTTTTGTTCCACGCAAACATTTCTTTACGAAGCCAATCAAGGTAAAGGGAGGACAAATTAAAAATTCGCAATTAAATTTATTCTCTTTTACTTTTGTAGCAATACCTTTTGCCAAAGATGTTCCTTCTTCTAACAAACAGTTCATCTTCCAATTTCCGGCAATAAGTTTCTTTCTAGCCATTATCGATTTCCTTATAAATTATTTAAACTGGTGTTCTTTTAACATACTAAAAAATATTTTTCTACTATAAAAAACAATTTAGCCACTATTTTATTGCGTTGAATAATTTAATTTAGCAATTGCATTCACTATTTAATTATTTATAATGAGGCAAAAATAACTTTTTATAGGAATAATAATAATGATTAGTAAGTTTTCAAAAATGCAAAACAGTGTATTCACAAAAATTGTATTATCTGTTACTGCTTTGAGTTTTGTGTCTTTATTTGGTGTTTCGGGCTATATTAATACCGCAAACAACAATAAAACAGTTATAAAGGTTGATGATATTGAATTAAGCCAAAGCGAATTTAATTATATGTTGCAAAAAGAATTTGCAAAATATAAAGCAGCTACAGGCGAAGAGTTTGACGAAGAAAATGATGATAAGAAAAAAGAAATTGTGGTTGGTTTGGCACAAATTAATATTGAAAATGCCTTGATTGAAAATACCATGAGAAAACATAACGTTGATTTTACAGAAGATCTTATCCGTAATATTATTTTTTCAACTCCGCAATTCCAAAGTGAAGGTAAATTTGATAAAGAAGCTTACGAGTGGTTTTTAAACCGTTCCGGACAAAGTGAAAGAGAGTTAATTACAGAAATCAAACGCAATTTGGCTCGCAAAATTTTGTTAGATTCTCAAGTTGCTTACGCAAATGTTCCAACAATATTACAAAAACAAATGGAAAAAATTTTGGGACAAAGACGTACATTTAAATACATTAAAGTATCTAATAGTAATGCAAAAATAGATAGAGAACCTACAAATGAAGAACTTGATCAATATTATGAAGATTTGAGTGAAGAATTTATGGTACCAGAAAAAAGAGACATTTCTGTTTTATATCTTTCTATGAATGATATTGAAAAAGGAATAGAGGTTTCTGATGAAGAAATTAACGAATACTATAAAGAACATATTGATTTGTTTGAACAACCTGAACAACGTCATGTTTTACAAATGATTTTCGAATCTGAAGAAAAAGCCAATGAAGCAAGAAATAAAGTTGTTAATGGCACTGATTTTATGTCTGTTGCTACTGAAAGCGGACAGACCGCTGAAGATACAGATTTTGGCTTTGTTGGTCAAAATGATCTTTCAGATGAATTGGCTGAAATCGTATTTTCTTTGAATAAAGGACAATTATCTGAGGCGAAAAAAGTTGATGATACTTGGCGAGTTGTTAAAGTTGTAGACATTAAACCTGAATATAAAATGCCTCAAACAGAAGCCAAAGCTCAAATTGTTGCAGATATTCGTCAAGAAAAGGCTTATGAAGGTAGTTATGATTTAATTTCAGATATTGAGGATAAACTCGGTGCCGGAACAAATCTGGAAGATATTGCAAAAGAATATAATGTTGCATTGATTGATGTTAAATCTTTGGCAGAAGATGGCTCATCTGATAGCAGAAACATGGATATTCAAAGTATTTTACAATCTCAAGATGTTCGTGATGCAGCTTTTTCATATAATGAAGGTGAAACAACTCAGGCTATTGAAGGTGATGCAGGAATCGTTGTTTTGAAAATAAACAAAATTCATGAAATACATCAACAACCTCGTGAAGAAGTTACGGCAAAAATCAAACAAATTTGGCAGGAAAATGAACGAGCTTCTATTACTCAAGAAACTATTGACAATATTGAGCATGATTTAGAAGCCGGTGATTCATTAAAAGATGTAGCTTCTCGTTATGGATTACAAGTTATGAGAACTATGCCGATTACTCGCGGAGAAACTTTTGATGCGTTGGGTTATAATGAAATGAAAACTTTGTTTTCTTTGCCTAAAGAACAAAATCAAATCATAAAATTGGGTGATGACTATATTGTGGCTACAACAACCAATATTTATGATGATGCACAATCTTTAAGTACAGAAGAAAAACAATTTTTGACTCAGGCATTATATGCTGAAACTATCCGCGAAATGTCTTATGCATTATTGCATGACTTCGCAAGAAATTATAAAATTGAAATAAATTACAATCGTATGGGATTGACCGACTAATGAGAGTTGTGTTTATGGGAACGCCGGACTTTGCAGTACCGGCGCTCCAAAAATTGATTGATGAACATGAGGTTGTGTGTGTATATACTCGTGAGCCAAAAATGGCTGGAAGAGGAAAAGAATTAAGCAAAACCCCTATTCATATTTTAGCAGAAAATAATGGTATTGAGGTTAGAACTCCTAAAACTTTACGCTCTGAAGAAGAGCAAAGAAAATTTGCAGACTTAAATGCTGATGTGGCAGTTGTTGCTGCATATGGTTTGATTTTGCCTCTGCCTATTTTAGAAGCTTATCGTTATGGTTGTTTGAACATTCATGCTTCTCTACTCCCTCGATGGAGAGGTGCTGCCCCTATTCAGAGAGCAATTGAAGCTGGTGATAAAAAAAGCGGTGTAACAATTATGCAGGTTGCTGAAGGTTTGGATACCGGTGATATGCTTTTAAAGGGAGAAGTTGATATTACTTCGGAAACAAATGGAGAAGAACTGCATGATAAATTAGCTTATTTAGGTGCGGATTTAATATCTGAAGTTTTAACAAATATTGATTCAATTGTTCCGGAAACTCAAACAGAAGATGAAACGTGTTATGCGCCTAAAATTGATAAGGTGGAATGCAAAATAGATTTTTCTCAAAAGAAGGACTTTCTATGTAATAAAATCAGAGCTTTTAGTCCTTATCCTGGTATGTTTTTTGAATATAATGGCGAACGTTTTAAGGTGTTATTTGCATATCCCGATGATGAAGATGTTGCTCTCGGAACAATAAAAGATGGTAAAGAAAGATTGCTTATTGGATGTGCTGATGGTTGTATTAATGTAATAAAAATTCAACGACAGGGCAAAAAGCCGATGAATATTTCAGAACTGTTACGAGGATTTTCATTTGATGAGATAAAAGTAGTATAATTTCTAGTCCCTCTTAAAAAAGAGGGATTATTTTTGTTAATAATTATAAAATGTCCGAAAAAAGGGATCCCTTTTTTCGGACATTTTTTTCATTAAAATTTGTTCTTTTCATAACGTAACATCAATAGGTTAATTTTTTCTGAATTTAAGATTTTGTGTCCGAAAAAAGGGATCCTTTTTTTCGGACAATGGAAAGGAGAATAATAATGAATAAAATGTGTAGGACCAATACTCAAGGAGGTCGTTCAATGATTGAAATGCTCGGAGTACTCGCTATTATCGGTGTATTATCTGTGGGTGGTATTGCAGGTTACTCAAAAGCGATGACTAAATATAGAATTAATAAAACTATTGATCAAATTACGCAAATTTCTCAAAATGTTAGAATGTT
>JAZNJJ010000029.1:0-42124 GCA_045577985.1 Alphaproteobacteria bacterium
AAATAAAGTAAATTTGTTAGATTGTAGTAGAGATGAAGATATATTGGAAAATTTAAGAAATAGAAGAAATGTTGTCGATAGTAATAAAAATAATAAGATGAAAAAAAGAAGAATATCTAGCGAATTACATATTAATATTCCTAATTTTAGAGAACCTATTTTGATAGCGTGTAGTAATGAACAACAGAGTGCTATTTTGGGTATAATGCGAGAATTTGATGAAATGCCTGACGTATTGAAAAGTTGCAATACCAAGGCTATAAAAAAATATATTTTGGAGCAAAAAAAAATACACTAAATAAGTATATGTTCTGAGTTTATAAAATATTAATTTTTTAATGATATTTTATGACTGAAATTTAGTAGTTTATTTTAAGGAGCATATTATGTTAAAAATTAGGTATTTGATTTTAGTGGTTATAATATGCATATCTATTATTTATGTTATAAATATTAGAACGAGAGATGTTTCTGATAGTGTTACAAATCCTTCTTTTTCAATTATTTTAAATACTGATAATAATGAGGAAATTTTATCTAGAGCAATTTCTTCTGTACTGAGCCAAACTTTTTCATCTTTTGAATTAATTGTTGTTGATGATGCTTCATCTGATAATACTGAAAGTGTTATGGAAAAATATAAAAAATATGAACATGTTGTCTATTTAAGAAATAAAGAGAAAAAAGGAATTGGTTATTCAAGGAACAAAGCTTTGGATATTGCTCGTGGAAAATATATTACAATTCTGGATGCTAGAGATTTATTATATCCAACACTTCTTGCTGATACATTCCAATTTTTGGAAAATAATCAAGATGTTGATGTTACATGGAGTGAAGCTGTTTATTTAAATGATAATGGTACTTCTGGTAAAAGGTTGGTGTTTTCAACTAATCCTGTAGAGCTATTAATAGAAAATATTATTATATATTCAGGGGCAACTTTTCGTAAAAGTTTTGTTGATGAACATAACATAAAATATAATGAGGATTTTAGTTCTGTATTTGATTATCTTTTTTGGATTAAATGTTTATTAAATAATGGTAAATTTATGGCGTTGGAGAAAAACTTGGTTGCAGTGAGTGATCGTAAGAATGTTTTTTATGATGATAAGGATAAAGATAAACAAGTAGTGATGAATGAAATTGTAAAATATATTAAACCTACAGAAAATAATTTTTGTAGTATATTGGAAAAATTAAAAGAAGGAATTTTTTCATTATTTTTGAAAAAAGATATTATTGAAGTATATAGTTATAGATGTAACAAAAATAATAAATGTATATATTTTATTCATCCTGATTGGAAGGATAATTTATGCTCTACAAATGGAATTAAATGGTGTAGATCCGCATTTATGGATTGTGGAATTGTAGTAGATAAAAATGAAGAATATATAGATTTTAGATGGGATAAATGGGGACAAGAAAAATTTTACAAAATTATTGGTTTTGATGAAGTCTATAAATTAAAATAACAAAAAGCCTCCTCTTAAAATAGAGGAGGCTTTTTAGATATAGTTCTTATCGAGAAATATTGTTACTATTTGTTTTGGATTTTGACGTTTTTTGTAATAAATCAGATAGTCCGTTGATAGCAACATAGGCCATTTGAGGTCGATTATTTACTTCATAATTTACTTCGTATAAATTTTTTCTGAGAACCTCTAAACTTAACCATGGTTCTTTTAAGTTATGTTGTCCTAAGAATGTTTGTGCTGAAGCATTGATGATTGGTTTAATAGCTTTTGATGCGTATTTTCTCATTGCTTGAGCAGTTTGTTCATCTGGTGCGGTAGCGACATATTCTTCAACAGCAACAGCCCCTAGATATCCTTTGATAGAGCGATACATTCCGGCAATATCACGAACATATATGTGCTTTTGACGACGTTTTTCGATTGGTAAATCAGGTTCTCCGGCAAAGTCAATAAATTTAAGATCATTATCATTTGTAACCATTACTTGTCCTAAATGAAAATCTCCATGAACTCGACTAACATATCCTTTGTTTGGAGATTGAGATATGTTATTTAATTGTGTTGCGATATAATTATTTGTTAAATCGTTCCAATTATCTAGCAATTGATGGGCCTTACTTTGTGTAGGTTCCGGTAATTTATCAACGTTATTTACGATGTTTCTATGGGTCTGATATAGTAATACAGTCATTTGTTTTTCGTAAGAGTGAATAAAGTTTGCATCAACTGGTTCAGGAGTGAATGCTTCATTATTGTCTGGACGAGATAAACAATTTCCCATTTCTTGTGTTTTTAAACTAAGATTTTTTATCAAATCCATAAATTCCGGATTATCGGATGGTAATATATCTGTCTGTGTTAAATAGCCTTTATGTAATTTATCTTTAAGATATTCAAGAGAATAGTTCCATAAATCACCTCTATTTTTAACAAATTCCTGAAATATTCCGGCAGAAGCTTGTGCACCGTTATTATCATGCAATGTTAAGTAAGCATATGTTTGAGGCATAACCGTGCATTCTTCTTTCATAAGTTTTTCATTCATCTCAAATTCAGGATTTATATCTTGAGAGAAACTTATCATACGCTCTAATTTGAAAGCGATAGTATCATCTCCAATGGCTAGCGTTGTATTGCTTTGTTCGACACCTAATGGACGAGATGAAGCGTCTTGTTCTGAAATTAATATGTTTGAAGTTGATAAATTATTGTATTGCATTTTCCAGCCATTTGGAAAAGTAATTGACTGGTTATTATCATTTAATAACTTTGTGAAACTTTTCCAAAAATCATCTTTTTTAACCGCATCTGAATAAGTTGTTCCATTCAATGTGATTGTATTCTCACTTTGTGATGCATTATTTTCTTTAGCTAAAGGCATAATGAAATAGCGAGTTTCAGGGTTTTCTAGAGAGAGAGAGAGAGTAATCTTGCCTATTACTAAAAGTTTTTCTCCTTTGTCAAAAGGTATGCTTGTATAATTAAAATCAGATACTTTATTTTGGCGTAATTCTTCTTTGAAATTACACCAACGTTGGCTAGACATATAATCTGTCATTTCTTTGTTTAATTTCATGTGTATTCCCCCAGTTTTTGTGTATTTAACATATAGCATAACAAATAAGTATTGTAAAGTACGAAATTTCTTGTTAAAGTAGCCAAAGTTGATAAGGAGATGTTTATGAATAAATTGCTGGAATTGGCTGAATTAGCTGGTATTTCTTCGTCTTATATTGATAAAGTAGGAGAAGTTCATTATACGAGTGATGAAGTTCGCAGATTTTTCTTAAATGCGATGGGTTTTGGGGTAGATAATAATGAGCAAATTGAACAAAGCTTAATAAAGATAAAAGAGGTGCCGATTTTACCCAAAGTTATGTCTTTTTTTGAAAATGAAAACATTTCTTTTTGTGTGAAAAAAAACGGATTTTTTAAGTGTAAACTAATTGACGAAGGTCTTAATGTTGTTTGGCAAAATGATGTAAAAGGATTTGATTGTATATATTTAGAAAAATTAAAATTCGGATATTATAATTTAGTTCTCTTAGATGGAGATGAGGAGATTAAATCATTAATCATTTATGCTCCTAAAAATGCATATTCTCCTCAATTTATAGAAAATAATGAACATCTGTATGGTGTTGCCGTTATGTTATATGCATTACATTCTCAAAATAGTATGGGGATTGGAGATTTTTCCGATTTAGCTGAAATTGTAAAGTTGACAGCAAAACATGGTGGTGATGTAGTAGGTATAAATCCTTTAGGGGTTATGAGTCATTTTACGCAAAATAGTACATATTTGGATAAAAATATTGATTATAATGATAAAATAAATGTTTTTATGCAAAGTGATGTTTCTCCTTACAGAACATTAAGTAGAATGTTTGTAAATTATATTTATTTAGATTTACGAAAGGAAGTCGATTATATAGAGTCTGATGAAGTACAAAATTTTGTAAATAGTGCAGAAGTATCGGCTGAAATTAAATCTTTAAATTTGGTTGAAAAAGTTGAATATGTACGAGTTTTAAAATTAAAATTACAAATTCTTGAAAAGATGTTTAACCACTTTAATTCATGTAATGATTATAGAAAAAGTGAATTTGAAAAATATTGCCAAGAAAAAGGTGATGAACTTGATAATTTAGCCGTTTTTGAAGTTCTATTGGAAGAAAATGCACCTGAGAGTTTTTGGCGTTATTGGAAAAACGATTATGATAAAATAAATTCAGAAAGTGTGAAAAATTTTGTATTGCATAATAAAGAAAGAATTTGTTTTTATAAATATTGCCATTGGCTTTCGGATCTACAAATAAAAGAAGTTCAAAATTTAGCAAAATCATTAAATATGAAAATAGGACTGTATTCGGATATGCCAATAGGAGCGGCTTCTAATGGAGCTGAAGTTTGGGAAAATCCGGATGCATATGTTTTAGAAGCTGGAGTAGGGGCACCTGCAGATCCAATGCGTCCGAAAGGGCAAAGTTGGGGATTTACTCCATATCATCCACATGAGTTAAAAAATCAATATTATGCACCTTTTATAAAATTAGTTAGAGAAAATATGCAATATTCCGGAGCACTGAGAATTGATCATGCTATGGGATTAAGGCGATTGTTTTGGGGCTTTTTTACTGAAGATAATCCGGTTGTACAAGGAGCCTATGTTTATTATGAAATAAAAGATTTGGTTGCTATTTTAACACTAGAGAGTAATAGATATAAATGTGTTATTATTGGTGAAGATTTGGGTACTGTTCCGGAAGGATTTAGGGAATATATGGCTGAACATAATTTGCTTTCGTATAAAGTTTTTTGCCGACAAAAAGAAAAAGATGGTTCGTTTATTGAGCCTGATAAATATATGTATATGTCTTTGGCTCAATCTTCAACTCATGATCAAGCCACAGCATGTGGATTTTGGAGTAATGAGGATATAAAAGTTTTTAAACAATGTAATTTATATGTTAATGATGAACAGTATATCAACAATTTAAATGGTCGCAGATTGGATAGATTAAATATGATATCTGCATTTGAAAAACAAAAAATGTTATTAAGCTCTGATAAAACAGATATGGAAAATAGTGTAGAAAAAGGAAATATTATTCCCCAAAATATTAATATGTTGATAAATGAATATGGGGCAAAAACAAATAGTGCTTTGTTCTTAGTAAGATTAAATGATATTTATAAACAAATTGTATTAGATAATGCTCCCGGAACGGTTGTGGAATATCCTAATTGGCGGATTAAAATGAGTCATGGTATAGAGGATATATGTAATTCAAAGCAGTTTGCAGATATGATGATAATGATTAAAAATAATAGACCTAAATAGGAGGCAAAATGGCGGAAGAAGTTAAAGGTGAATTAGAGGTTTTTTCAGCTCTGTTGTTGCAGAATTATATTCGGATAATTACTGCTGCATTGTATATAAAACATGAGAATAAATTAAATGGCGTAAATTTTAAGATATCTAAAGATAATTTTGCAGAAATGAATGCCACAGAAATTCAGGCTCCTTTAATCGGTTTGAATATACAATATAATCCAGATAATGAAATGTTGACTTCTGTGCCTAATGAAGATTTCTTAAAATTATATGAAAATAAAATAATGAGGGATGTTGCTTTGAAGTTTTATGATGATTACAAAGAGCGATATGTTAAATTTATTTGTTTGATTGAGAACTGAAATGTTAAAGAAAGTTTTTTTATTATTTTTTCTTTTTTCTAATGTAGCTCATGCTAAAAGTGTGATTTTAATGATTGGTGATGGTATGGGTTATAATCATATCAGTTGTGTGGCAAAAGATAATGATTTATTTTTAGCAAAACATACGGCAAATTCTTCAGTTATTACGGAATCTGCAGATGATATTATAACTGATTCCGCTGCGGCAGCTACGGCATATGCTTGTGGTATTAAAACAAAAAATCGTTTTTTGGGTATTGATGCACAAAAAAATAAATGTGAAACTATTGCTGAAAAAGCAATAAATAATAATAAAAATGTTTTTATTATTTCAACTGATAATGAATACGGAGCTACTCCATCAGCATTCTATGTTCATGCAGATGACAGAGATGATCATGAGGCAATTGATAAGGGTAGAAAAATTGCTCAGAATAAAATGCATCTTAGGTTAAATGTAAAATCTTTAGAAAAAGAAGTTGATCGGTTAATAATTGATTTAGATAATATAAAAAATGATTATTTTGTAATGATTGAAGCAGCAAAAATCGATAAGGCATCTCATTTGAATGATTTTGATGAAATGGCTAAACAATTGGTTGATTTTGATAAATCTATTGAGAAAATGGTTAAATTTGCCGAAAATAAAAATGTTCTTGTTATTGTAACTGCAGATCATGAAACAGGAGGTTTGTTGGATAGTTGTAAATATCTAACAAATAATCATACGATGTTAAATGTGCCCGTTTATTTGTATGGAACAAATTATATCATAAACGAAGAGATTGATAATACTGAAATTCATGAAATAATAGAGGATAGTCTATTTCAATAAAAATTCTTGATTTTTTTAACATATATTGCTATTTTGATAATGTTATTTAATTATTAATTTTAATTTAGGGAGAAATTATTATGAATTTAAAACCAAGAGAAAAGATAGAGGGATTGCGTATAATTTTGCAAAAACCTACTGTTAGTTTTGTGTTTGCAGAACAAATGTTTTCAGCTATAGATAACAATCGAGAACATATTCTACCGTGGCTTGATTGGGCATTGCCAACAGTTACAAAATCAGCAGAAGATGATTTCGTTTTTGCTTATTTAGCTGATAAGGATTGGGAAATAGGTAAACGTTTTGAATATTCTATTTATGAAACAGAAACCGGAAAATTTATTGGTGGTTTAGGGGTTATTAAAATTTCTAAAGATATTGATGGAATTTTTGAGATCGGTTACTGGTTATGTGAGGATGCATGTGGTAAAGGCTATATGCAAGAGGCTGTTCGTTTAATTGAAAAAGAACTCTTTGATTTGGGGGCAGAACGTATAATTATTCGTAATGATGTTGAGAATATAAAATCTCGTATGGTGGCAATAAATTCGGGATATCAGTTTGAAGGTTGTCAACGTCATGGTAAATATTCTGTTGCTTTGCAGAAATTCGTTGATATAAATGTCTTTTCAAAAATACGAAGTGATTTTGTTAAATGATGTATGTAGTTCCTAATATTTTCTATATTAGGAACTAGATTTATGCACAAAATTTTAAAAATGTAAAAATTGACTTTTTTTATAAAATGTGTTATACTACTCTTTACTGTCGGAGGTGATATAATGTTTAGATTTTTACTTGTGGTTTTATGTGTGGTAGGTGGTTCTTATTATGCTTATGTAAACTATACCGGGAAAATATCTGATAGTGTGTATGAAAATACAATTTCTGGTGACAAGTATGATAGGGTATTGGCTCAAGGTGAGAAAACAATTTTTTGGGCCGGATATGATGATCCTTCTTCTAGAAGCATACAAAGGGAAATAAATAATATTTTGGCAAAGCATAAATTGGCAAAAATATATAAGCATATTCCTTATCTATATTCATCAATTAACATATCTTGTATAAATGGTTCTTCAAAGTGTGTAGAACGCTATTTGTTTGATAGATGTAATTCAGATTTTTGTATTGTTATGGCTAATCAACGCAAACTTATAAGAATTAAAAATCGTAATTTGCAAGAATTAGAAAGAGTTTTGTTGGGAAATAAAGCGTTATAATACAGAAGACATTTTTAGAGATTGTTTTAGATTGCTTAGATGTTGACAAATAAAAATAATTGACAAAAACAGTTGACACTGCGTGTAAAATAGTGTATATATAAAGAAGTGTTAAAAATTATTGTCAAACTATTATACATTGTTATGAGCGAAGATGTTAAAAAATTAGTAGGAGTGATTGCTGCTCAACCTATTCAATGTGGTGATTGGGTTGTGGTGTTAGTGCAAGATACAGAAAGTAGGGAATTTTTTAAGCTAGCATACAAAATGATAGCGAAACCTGAAGTCAATCCGGTGTATTTTTTAGAGACCTCTATTCTATTGTCTAGAGTAGGAGATATTGTAAAAATATCTTATTGTTATGATATGATTGTGGGTTATGAAAATTGCACAATCAATTTACATAAGGTTACTACAATAGCTTAGAAAATAAGTGTTTACTCTAATTTAAGACATGAATTAAAAGTTACCCCTTACAATTTGATTGTAGGGGGTAATTTTTTTGTTGTTTTTTCTTGACTTTTTTTATCATTGTTTTTAGTATGTTGCTGTGAGTTTTAATTATTTACTTACTTATTAATTCCAATACATTATGAATATACAGAGATTAGACGACATTGTTCGTCACCAATTTATTATGGACGAGCTGTCAAAAATGTGGCGCGAAGATTATTCTGTTCTTGAAATCAACGGTTATCGATATTGTTGTCGGTATCACAGTATTTCCGTTGAACTGCAGAAAGAAATCGCTGATCGTGGACACTATGATGAAATTGTGTATGCTATCAAGAAATTCAACGAATTTCAAAGTTACTGTGGGACAAGTGGTTGGCAGCATCCGCCGATTTTGTGTGAATATTTTCAGATTAAGATTGCTGAAAGGCAAAATTATTCAGAAATCTCAACCTTTATCCAAAAGCATGGTTTTATGCCTTCAGCTCAGGTTGTTTTCCTTAAAAATGCAAACCACTACATGCGTTTAGAGTATGTACGTCGTCATGGTTTTTGTGGTGAAGCATTACAAATGCTTTGGGATATGAAAGACGTTGATGCTTTGGCTGTTCATTTGCACAATCACGGATTGCCTGAAGAACTGCTTAAAGAATTGTTTAAGCCGGAAAATGAGAAACTTTATTATGAAATTATCAATCGTGTAGAGTTTCCTGTTCGAGCTCAACAGATTATGGTACGTTTGTCTTCGTTCAATCAATTTCTCAGCTATATTGAAAAGTATGGCTTGTGGGAAGCAACACACAGAACTTTGATTGATACTCAAGACAAAGCTAAGGTTGTGAAGTATGTGCAAATGCATCACTATCTTTCTTATGATGCAGAAGATCTGTTGTTTGAAGAAGGTGATGAAGAAAAAATTTCAGCGTATTTGGATAATTTGGCTGGTCCGATTAAGAATTGGTCAGCATTTGAAGAATATAGAAGGAAGTTTGTTTCTTAATCTTTGTATAAAAATGCCTCGATAATTTATCGAGGCATTTTTATTAAGAAAATTGTAAACAATATTTATTATATTGTAGTAAAATGGTTTATATAGGTATATGGATTTTGAATATTTTTTAGTTTGGTAGTTATGTGCTAAATTACAAACAATACTCGATAAAATAGTGAAAATATAGAGGGTGATTATGAGTAGTATAAAAAGTAATTTTGAAGATTTGAAACTTAAAGCTTATGATGTATATAAAAAAAATGATAAACCGACTAAATCAGAATCTATAGTGTATTTCCGTAAATGTATTGCAGATTCTGTTAAATTAATTTTTAAAGAAAAAGAGATTATTGTATTTGCAATACTACAGCTTGTTTGTATTGGGTTAGGATATTATTTGTGGGTTAATATACTAAATTGGATTCCAGAAGAAATTTGGGATGAATATAAAGAAAAAGATGATGGCTCTGTCATTGATCTTGTTTTTTTATTGTGGTCTTTCTTCTGTGTTGGATTAACAGCGTATCCTTTAGGAATATTAACAGCGTGTATGGGAACTGCTCATTTTTTGCATGAAAACGACGGAGAATCAACTGTAGCAAAATGTTTACGTATAGTCTTATCTCGTTCATGGCCTATTTGGATTTTTAGTTGGGTTGACGGATGGTGGACTGTTATGAGAATTTTAGAACGTCTTCCAAAAAAGAATGATAGAACTCCCAGATCAACAAAATTAATTAATGAAGCTACTTATCAAGCTTGGAAAATCGCTTCGTTAGGAGTTATTCCATCATTAATTATCGGACGCAGTGTTGCTGATTGTTGTAAGGATTCATTGGCTTTCTTAAGAGTGCGTTTTAAAGTTATATGTCAATTAAGAATAGCTTATTCTTTTATTTGTTGGTTTTTTGGAATAGCATCATATGTTGGCGGAATTTTTTTGGCACCTTATATTCTTTCAAAAATGTCTAGCAATAACGATATGTATACTTTCTATGTGTATGTAGGTATTCCGATGTTGATTGCTTTATTTTTTATTCAAGTAATATTCAGACCTATTTATATTTTAACGGTTTGCCGAATTTATTCAAATTTTATACGTGAATGCAAAGTACCTGTTGTATTTCCTTCAGTTTCAAAGTTTTCCAGTTCAATAATAGCTTTTTTGCTTCTGGGAGTGATTATATTTGCTGTATTCTTGTATCGTGATGAATTGGGAATAACTCAAATGTTATCTAAGATGTAAATTTTATTTAGGTCGTACAAAACATATAAAACAAAAAAACACCCTTAGGGGTGTTTTTGTTTTAGGGGTTGCGAGTAGCTAACAAAAAATGAACTATTTTATAAACTAAAAAGCACTATTATAACTATCAATATCGAGAAATAAGTCAATGTCTGCCACAAAAGCCGTTTTCCAAAACTTAAGGTTTTTTTTTTGTAAAATCGATTTATCAACGGATTAGCCAAGATATAGGTTAATACAAACGATATAATGGCAAATATTCGAAAGTTATATCTTAAGGTTTCTTTGTTTTTTAAATAAAATTCCAAATCTTGACCTTCAAAGTGAGCATTTTCCATCAAAGCAAAAAATAACCCTATCGTTACTGTAACGATTATGATCCAGTATATCCAAAATTTTGCGACATCAATCAACTTATTTCCGAATTTGGGCATTTAGGTTCCTCTCTTTTTTAACATTTTAGGAAAAGCTAGCCATTTCTGACGAGCCTTATATATAGATTAATCCAGCTCCAATAACTCAAGCCAAGTCTTTTCGCACCAATCTTTGTGATGCCCGTTTTGTTGACAGTCTTCCATATATACATATTCCTGATAATGCGGATATAAGAAAAAGAAGCTTATACCTAAAATCAGAACAATTACAATAAAATAGCAGATAGATTTATAAATACCTCCGATTATCTTAATCTAATATTTGCTTTACACATATTCGGCGTTCTTCTATCATTTAATAAATCCTTGCAATTTAATATACTCTACCATTACAAACTTCTTCACTATTACCTTCATCTATACATTCTTGAACCAATTTTGTATTTTGTTCTAAATTTGTATAGAAATTCCAATAATAAAAAACTGCAGTTGCAAGAAAGAATAATGCAATAAAGAACCCAATCCAACACAGTAGTTTAATAACGTCGGTTGATATATCTTTGAATAAGCTCATCACAATCTTCTTCTACCTTAATTTAAGACATCTATCTCAGACCAAATACTTTGACAATGCTCTTGTGTATCTCCTTCTTTAACGCAGTTGTCTATAAATTTCTTTTCTTCATAAAGATAGAATATTTGTATAAAAAGAACAACAACAAGCGCCACCATAATGAGACACAATATACATCTATAAAATACATACCAAATTGATTTTAATACATTTTTATTCATTTTAATACATTCCGCGCAATATATAGAGGGCGTTAAATAATATTAATACCCTCTATATCACTTGATAATTACCTTATGCCTAATTTGCGCATATTCGGTGTTCTTCGGTCATCCAACAAATCCTCGCAACTCCAGTTTGGATTATTATATCCTAAGTTACTACCATAAAGATTATTTTGCAAGTCTTTTCTACTATCTTTCATGATTTCGCTATGGCTTTGGTGTTTTAAGAACCTTTTTTTAGGATAATCCATCAAATACTCTTTGGCATACCCCAAAACAATACCATTATCTCGACTTTGCGGACTTATTTTTGCTAATTCACATTGTAACAACGGGTGGTAATAATTATCTATATCAGCCCCTTGCCCAGAACCGAACGTTTTTACAAGTTGATTTCCTGTTTGATTCATCTTTTGCCAATAATCATATGCTATCTTTGTGTCTGCAGCTAATTCACCAAGTTTCTGCCCTATATTGTAGCCAATAGAAGCCGGATTGAGGGTGTTAAAACTTTGAAAAATAGAGTTGTTATTTCCCATAGTATTACTATTTGATTGTCCTATCGTATTAGCTGTATTGTTCGTGTTGTTATTCTGAAAATAACTGCTCGGTTGACCGACTAAGCTTTCGGTGTTGATTGTGTAATCCTGATTTATTAATTCTTGCCCGTTGTTTGCGCTACTGTTGAGCTGATTTGTAACATCTTCAATATTTTGCTTAATATTTGAAGTGCCAAAGCCATAGTTATTTTCCGGCGAGCCGCCCCAGAAGTTGGTACCAAACTGTGGATAGTTTTCTTCGGCTATTCCTTGTTTACTGAAGTTCTCCGCCAGTTGATTTTCTCTTGCCAGTCGTGCGCTTTGATATTCTAACTCATCACGCAAACTAAAACCACTGTGGTCAACACCATAGCTATCCACTCCGCCGTTGCCGGATTGATAGCCCTGCAACTTTTTTATTTCATCCCAAATGTCCATTTTTTCCTCCTAATTAAAGTTTAAAGTATTATTCAGATTAAAACTCTAGCAGAAGTAAAACGGCTTGTATATGCCCTACATCATGCGGAAATTAAGCTTTATCATGCAGAAGCTTTTTAAATTCGCGATTATTTTGTTGTGCCAACTGTCTCAATTTGTTTTTTTGGTTCTGTTTTACATAAGGTATTTCCACTTCATTTACTTTATTTGCTAAAAACCATTCAACAAAATTGTTTGCCGTCAATTTGCCACCGACTTGTAGTGTTTCTTTATAATTTTCTTTTTGGATTCTTCCTGTTTTCGTTGTTCTTCACGTTCTGCCTGTTCAACCGCATCTTTCCAAATATCATGTGTATCGTGGCCTACTTGTTCATCTTCATTATCCCAATCAATATCGCTGTCATCCCAATCAGTATCTTCTGATTGAGCGGAAGAACCGGATTGCGAACGTTGACCACCCTTTTGGGGTTTAGAAGATCCTTGTTGATTATCACTTGATTGTTCGGAATTCAAATCAGATTGATTTTCGTCTCCCTGACCGGAAGAACTGTTTTGTTCTGATGACGAATTCTCATCAGAATTTGAATCCCCACCTTGGGATTGATCCTTTTGCTGTTTGGATCCATCCGAGCCTTCTGATGGATTTTCGTTTCGCTTATCTTGATTTTCTGAACTGTCTGATTGTTGATAGGATTGTTCTTGTCCTTTCTTCTTCATAGTCTCTTGATACCGTTCTTGCGGCTACACGTCCAGTCGGCTCCATTTCTTTGGCAAAATAAGTGTCCAAATAGTGCTTCATGGACGTTTTGGAAAAGTCGCCATCATATGAGTCTTTTGTATCAAATTGAATACCGGCGAATAAGCATTTTTTGGCGACCATTGTGCCGCTTCTATCCATCAGCCATTCTATCGGCTGAACCTCAACCCAGTATGGTTTCCCTTCCTCTACTTGTTCCCCAGTAGATAGCTTGCTATCGCCGTCGTATGGACGTCCCAGGACACGGATATACCTTTTGCCATCCATTTCATATTCGGAAAAGGAAGTGGCCTTAAAAGGCGTATCAAAATCGGTTAAACCAACTGAATCAAATGTGTAATTTTTTCCGGTCGGACGGAGAGATCTTGAATCATGTAATCTTTCTAATTTCTCGCTGGTGCGTTCATCGGCGACCGTTTGCGGGTATTCCCCATATTCCGCTACGCGGATTCCAGCGATAGTCCTCGCTTCGCTCGGGCTGATTTTAGATGCCTCCGATGGAGGCAAAGCGGGGCGCGCCGAGATCCTACGCTTACTCGTGTTATTCCAGTTCTTATCGCCCTTATAGTGGACGCAACGCACGCCTTTATGCACATTCGAAGACGCGGACCAAGAGGCACAAGTTGTTTCTCCTTCAGAAGTCTTAATGCCACCAGCACTATTCATAACGCCACCCAATATGGCTGTCAAATCAGTCGGAGCAACAGCTGTTCCGTACTTCTTCATGACATCCAAGGCATCATCGCCCCATATCTGATTTTCCTTCAAAAACGTAAAGTCCATATTAACCTCCTAATCTAGTCTATACACCCAGTATATCATACAATTTATTGTTCTGCAACATTTTTTGTACGACGTTTCTCGTGTTTTAAGGAAGCCAAGCGGTTGCTGATATGGATCCGTATAGCGCACATAACATGACATATGCAGACGTTCTTTAATCAGCCTGTCCATTCCGTTCAAATAAAGCAAGGCAAACCATTGGCTGGTTTGATTACCCAAGGGCAATCCGATAGAGCCTGATTGGCAATTTTATCATCAAGATCTGCGCGAGCAATTGTAACTTCTGTTTCTAAACTTTCGGTCGAAACGCCTTCGAGGTCGTTATCCCAACCAACAGGAAACCAACTGGCCGCTGTCGTCTTCAATTGCCCCTTGGAATTTACCTCTTGCGAGATAGAATTATGTACGGAAGTAATATCACCACGAGTAACGGAACTGACAGTCTTTGAACCTAAACGAGGTAAAATATGTCGCTCCCAGTATATAACATCATTCGCCGCTGAAGATGGTTTTTTATGGGGGAAGGATTGTTCCTCGCTATAGCTTGTTAGAGTGCGCTCATCAGCTTCCTGCTGACCGCCATACTTCCGTCTGGCTTTCGCTTCTACTGAACCGACTTTTTCGTCGGCTCAACTCCTTGCAACACATATAAAACAAAAAAACACCCCTAAGGGTGTTTTTGTTTTATTGGTTGCGGGGGAAGGATTGTTCCTCGCTATAGCTCGTTAGAGTGCGCTCATCAGCTTCCTGCTGACCGCCATACTTCCGTCTGGCTTTCGCTTCTACTGAACCGACTTTTTCGTCGGTTCAACTCCTTGCAACACATATAAAACAAAAAAACACCCCTAAGGGTGTTTTTGTTTTATTGGTTGCGGGGGAAGGATTTGAACCGACGACCTTTAGGTTATGAGCCTAACGAGCTACCAGACTGCTCTACCCCGCGATATTTAATAACTGCTAGTGTAAATAATATATTTTTTTTATATTGTCAAGTATAAAATTATAAAAAAATATATTTTATTATTAATAGACTAAAACAGAGCCAATTGCTAGTATTAATACGATGATAATTATTATTTTCCAAAAATTCATGGTTATTTCCTTGCAAATAGAAGTTAATTTAGATTATAAATAGTTATTATTAACCACATAACAAGGAGTTGTAGATGAGAAAATTTATTTTTTTTATTGGGATTTTATTTTGTTTTAATACTGAAGCAAGAATGATTTGTTCAGAAAATTCAATAGGACAAACTGTTTGTAATGGTGATGACGGATATCGAGTTATTGGAACAAAAAATGCATTGGGAGATGTTGTTTATCGCGATAATGAAGGTAAACGTGTCAAAGAATCAAAAAATTCTTTAGGGCAGGTTGAATATAAATATGATGATGGACGAAGAGTTGTTGGAACTAAGGATGTTTTAGGTAATATGACATATCGTGATAATGAAGGGAATATAACAAGAGCAACTACAAACTCTTTGGGACATACAACGTATGTTGATAGTAAGGGAAAAAGAACAACTTGTCGCAAAAATTCTATTGGTCAGACTATATGTAATTAAACTTGACTTTGTCTGAAAAGTTTGTTAGTTTTTGCTCGTTGAAAAATCATTAAAATATTTATTTTGTATGGACAATTATTTTATGAAATCTGAAACTGTTACGAATTTAGTTAAAATTTTAGGAGATATGAAGTCTCTTAAAAGAAAAGGCTGGATTTACAGAAATGTAAATGATTCAGAAAGTGATGCTGAGCATTGTTTTAGTTTGGCAATGTTGGTGTTATTGCTTGCTCCTAAAAAGCTTGATTTGTTGAAATGCTTGAAAATGGCTTTGTTACATGATGTTCCTGAAATATTTTGCGGTGATTTTGTTCCCGGAGAGATTGATGAAACAACAAAGCATAATATAGAATGCGAAGCTATGGATAAAGTTGTGTCTTTGTTGGAAAGAGCGGATTTTAGAGAGTTATTTGAGGAATTTGAAAATAAATCTTCTGATGAAGCTAAATTTGTTTGGGCTCTTGATAGATTGGATAATGTATTTACAGCTCGTTATTATGAAAACAATCAAGGAATTTCGCTAGTAGAAGAGTTTTCTCAGGGAGCATACGCTAGAGCAGAAACGTTGGATGAAGATATGAAAAATAAATTATTTGATATTCTTTCTTCGTTGCGTTCGTAAAAAAAAGGAGCCATTGGGCTCCTTTTTTAGTTAGACAGATTATTTAACCATGTGGTTATTTTATTTTTAACTGCTTCGTCATATTCAGAGCTTAGATTGTTAAAATTTTCAGCAGTTTTTATATTAGCATTTTGTACAATATTTGCAAAATCTATAAAAAATTTACCATAATTGCTACCTTGCGTGGAAAATGGCACAACATTTTTTCCTTGAAAATCTGTCTGTTTAAGGAAGCTAAATAAAGGTGGTGCCATGGTATACCACCATACAGGACCTCCAACAAAGATTGTATCGTATTGGCTTAAATCTAGAGGTTTTTCTTGCAAAGATGGATATTCTTTTGTAGATAATTCTTGTTTGCTTTTAACATAGACTGATGGAGTTGAATATTTTTTTATTGTTTCAATCTTAAATAAATCAGCAGATGTTTGTTGAGCAATTTCTTTGGCTATTTTTTCAGTGTTTCCTGATAAAGAATAATATATGACTAAAACTTTTCCAAGCGATATTTTATTTTCAATCTTATTTAGATATTGTTGCATCTCTTTTTTATTGTTTTGTGAAACTCGGTACAAATGAAAATAGGTTATTATTCCACCAATTGTTATTATTGATAATATAATGTAAATTATAGTTCTTATCATGATCTTTCTCCTTGAGATAATATAATAATCATTTGTATTTCTATTACAAGCATCTCGTTATATTTTGTGCATAATATCTATATAATTCTTGTTATAAAATTACATGTTTTTTATAGTTTTGGTAGTTTTGGAGATTTTAAATGACTAAATATAAGTATTTTATGAGTTTTTTCTTTGTTCTTGTTATTATAATTGGTTGGTATTTAGTATCATATACTTTTAATGCAGAGTATAATTGGTGGAGTTCTCAAAAAGAATATATTAAAACCGAGTTTGAAAAAGAAAATTCTAAAGCAAAGATATTGTTCATATTAAATGATATGTCAGCGACAGGGGCTCCTATGATGGCTTTAAGATTGTCTAAGGTTTTGAGAGAAAACGGATATGCTGTGGGAGCAATGTATGGATCATCTGATGATATACGTCCGAATTTTGAAAGCTTAGGCATTCCTGTTATTAATGCGTATGTTGAAGAAAAAAATGAAAAATATTTTCAAGATTTTGCAAAAGAGTTTGATTTGGTCATTGTTAATAGTGGATATTTTTATTTAGCTTATCAAAAATCTTCTGAAGTTCGTCCAACAATTTGGTGGATACATGATTTATTGACTTGGGTAAAGCCTTATATTAAAGAAAAATATTTAAGCGGGGGAAAAATATCTGAGAAAAGTTTAAGTGCATTGGGACCAAGTGAACAATTTTTTAGAGATTTGGAAGATATTGAGTTTATAGAATTGTTTTCTAATGCTGATATTGTAACCGTAAGTGAATATTCAAAAATGTTTTTACATCAATCAGTTAAAAAAGGAGTGGAAGTTATAAATAACGGTGTTGATGATGCAGAAATAGAAGACAGTTTAAAAGAAGGTTCGTCTGATTTATATCATAGTTTATTGAAAGATAAAAATGAAAATAATAAAATAGTATTCTTGCAAGTTGGCATGGTTATTTCAAGAAAAGCTGTACATTTAACGCTAGAGGCTATTAAGAGAATGCCTAAAGAATACCAAGATAAATTGGTTTTATATATTATCGGAAATTTAGAAGATGACTATGCTTCCTCTTTGATGAAAAAATATGCAAATTTTGATAATATAAAATGGATAGGGCAGGTTTCCAGAGATGTGTTGAATGATTATTATCGTGTTGCAGATGTTTTAACAGTTCCATCATCAGCTGATCCATCTCCATGTGTGATAACAGAAGCTGCAATGTACGGGGTTCCGGCAATTATTTCTAATAAGGTTGGTTCTACGTATATAATAAAAGATAATGATAGTGGTTATGTATTTGAATATCCTGATGTTATTACTCTTAAAGAAAGAATGATGTATTGTATTGATAATCCAGATAGTTGTAAAAAAATGGGCAAAAAAGCAAAGCAGTATTTTTATGAAACAAGTACAAAAGATATGTTCGCAAAAAAGTGGTTGGAAAAAATTGAAAATAAATTGAAAGAAAAAGGTTTGAAGTAAGGTTCTAAATTATGCAGATGAAAAAATATTTAAAAATATCATTATTTTGTGCAATGCTAGGGTGTTTGTTGGTATATTTATATAACATCTATTCGTTGCAGAGTTGGTGGAATTCTCAAAGAGAATACGTTAATACTGAATTGAATAAGGAAAAATCAAAAGCAAAAATTTTGTTTGTATTGAATGATATGTCTGCATCTGGTGCACCGATGATGGCCTTAAGATTATCTAAGATTTTAAAAGAAAACGGATATGCTGTAGCCGTTATGTATGGATATATTGAAGATATACGTTCTGAATTTGAAGAATTAAATATTCCGGTTGTTAATGCATTAATTAATAGAAAAAATGCAAAACTGTATCAAGAATTTGTTAGTGATTTTGATTTAGTTATTGTTAATGGAGAACGTAGAATTTTTGATTATGCTAAAGCTTCTGAGGTTACTCCTGCAATTTGGTGGATACATGAATTAATGACAGAATTAAAATATGCGGTTATGGGCAAGTTTTTAAATGATGATAAGAAAAAGGAGATTATTGAACGGCTTGAAGCTTTAGAAAAAATAAAAACTACAAAACAATATGAACCTACAGATGATGAGATTGAACATAAAAAAACGGTGGATTCAGTTGATGCACTCAAGGTTTATTATAATGCAGATATTGTAACGGTTAGCGAATTAGCAAGATCATTTATTTATAAATATGTTAAGAAAGACGTAGAAGTCATAAATAATGGTGTTGATAGTGCTGAAATAGAAGATAGCTTAGAAGAAGGTAGCTCTGATTTATATCATAGTTTATTGAAAGACAAAAATGAAAATAATAAAATAGTGTTTTTACAAGTTGGACATGTTGTCAAACGAAAGGCTGTTCATTTGACATTGGAAGCTATTAGAAGATTGCCTAAAGAGTATCAAGATAAGATAGTTTTATATATTGTTGGTTGGAATGATAATGAATATGGAGATTTGTTAAAAGAAACATATTTTAATTTAAGCAATGTAAAGTGGGTAGGGCAAGTTTCTAGAGATGTATTAAATGATTATTATCGTGTTGCAGATGTTTTGATGGTTCCTTCCTCAAAAGATCCGGCTCCGTGTGTAGTAACCGAAGCAGCAATGTATGGAGTTCCGGCAATTATTTCTAATATGGTTGGTTCTACGTATATAATAAAAGATAATGATAGTGGGTTTATTTTTCCGTTTCCATATGTAGATATCTTAAAAGATAAAATAATGCATTGTATTGATAATCCAGATAGTTGTAGAAAAATGGGCGAAAAAGCAAAGCAGTATTTTTATGAAACAAGTACAAAAGATATGTTTGCAAAAAAGTGGTTGGAAAAAATTGAAAATAAATTGAAAGAGGGTAAATAGGTATGACTGTTAATACAAAACCTTTAAGATGGTTGAATTTTGCATTTTTGTTTGAGATGCAATCGTATTTATTGCCCGTTACTATTTTCTTTTATATAGAGAATGGATTAACTGTCGAAGATTATATTTTCTTTCAAGCTTTATCTGCAATTTTTTATATTGTTTTTGGTGTTCCTGCGGGATACATTGCTGATCATTTTTCTAAGAAGTATATATTAATATTGGGATTTTTATTTAATATTGCTCGTTTATTGTTATGGATTAGTTTTGGCGGTTATTGGATTGTTTTTACAGGAGAAATGTTTGCAGTGGTTGTAAGATTATTTACAACAGGAATGTCAGATAGTTATTTATATGAATACTTACGGGAAAAGAATAATACTAAAAAAACTTTAGGAAAGTATGGTGAAGTTAGTTCCTTTATGTCTTGGGGAATGGCTATTGCTGCTTTATTAAGTCCGTTTTTTTATAAATGGTTCGGTTTATATTTTCTCCTCTATTTAGAGTTGGCATTAACTTCTGTCGGAATGTTGTTTTTATGTTTATTACCCAAAACAAATGTATATAATAAACAAAAGTATTCAATTATAGAGATTAAAAATGCATTTCTTAATTTATTGAAAAATGATTATTTAAAGCGTTTAATTGGTCTAAATATTATTTTATATGTAACAACCGCTATGTTTGTTTCTACATTTCAACCTTTGATGAAAATATCTGCTGTTCCTGTGGTTTTATTTGGAGTAATTTATTTCATAAATCATTCTTTGCGAGGTGTTTTTAGTCGTTTGGCAAAAAAAGTATTTATGTTGATGCCTTTAGGGAATTTATTATCATGTACATCATTAGTGGTTTTGGCTTCCTTTATATTATTGATTATAGCTTTTAAAATTGAGAATATACAGTTTACAGTTATTACTTTGGTCTTTGTTTGTGTATGTATAGGCTTACAATTGGCAAATCAAATTATTACTATAACAGAGATTCATAAATATGTTAGTGCAAGTATAAGAGCAACAAGTATATCTGTTTTTAATATGTTATGTAGAGGTATCGGTGGTGTTCTATTAATCGGGTTTAAGGATATTTCTGCGGAAAAGGGATTTAGTGTAGGATATTTATGTTTTGCAATTGCATTCTTAATTATTGTTCTATTTATACTGGGGAAATATAGAGTATTTTATAATAATATGGCAGAAAGAAAAGCTATTGAATAATGAATTAAGATGATTGCTAAAAAAATAAATTAAGTAGATTTAAAATGAAAAAAATATACCAAGCATTTGCTTGGTATATTTGAAGGGAAATTATTTTTTATTTATTTTCTTCATTTTTATCATTGGGATTTTCATCTAATAAAGTTGATATATCAATATCTTCTTCTATTTGAGTTGGTTCTTCATCTTTTAAAATATCCAATTCAGACATTTCAGATGCAAAATCTTCATTAAAGATTGTTTCTAATTTTTTTTCATCATCATTTTCAGGGATTACTCCAAATTGATTTTCTGTATCGAAAGACAAATCTATTTTTTCTTCTTTTTCAATAGGAGGTTCGAATGTAGGCATTTTTTCTGAAGATGGTATTCCATAGGGATCTGTAGCTTCAAATGATGTTTTTTCTTCCGGTTCCTCGTACATAGGATTTCCTTCTCCATCAGAAGTTCCAAACTGACTTTCTGTATCAAAAGATAAATCTATTTTTTCTTTAGGTTCTAAAGATGGATCATATGTTGGCATTTCGTCAGATAAAGGAGTGCCGAATGGGGTATCTGTTTCTAAGGCAAATAATTCACTTTTCTTGTTTGGATTATGTTCATACATTGGTATTTTATCTGTAGGAACTCCAAATATAGTATCTTCATCAGCCTTATAATAATCTGTGTCAAACGTTGGTTTTTCTTTAGGTTTTTCCTCAATAACAGGCTCTTCGTCTGTCATAACGTCCTCGATGACAGGTTCTTCATCGGTTACAAATTCTTCAACGATAGGCTCTTCTTCTGTTACGATGTCTTCAATAACTGGCTCTTCGTCTGTCATAACGTCCTCAACGACAGGTTCTTCATAGGTTACAAATTCTTCAACGATAGGCTCTTCTTCTGTTACGATGTCTTCAATAACAGGCTCTTCGTCTGTTATAACGTCCTCGATGATAGGTTCTTCATCGGTTACAAATTCTTCAACGATAGGTTCTTCTTCTGTTACGATGTCTTCAATAACAGGCTCTTCGTCTGTCATAACGTCCTCAACGACAGGTTCTTCATCGGTTACAAATTCTTCAACGATAGGTTCTTCTTCTGTTACGATGTCCTCAATAACAGGCTCTTCGTCTGTTATAACGTCCTCAACTACAGGGTCTTCATCGGTTACAAATTCTTCAACTATAGGCTCTTCATCTGTTACGATGTCTTCAATAACAGGCTCTTCTTCTGTCATAACGTCCTCGATGACAGGTTCTTCATCGGTTACAAATTCTTCAACGATAGGTTCTTCTTCTGTTACGATGTCTTCAATAACAGGCTCTTCGTCTGTTACGATGTCATTATTGTCAAAAGTATTATTTGCGAAATCGTCAGCATAGAAATCAGCTATAGATTCTGGAGCTTCAAGTTCTTCATCTGTTTCAATTGGTTGTGAAATAGTGGTAACTGGGCATGAGCGCAGTTCAGGATGTAAATAATTCATTTTATCAGATATTGCTCGTACATCGTCATTCATTTCATTATGGTGAGAAATAATTTGATTGATATTTGTGCTTATTTTATTGAGGGCTTCTAAGTTTAAATTGTTCAAATTTGTTAAATCAGAACTTAATTTTGATAAAGTTGTTATTAAAACTGCAAAATCGCCGGAATGATCTGATTTAGGTTCCTTTTCTTTTTCTTGTTTTATTATATTAACATAAGAGGAGATTTGTTCGCATGTATTTTGCAAGCTAACAAAAGTATTATTCATTTGTTCAGAGCTAGTTGATGTTATAGTATTTAACTTGTCTAAACAATCATTAATTTCTTGCATACGGCTATTCATTATTTGATTGTTTTCAGCTCCTGTTGCTGAAATTTGTTGCAAGATTTCTTTTAAGCTTTCTTTTGTTGAATTTTCATCTGTTTCAGGACCATTTATTTTTTCAATAATGCTTTTCATTAATGCATCACCAAGACCTTTAGTTTGATATGCATCGTGTGTTATGAAGAGGAGTGCTAAAACTACAGCTGATAATAAAAACATTATTAATGAAATGTTGGCATTTGTTAAATTAGTTATTTCTTGATTTTGTTGGTATAAATAGGTGTAATATACAAAAGCACCAAATAAACCGACAGAAAGTAAGCCACTAATAGCTTTAATTAGGGTTATTGCAAATTTCATAGTTTTTCTCCTCATAATATCTTACATAAGAATTTTATAATAATATTATAAACTAAATATTAATAAAACGCAAGTATTTGCGTTTTATTTAGAAAATGGAGTGATTTTTTTGTTTTATATTACTTGTTCTCGTGTTTTGTGTAAAACTATATGAGGAAAATCTTCATTTATTTTACCTAAATGCCAAGCATTTCGAGCTAAAAATACCTTTTGTCCGTCATAATCTTCTGCCAGTGTCATTTGATTTGTATGATAGAATTTTTCTAATTCTACTTTATCATCACAACTAATCCATCTAGCGGTATAGTATTGTGTTGGTTCAAAAATAACATCAATATTGAATTCAGTTCGTATTCTATCAGCCATAACTTCAAATTGTAATACACCAACAACACCTACTATATAATCAGAACCAACTATTGGTTTGAATATACTTGCTCCACCTTCTTCAGCAATTTGTTGAAGAGCATTAGCTAAGTGTTTTGATTTTAAAGGATCTTTTGGACGAACGGACTTTAATAATTCAGGTGCAAAACTTGGTATACCTGTATAATGAATTTTTTCACCTTCAGTTAAAGTATCGCCTATACGTAATTGTCCATGATTCGGAATACCGATTATATCTCCGGCGTAAGCATCCTCTGCAAGTTCTCTTTCTTGAGCTAAAAACATTACAGGAGTAGGTACTTTGATTTCTTTTCCGGTTCTGACCTGAAGAAGATTCATCCCTCGTTTAAAGTGTCCGGAACAAATGCGCATAAATGCAATTCTATCTCTGTGTTTAGGATCCATATTAGCCTGTATTTTAAATATGAAACCAGTAACCTTTTTTTCATCAGCTGTTACGATTCTTTCTAGACTAGGTTGAGGACGTGGAGTAGGGGCAAATTTTTGTAAACCATTTAAAACTTCTCTAACACCAAAGTTATTGACTGCACTTCCGAAAAATACAGGGGTTAATGCTCCTGCTAAATATAAATCTATATCAAAAGCAGGGCATAATTCTCTTACCATTTCAACATCTTCACGTAATTTTTTTACAGCATGTTGTGGTAATAATTCATCTAATTTCTTATCGTCTAATCCTTGGCATGTTTCAATTGTATCGTTGATTTGTGATTTATCTCCAGTTTTATTCATTAAGATTAATTGATCATTTATTAAATCATAACAACCTAAAAAATCTTTTCCACTACCAATTGGCCAACTTGCAGGAGTTACATCTAATGCCAGAGTTTTTTCAATATCGTCAAGTAATTCAAAAGGATCTAATCCTTCTCGGTCTAATTTGTTAATATATGTTATTATAGGAATATTGCGTAAGCGACATACTTCAAATAATTTTTTTGTTTGGGTTTCAATACCTTTTGCCGAGTCTAATACCATTACAGCAGAATCTACGGCAGTCAAAACACGATATGTATCTTCAGAAAAGTCTTCGTGTCCAGGAGTATCTAACAGATTAAAGGTAACATTATTATATTCAAAGTTCATTACAGATGAAGCAACGGAAATTCCTCGTTCCTGCTCAACTTTCATCCAATCTGAATGAGCTTTACGATTTTCTCCTCGGGCTTTTACAGCTCCTGCTTGTTGAATGGCTCCACCAAATAATAACAACTTCTCTGTTAAAGTTGTTTTACCCGCATCAGGATGTGAAATAATTGCAAAAGTTTTGCGTGTATTGACAATATTTTCTGGCATATTATCCTCAAATAAATGGTTTGTTTTTTGCAAGTTATATACAAAATTATATATTTTGCAACATTTTTTATGGGATTAGAGGATTTTTTACTTGATTTATTATTTTTTTTATGTTCTACTCCAGCTCAATTGAGGTAATCCTCAGCGGGTATGGTGGAATTGGTAGACACGCTAGACTTAGGATCTAGTGCCGCGAGGCGTAAGAGTTCGAGTCTCTTTACCCGCACCATCTTTATTTTTCTGATGGTGAAGGTTTGTACAATTTTATTTAATTTTTAGAGAATAATCAAAATGAATGTGAAAGAAGAGAAAACTAAGGGTTTAGTTAAGAAATATACTGTAACATTGGCTGCTGAAGATTTTGCAAACAATGTTAATAAAAAATTGGAGCAAGTTGCTAAAAATATTAAATTACCTGGATTTAGAGCAGGTAAGGCTCCTAAGTCTATGATTGAACAAAAATATCGTCCTTCTGTATTGGGTGAAGTTTTAGATGATATGATTCGTGATGCAACAAATAAAGTTATTTCAGATAATAAGTTGCGTCCAGCAGTTACTCCAGATATTAATATTGTTAGTTTTGAAGATGGTAAAGATATTGAATTTACTATTGAAGCAGAAGTTTTGCCTGAAATTACAGTAGGTGATTTCTCTAAAATTTCCTTAAATAAATATGTAGCTAAGGTGCCTGCAGAAGAAGTTGAAAAAGCTATTAAATATATGGCCGATTCTCGTCGTGATTCTGTTAAAGTTGAAGAGGATAGAGAAACAAAGAATGGCGATATAGCTGTTATTGACTTTGTTGGTTCTGTTGATGGAGTGGAATTCCAAGGTGGAAAAGGCAATGCTTATCCATTAGAGTTGGGTTCTGGTTCATTTATTCCAGGTTATGAAGAGCAATTAATTGGTAAAAAAGTTGGTGAAACTATTGATGTTAAGACAACTTTCCCTGCGGAATATCATGCTAAAGATTTAGCTGGTAAGGAAGCTTTGTTTGTTACGACAATTAAAGAGATTCGTGAGTATAAACAAACAGAAGTTAATGATGAATTTGCTAAAACTATGGGAGCAAATGATTTGGCTGATTTAAAGGCTAAAATAGAAGCTCGTATTTCAGATGATTATAATTCTACAGCTCGCATTAAATTAAAGAGAGATTTATTGGATGCTTTAGATAAGGAATATAATTTTGAAGTTCCTCAAAAATTGATTGATGCTGAATATGAAGCTATTGAAAAGCAGTATAAAGATGCTAAAGCTAAAAATATGCTTGATGAAGCTGAAAAATCTCGTGATGAAAAAGATGTTTTGGCGGAATATAAAGAAATTGCTTTGCGTAGAGTTAAATTAGGCTTATTACTTTCTGAAATTGGTAATAATGCAAAACTTTCTTTGACAGCAGAAGATGTTAATAATGCTATTATGAATGAGGCAAAAAAATATCCTGGTCAAGAAAAAATGGTATTTGACTATTATGTAAAGAATAAGCAAGCTGTAGAAGCTATTAAAGCACCTGCTTATGAAGAAAAGATTGTTGACTATATTTTAAGTCAGGCTAAGTTAACTGAAAAAGAAGTTTCTGTTGAAGAATTATATGATTTTACAGATGCAGAAAAGAAAAAATCAGCTTAGTTTATGAATTTTGAAAAGTGAAAAGGAGACGTTAAGTCTCCTTTTTTTATTAAATTAAAATTTACTTATTATTTAAAATGTCCGAAAAAAGGGATCCCTTTTTTCGGACATTTTTTACATGAAAATTTGTTCTTTTCATAACGTAACATCAATAGGTTAATTTTTTCTAAACTTAAGATTTTGTGTCCGAAAAAAGGGATCCTTTTTTTCGGACACAGATAAGGAGAATAATAATGAATAAAATGTGTAGAACCAATGCTCAAGGAGGTCGTTCTATGATTGAAATGCTTGGAGTTTTAGCGATTATAGGTGTACTTTCCGTTGGTGGTATTGCTGGATATTCAAAAGCGATGACCAAATATAGAATTAATAAAACTATTGATCAAATTACGCAAATTTCTCAAAATATTAGAATATTATATGGAAGGCAAAGACAGAAAAATTATCGTAATTTAAATACAAGAATTTTATATAAAGCAAATCTAGCCCCTAAAGAAATGTTTGGTTCGGGATATAGCATGACTAATGCTTGGGGGGAACTTTTTGCTACGGAGAAATATCACGATGATATGGTGACATATTTTAATATTGTCACAGATATTCCATCAGAAGAAGCATGTATAGAACTTGCTACTCATGATTGGGGTAGTCGTGATACTACTGGATTAAATTCAGTGGTGATTTTTGATGGTGGCGAAACTCCTTTAGAACATTATGATTTAGTGGGAAATTGTTCCGGTAAAATAGGTAATGGTTTTACAGGTGCTCTTGCTGTTGCCTGTTCTGGAGGAGCTAATATTTCTATTCCGATGCCGGTTGATGTAGCTGTGGATGTTTGTTCTAGTAATGCTCCGTATAATTCATTAGTATTGATATATGAATAATAAAAACTTCTTTTGTATGAAAAATCCCCTTCATTATTAGAGGGGATTTGTTTGTTTAATTTTACAAATTTTTTAATGCTAAAGCTTCAAGCTCCTTTAGTTTATCTCTATAGACCATTGCTTGTTCAAATTCTAAGTTTTGAGCGGCTTCTTTCATTAATTTAGTGTATTCTTTTATTTGTTTTTCAATATTTTTCACTTTAGATACATCTGTAATATCATCTTTAACAAAATCAGTTTCAGTCATTGCTTTTAATGTTGAGGAGATACTCTTTTTTATGGTTTGAGGAGTTATTCCGTTTGCAATATTATATTGAGTTTGTTTATCTCTTCTACGATTTGTTTCATCTAGAGCAACTTTTATGGAATCTGTTATTTTATCAGCGTATAAGATGACGCGTCCTTCAGCATTTCGAGCTGCTCTACCTATTGTTTGAATTAAGGAACGTGTAGAGCGTAAAAAACCTTCTTTATCTGCATCTAATATTGCAACAAGAGAACATTCCGGTATATCTAATCCTTCTCTTAATAAGTTTATGCCTACTAAGACATCAAAAATACCTAGTCTTAAATCTCGTATAATTTCTATGCGTTCTAATGTATCTATATCAGAATGCATATATTTTACTTTTATACCATTATCTTTTAGGTATTCAGTTAAATCTTCAGCCATTTTTTTAGTTAGTGTTGTTACTAAAACTCTTTCTTTTTTTAAGGCTGTTTTTCGGCATTCTTCCATCAAATCGTCAACTTGATTTTCAACCGGTCTTACTATACAAAGAGGGTCTGTTAAACCTGTCGGACGTATGACTTGTTCTGAGAATACACCTTTACTTTGTTGTAATTCCCAATCTCCAGGGGTGGCTGAAACAAAAATTGTTTGTGGGCGCATATTATCCCATTCTTCAAATTTTAATGGTCGATTATCTAGACAAGAGGGTAACCTGAAACCATATTCAGATAAAGTAGATTTTCTGTTTCTATCTCCTCTATACATAGCACTAATTTGTGGTACGGCAATATGGCTTTCATCTATAAATAACAGTGCATTTTTAGGAAAATATTCGAATAATGTAGGAGGTGGTTCTCCGGGAGCTCTTCCTGTTAGATATCTTGAATAATTTTCAATACCTTTGCAATGACCTGTTGTATCTAACATTTCTAAATCAAAATGTGTTCGTTGTTCTAATCTTTGGGCTTCTAAAAGTTTATTTTCATTTTTAAAATACGTTAGTCTTTCTGCCAAATCTTCTTTAATGTGTGTCATTGCTTGGGATAATGCAGGTCTTGGTGTTACATAATGATTTGCGGGATATACAACAATTTCATCAA
This sequence comes from Alphaproteobacteria bacterium, assembly GCA_045577985.1. Lineage (GTDB taxonomy): Bacteria > Pseudomonadota > Alphaproteobacteria > RF32 > CAG-239 > RUG410. The sequence goes on from JAZNJJ010000029.1 coordinate 28,731, forward strand.
GTTGACGAGTTTTTTTACCTGTTAAAACATCAAATTCATAAATTTCTTCTATTTCATCTCCGAAAAAAGAAATTCTCCATGCTCTATCTTCATAATGGGCAGGAAATATGTCTAAGGTATCTCCTTGTACTCTAAAGGTACTGCGGACAAAATTAGTTGAGCATCTTTCATATAATAATTCTGTTAAATGACGGTTTATATCATGAATATCTATTACATCGCCAACTTTTAAGGGAAATACCATTGATGAATAAGATTCCATGCTTCCAAGACCATAGATGCAGGAAACTGAGGCTACTATTATAACGTCTTTTTCCTCTAAAACATTTCTTGTTGCACCATGACGCATTCTATCTATTTGTTCATTTATTGCCGAATCTTTTTCAATGTATGTGTCTGTTTTGGGGATATATGCTTCAGGTTGATAATAATCATAGTAAGAAACAAAATATTCAACTCTGTTATTTGGAAAAAATTCTTTCATTTCAGCATATAATTGTGCTGCTAAAATTTTGTTAGGTTCCATAATTAGAGCTGGACGTTTACATTGTTCAATGATTTTAGCCATAGTAAATGTTTTACCAGAGCCAGTAACTCCTAATAATACTTGATTTTTTTCGCCTCTTTTAATACCTTCACATAACTCTTTTATTGCCTGAGGTTGGTCTCCAGAGGGTTCAAACGGACTAACTATTTTAAATTCTGAATTTTTGCTCATAACAACTTTTAGTAATTATAAGTATACATTGATTTCAAGTATTGAGTAATTTTTTCCTTACTTTGTAAAATTTCATCAGATAAAACTGGTGGTGGAGGGGTACCATTTTTCAAAGCAGCATTTATTTCGGCTCTATTTAATTTTTTAGCATATGTAGCCAATTCTTTTAATGATTTAGTGTCTATCATTTTATGAATGTTATAATTATTTACTCTTTGTATTTCAGCAATATCTGTCGGTGAAGCAATATGCAGATTTCCTATTTTTTCTTTTTCTGTAACAGATGGGGTTTTAGGGGTAATACTTCCTGCAAAACAAGGAGAAATACTCAATAAAAAAGCTAAAGTAAAAATTATATTTTTCATATTAAAAACTCCTAATCTGTACCTAATATATCCATTGTATTTGTAATCAAGTTATGAACGTCTAAACCTGTTTGATTTTCGAAAATACCCATCATATCAACGAGTGTTCTACTGAAAGGATTGGAACTGGAATGTATCGCATCATAGTTTCTTTGCCATGCTGCTCGATACTTTGAGGGCATATCAGAAATGCTGTTGTCATAACTTTTGGGGATTTTATATCCCATGTTTCGTAAGTGATCTAACATAACAACCATATTATGTCTATTGACTTCAGGAGCTAACAATTCTTGTCCGTTAGCAGAGCTATCAAAAGTTGTGGCTTCACCAATGTAGTTTAATTTTCCATGTTGTCCGCTTCCTCGCCATGTTCTGACATTGCTTCTATCACGGGCTCTTGCCCACGGATCTACGGCAACAATTGCTCCTCCATCTTGATTTGTACTATAAACGGGAGCTTTTGTTAAGTCTGTAGATACCTCAGCATCTCTAAACATTCCATCATTTGGAGCAGGGGCTTTGGCTTTCCATGGGTTGGCAGGTAAGCCTTCGGCAGAGGCAACCGTTGAGATTATGCAACATAGACATACGATAATGGAAAATTTTAATTTTTTCATGTTAGCCTCCTTGTTTCATGATTAAATCATATCATAAAAAAACATAAAAGTCAGTTACAATATTGTTACAATTCACCTTTTTTTGTTATTTTGGATGTTTTTTTGGCTTTTTTTTCAGGTTCAATACCATATGAACAGAATGTTTTGCCTTGAATTTCTGATTTTTTAATTACATATGCCGGAGTATTGACAACTGTGCAGTCATTGGGAATGTCTTTAATTACAATAGCATTAGAACCTATTTTAACGTTGTTGCCGATAATAATGGGACCTAGGATTTGAGCTCCTGAACCTATTATTACGTTGTTTCCAATAGTTGGATGACGTTTTTCAAGTTTTTTTCCTTTATCATCATACATTTTTCTACCACCAAGTGTAACATCATGATATAAAGTAACATTTTCACCAATTTCTGTTGTTTCACCAATTACTACACCCATTCCATGATCAATCATAAAACCGGCTCCTATCTTTGCTCCAGGGTGTATTTCTATTCCTGTTAAAAAACGAGATATTTGAGAAAATATTCTGGCACAAAGTATAAAATTATGTTTCCAAAGAAAATGAGAAAAACGATGAATAATAATTGCGTGTAAGCCAGAAGAGCAAATAATTGCTTCTAATTTGCTGCGTGTTGCAGGGTCTCTATCTATAATTGCTTGAATGTCTTTTAAAATTATCTTGTAATTTGAATTCATTGTGTGATATATTCCTCTAAAATTAACTATTTTTTATCTAAAATAATATAAATATGTTAATATAAGGATAACAAAATAAAGAGAAAATAATGGTAGAAGTTTTATTTAATGGACATGCCGGAAGATTGGAAGGCAGATATTATAAGAGTGAGCGTCCTAATGCTCCAGTGGCGTTAATTTTACATCCTCATCCTCAGTTCGGTGGAACAATGAATAATAAGGTTGTTTATAGCCTTTTTAGTTGTTTTAGGGATTTAGGTTTTTCTGTATTGCGTTTTAATTTTAGAAGTGTGGGACGTTCTCAGGGACAATTTGAAGATGGTCCAGGTGAGCTATCTGATGCAACAGTTGCTTTGGATTGGTTGCAAAGTATGAATCCTGAAGCAAAACAATGTTGGGTGGCCGGTTATTCCTTTGGTGCATGGATAGGATTACAGTTGTTGATGCGTCGTCCGGATATAAATAATTTTATTGCAGTTACTCCTCCAGCTAATGAAAAAGATTTTTCATTTTTAGCACCTTGTCCCGCATCAGGACTGATAGTTCAAGGAGGACAAGATGAAATTGTTAATCCTTATTTGGTTGAAACAATGGCTCGTAAATTGAATCAGCAACGTAATGTAGATATTGATTTTGCGATGATTGAAGAAGGTGATCATATGTTTAATAATCATCTCGGTGATTTATATAAAGTATCTGGTCAATATGTAATTAGTGCATTACAACGTAGAACTCCTCAAAAGAAACGTAGAGGTCGTCGTAGAAAATCTGATATAGAAGATGAGTTACTTATAGAGAGTAATTCTGCCGAAGATATGATTGATGATAATGAAAATGAGGAATAGTCGTGCAAGGTACTGAGAAAAATATATTTGTTTCAGATAAAAAATCTGAAAATATTGGTGAAGATACGGAAGGCGGATCTTTTTCTGAAAATCTAAAAACTGTGTTTTTGGCAATCATTATTGCTTTAGTTATACGTAGCTTTTTGTTTGAACCTTTTCGTATTCCATCAGGATCGATGTATCCGACTTTAAAGGTTGGGGATTATTTATTTGTCAGTAAATTTTCATATGGATATTCCAGATATTCTTTTCCGGCAGGACTTCCTGTTTTTGAGGGACGAGTTTGGTATTCAGAACCTCAAAGAGGAGATGTTGTCGTTTTTAAGTTTCCTAAAAATACACATACTGATTTTATTAAGCGTATTATAGGTATGCCAGGAGATAAAATTCAAATAAAAAAAGGACGTTTGTATATTAATAATGAGTTGATTAAACGAGAAGAACGTGAAACTTATGTTGTTGATGAGTATGTAACTATCCCTGAATTTTATAAAGAATATGAAGAATTACTCCCAGAAGGTAAGATACATCGCATTATTGAGCTTACAGACTCAGAGAGAATAGTTGATGATACTGATGAATTTATTGTTCCTGAAGACCATTTTTTTGTTATGGGTGATAATAGAGACCGCTCAGATGATAGTCGTATAAGTGTAGGATTTGTTCCAAAGGAAAATTTGGTAGGAAAAGCTAAATTTATTTTCTTTTCTCATAATGATAAAGGATCTTTGTTAAAGCCATGGACTTGGTTTAAGGCTATACGATGGAGCCGTATTTTTAGAGGTATAAATTAAAAAATGGAAAAATTACAGCAAAATTTGCATTATAAATTCCATAATATAAAACTACTTCAGCAAGCTTTAACTCATAGTAGTGTAACGGGAAATGAACGTAAAAATTATGAGCGTTTAGAGTTCTTGGGCGATAGGGTTTTGGGAATGACAATCGCTTATTTATTATATAAGATGTTTCCTTCTGATAAAGAAGGGGTTTTAGCTCAACGTCATGTTAAATTGGTTTGTGCAGATACTGTTGCCGAAGTAGCCAAATATTTAAGTTTAAATGATTATATTATTGCTAAGGATAAAGAGTCTACAAAAAGTATTAATGTTTTGTGTGATGTTGCTGAGGCTGTTATAGGAGCTATTTACATAGATTCTAATATAGAAGAAGCGATAGCATTTGTTGAAAGAAATTGGAGCGCTCTGATTGATAAAGATCTTGGGGCACAAAAAGATTTTAAAACCAGTCTTCAGGAAAAATTTCATAGCTTAAAACTTTCTTCTCCAATATATGAGGTTATTGCTAAAGAAGGGTCTGAACATGAACCTATATTCAGAGTAAAAGTCAGTTTAGATGATAATACTTTTGCTATTGGTGAAGGTAAAAATAAAAAGACGGCGGAGCAACAAGCCGCATCAAAACTATTAAAATTGATAGGATAATTAAATGAAAAATACAAAATGTGGTTTTGTGGCTTTAATTGGTGCACCTAATGCAGGAAAATCAACAATAACAAATAATTTTGTTGGATCTAAAGTATCAATAGTTTCGCCTAAAGCTCAAACAACAAGAACAACAATTAAGGGTATTGGTATATATGATAATACTCAAATCATATTTTTAGATACTCCAGGGATTTTTGCTCCAAAGCGTCGTTTAGATAGGGCTATGGTTGCTTCTGCTTGGAATGGTTTTGGTGATGCAGACATAAATGTTTTGGTTGTTGATGCAAATAGAGGAATGAATGATGAAACTTCGGCTATTATTGATGAACTAATTAAGCGTAATGCTCGAGCTGTTCTGGCATTTAATAAGATAGATATGGTTAATGAAGATAGGTTAGAAGATTTAAAGGAAGAATTTGAAAATTTATTTTCGTTTGATGCTGTGTTTATGTTTTCGGCTCAATCTGGTGATCATATAACAGATTTTTATCAATATTTAGCAGATAATCTTCCGGATAGTCCTTGGTATTATCCAGAAGAACAAATGTCGGATATGCCATTGAGGTTACTGGCTGCAGAAATTGTGCGTGAAAAATTGTTTTTAAATTTACGTCAAGAGCTTCCATATGCTTTAACAGTTGAGCCTGAATTATGGGAGCATAAAGAGGATGGTTCTATTAGAGCTGAAATGACTATATATGTTGAGAGAGATGGACATAAAAATATTGTTATTGGGCATAATGGAACTATGATAAAAAAAATTGGTCAAAGTGCGCGTGAAGAATTAGAAGAGCTTTTAGAAGAGAGAATTCATTTGTTTTTATTTGTTAAAGTTCGTGAAAATTGGGTGAATGATCCAGCAAGATATAAAGATTGGGGATTGAGTTTTAAGGCGTAAATATTATTGACAAGATTTGACTGAGAGATATAATTCAGTTCTAAAATTAATTATTAACTTTAAATTATTGTTATGACAGGAAGATTATTTTCTCCAACAACATCAAATTTGGTGAAAAATTTTGAAATTCTTCGTTTAGAGGATGTGTGTAATAACACGTTATTTCTTTCTAATGGCGAAAGGATATGGCTGGATTATGGTGTGGCTTATAGAGTTCATTATCAAGGTCTTATCCAACTGAAAGAGCCTGTTGTTTTAGATTTTATTAGTGGAAAAAAGTATGAAAGAAATTCTTTGATTTTGAAAAATTGTCAGCAGTATGAATTTGTTGACTTTGAGAAAAATCATCAGTGCGAAATTGTGAGAATTTCTAAATTTTGTGCTTTTAATACAATAAAATCTGATTTGAGCTTTGAGAATGTTAAAAATAAAGCTATTGAAGGAGCATATTTGTTTTATCCTGATGAGATAAAGGAATGTATGTTTATAAAAGCTTCTCTTACAAATGGGCAAGAAATTGTTATAAATTGTACAGATGATGTTTCATGGGAGAAAGCCAGAGAAAAATCTATTGTAGAAATTTATACATTGAAAGATTTTAATGTGTATAGATTGTTAGAAGAGTAGTAATCATAAAAACAGTTCAGCCTCAGTGTTTGAACTGTTTTTTTTATAAGATAATCATGATGATAACCCTTTGAGTTTTCAAGATAAAAAAATATGATGTAAAAAAGTATATGTAAAAACAATATGTTATTATTGAGGTATTATAATACCGTATATGTAAAATGTTGAAAAATACACATTTTTTTAGTTGACAATGAAAAAAGTTTATGTATATTAGCAAACGAATTTAACAACATTTTTAATAGAGAAAGAGATAAAAATGATTTCTACACATACAACAAAACCTGCCGATATCGAAAGAAAATGGTATGTAGTTGATGCCAGCGGTGTCGTTTTAGGTAGACTTTCTGCTGAAATAGCAAAAATTCTTCGTGGAAAGAACAAACCTTACTTTACTCCACATTTGGATTGTGGTGATTATGTAGTTGTAATCAATGCTGATAAAGTAAGATTAACAGGTAATAAATTAGCTAACAAGCACTATTATAAACATACAGGCTATGTTGGTAGTGTGAAAGATACAACTGCAGGAAAGATTTTAAGTGGTCGTTTTCCTGAAAGAGTTATTCAAAAGGCTGTTGAGAGAATGATTTCTCGTAATCCTCTCGGTCGTCAAATGATGACAAAATTAAAAGTTTATGCTGGTGAAAATCACCCTCATACAGCGCAAAATCCAGTTGTTTTGGATATTGCATCTCAAAACCCTAAAAATAAAAGGAGTGCTTCATAATGGCTAAAAAAATCGAATCTTTGCAGGATATTAAAACTGCTGCAACTGAAGTTAGTGCTGAAGTTAAAGCTCCTCGCAAGTCTATTAAGGATAAATTAGGTCGTTCTTATGCTACAGGTAAAAGAAAAGACGCTGTTGCTCGTGTATGGATTATGCCAGGTAAGGGTAATATCACTGTTAATAACAAAACTTTGGATGAATATTTTGCTCGTCCAGTATTAAAGATGGTTATCAATCAACCATTTGCTGTTACAAATCGTGAAAATGAATTTGATGTTATTTGTACAGTTAAAGGTGGTGGTTTGTCAGGTCAAGCTGGTGCTATCAAACATGGTATTTCTAAAGCTTTGAATGATTATGAACCAGAATTGAGAACAGTTTTGAAACAAGCTGGTTTCTTAACTCGTGATGATCGTGTTGTTGAGCGTAAAAAATACGGTAAAGCAAAAGCTCGTCGTTCTTACCAATTCTCAAAACGTTAATTGGTATCGAGAAAATATTTTGTATTTTCAATGGGTTGCAAGAAATTGCAACCCATTTTTCACATTCACATAACATTCACATAACCCTTGACAATCCTTTATTACCAATTTACCATTTTCACAAATCATTCACATTTTGAGGGTAAAATGGACGGCGATTTTTATACAGAAACATATTCATATCGTGAGGGACGTATATTTTTATACAAGCGACCTAACTCAAAGTATTTTCAATGCAGATTGAATATTGAAAACATTAAAGGGTATGTGATAAAGTCGTGTAAGACATCTAATATCGGTAAAGCTCTCAAATTTGCAGAAGATACATATGATAATTTGCGTTTTAAGAAACTTAATAACTTACCTCTTAAAACTAAAACTTTCAAACAGATATTTAATGAGTGGTTCGCTCGTGCTAATAAATCCGAATACCGTCAAGAGTTTTATAATGGCAGAGCTAAATTGTATCTATTTCCATATTTTGGAGATTATAATGTTGAGGATATAACGGAAAACATTATAGATGATTACTGGCATTGGCGAAGAAATTACTACAAAGATAATCCTGACAAGCTAACAGGCAACAATGCTGAAATACCATCGGCTCAATCATTAAAAATGGAAAAGACAGCAATACAAGAAGTGTTGCAATATGCACATCGCAGAGGTTATATAAGGGCTGTTCCTGCAATAACATTCAAACCAAGAGCTAAAACAGAAAACAGAGATACATTTAATAAAGATGAATATACTACATTATTAAATGGCTTATCTGTTTGGCATACAAGAGCACGAAAAAGAAGTGATGTATATCAAAGAAAAATGGTCTATAACTTGGTGCTGTTTCTTGCAAATACAGGAATTAGACCTAACGAGTTTTACAAAATAAAGTGGAAAAATATTTCTGTTCATACGCAAGGAGAAATCAAGATTTTATTTGTTGATGTGCCCTGTAATACTAAAACAGGACAAAGAACAGTTGTTAGTTTGCCAGAGGCATATACTTGTTATAACAACATCAAGAGTTTTTCAAAATACAAAAAAGCTGATGATTATTTTTTTACAAACTATGACGGCAGTTCTATGAAAAATGTGAGCAAAACCTACATAACACTTCTAAAAGAATTGAATTTGTATGTGTCATCAGAGGGTAAAAAACGTCCTGTTTATTCGTTGCGACATTATTATGCAACTCAAAGATTGCTTGATGGTGTTAATGTTTATGACTTATCTCGCAATATGGGAACATCTGTAAAACAGATAGAAAATCATTATGGACACGTTTTAGCAACTCAAAAATCAAAAGAGTTGATACAAGGAACTTCAAAATCAGATTATCAACAAAATGAAGAATTTAGACAAGAGTTTGGAGCTGATTTACCTCAATACAATTCTTTTGTTTTGGGGGAAGATGATGATGTTTCCAATAATAAAATTGAAGACCTATTAAAGCAAACTAAAAAATATGCGAATGACATCATCAAAAATGAAGATGATAAAAAGAAAATGCAAGAGTTTTTAGCAAATAAACTAAAATCTATCTAATTACAAACTTTAATCACTTTTAGATAAATAGATTCAAGAAGCATTTTAATTTTGCTTTTTGACAGTCAAGCATAGTAAAATGTTTTTGTGGTTGATAATGACAAGGGAAGTCCATTATCAGCCGACTTCCCTAATAAACTAAACTTATTGCGGTGGTGTAGTTATTCTCCCACCGCTCAACGCAAATTTAATAAAAGCCGACACAACATCGGCTATTATAAACTATTATCTAAAAGGATTTACGATGAAATTATTTATGACATTCAATCCTCATATTGAAAATCTTTCACAAAGCAACTTGCTAAACAACTTTAAGACGATTTTGAAAAAGTATTACAGAAAAGAGTTAGGTTCAAGATATTACAAACACAAAGAGAAACAATATCAAATAGGAATCTTTCAAGAAATTGGCTCAAAGAACTTCAAACAACCTCATTTGCATATTATTGTTGATGTTCCTATTACTGTTATGAAGATATTTTACAACTTTTTGAAAAGCAATCTTACAAACATATACCCACACTTAACAGCAGATTTACAATTTATTCGTTCAGGCAGGTATGACGAGCAAAATGTTTATAATTATTGTCTTAAAGAGGGAGGCTCAATTATTACGAACAATGATTTATACGAGCGAATTACAAACTTTAATTGATAAATACTCTTATAAAAAGGAGTAAAAATGGATTCTATTAAAAACGGTTTTAGGAGTCGTATAAAAGCATTGATGACAAGAAATAAGCAACTGGACTCTGAAATTGAAAACAATGATTCAGAGGTCAAAAAAACAGCCTTAAAAGATGAAAAAGAAAATAATAATAACGAATTAAGACAAGTTCGCTCACAAAAATATGAATACGAACAAATGAATGAAGATGTTTGTTTCATAAAACAATGCTGTCAATATTTGCAAAAAATCGGATTAACCAAATCACAACACACATTTAGCAGAGAATTTTTGAATAAAAGCCCTCATTACTTATCAATGGTAATTTGTGAGAATAGAAAAGTTGCTCCAAATACCCTCTACAACCTGATACAGAATCTAAATCAAGTTTATGACATATACCTAAACTATGACAACAAACAAGCCATAAACAGACAACTGTTACAGATGATAGATAAGGGCAATAACTTAATTACAAAACGCATTTTAGAGTGTTATAGGATTTATGAAAAATGGAATTAACCATCGCATATCATAAATTGATGTCATTTAATAAAAAATACACCTACATAATAAAAGACGGACAAATTGTTTTTAATAATGGGTGGTCTTGGATTGTTGTATTCCAAGCCCTTAATAAAAGAAACTTTGCTATTGTTAAGTATTGCGCTGGTAATTATTCGGTGGTTGAGGTTTAATTATTTTTATTTTGAAAAACAATATTATCATAATGAAATACAGGTTAATACGAAATGTATTAACCTGTATCAGACGATACGAGTAAATTAACTTTATTCGTTAACCCACTCACTCACTACTCGTAGTACTTCATCTATTTGAATTGGCAATCCCATGCATATGCCGTTACCTCCCAAGGCATCAATATTAACAGGCAAATCCTTATCGGGTCTGTTGTCGCTAAAATGATTCCACAATAGTGTGTGCAGGGCATCAGGGCAATTCTCAATAGCAATAAACTTACACTCAATATCGTAAGAGATGCATACCGCTTTGTTGCTTTCACAATCAATTAGAGTTTTGAGAGAAGAGTTCATTTGTTTTGAAATGTTTCCTTTCGTGATGATGAAATTTGTTGTAGCCATAGTTGCAAATTTTAATTGTTATTATTTTTATGTTAACTAATTTCAGTTTGAAAAATTATTCTGTCCTTAAATAACATGAATATCAACAAATTTGAGCTATAAGCTAAACAGTGAACAACATAATAAGGACAGAATAATTTTTTATCATACTGTCATCATATCATATTTTTAGACCAAAGTCAAATTTAAATAATAACAATAATTAATCCAATAAAATTTGTATATTTCTTTATGTATATTTAAAACAAAAGGCGGAATAAATCCGCCCTGTATTATGCTTTCAATACTTGATATAATAAACCTCTGCTAATTCCATATTCTTTTGCTAATGCTGTGGCATTAGTTTTTCTATCACTCATTCTATTTTGTATCTCTTTTATTTGTTCGGATGTTAATTTTTTCTTGCGCTCTTTTGAATATTTGCCTGCAATTTTAGCACATCTTATTCCCTCTCTTTGAATTTCTAATAGATTTTCTCTATAAAATTGATTGATAGCACCGAGCATTGATAGCATAAGATTTTGAAAAGGGTCTTTTTTATTAGGTGTAAATGTCATACTTTCTTTTTGAAATGTTATTTTAGCCCCCTTTGATGTTATTTCTTCAACAAGTTTAATTAAATCAGCTAATGAACGACTTAATCTATCCATAGATAAACAAGTGATTTCATCTCCCTCACGAATATTTGATAACATTGCTTGTAATTGTTCTCTATTAACATTCTTACCAGATTGTTTATCACAATATAGTCTATCACATTTAACTTCTTGTATTTGTCTATCTAAATTTTGGTCTGTTGTACTAACTCTTGCATAATGAAATAACATTTTCTTTTCCTCAAACTGTTTATTTAATATCTAAATATTGCCATACATCTGTTAAATGCCAAGGAAAATAATTTTAATTTTACACTTTTTATGCGTTTTTTATTGTTTAAATAAGTTATACTTAAAATGAACAATGATTTTTTATGTATTTCACAAAACATTCACATAATATTTTTTTAAGTATATAACTATTTGATTTTGTAGTATAAAAAAATAATATCAATTCTCAAAACGTTAATTGGTATCAAGAAAATATTGTGTATTTTCAATGGGTTGCAAGAAATTGCAACCCATTTTTCACATTCACATAGCTTTGACAATTTTTACAACTCTATTTTATGTGATTAGCTTGGATATAAATTTATATGCAAAAAGGTTGCAAAATTGCAACCTTTGGGAAATCTGATCTTTGGTAATTAATTTTGTTTAATCACCATAAAATGCATCAATCAACAATTCAGCTAGACAGATAATGATGAATAGACTGCCAGCTATGTTTGCGTGGTTAACTTCTGCGCTACAACTGGATAGAAGCAGTCCAAAGCCAAGAATTGTCAGGATCTTAAATAATTTATTTTTCATAAGACATAAAAATTAAGGTGATATAATTATATTATTTTGTGCCAATATTAAGGTGTTTTGTAGAGAAATGCAAGAATTTTATAGAAAATAGACATAAAATTATTTGATTTTTATAATAAAATGTGCTATATATAGCCACAATAATAAAAGTAATTATGTAAATCATTAAAATATTATGAATTATGGAAGAGTTTATTCAAGTTTTAAATGAGGCATTCCTCTCATTTGGATTAAGAGAGACTATTTGTTTTTTAATGTTTACCATTTTTTGCAAATGGATTGGAATTAACCTTTGCTTAGCAAAATATTTGCCACCAGAATCAATAATGGGTTTCTATGATAGTTATTTTGGCAATTATTTCCACATCGGAATTGCATTATTTATTGGTGGACTTGCTTGTGCTTTTATCCTTGAAATTTGGTGCTACCCAGCAGTGGAAATAAAGATTTTCATAATTATATGGGCTTTAATCTGGTGTGGCATAGGATGGATTAGACCTTGGTTCAAATGGGATCTCTAAAAGACAAAGTTAAAAAAGTAAATAAACACTAAAAAATTATGAATTATGGAAATTCCAATTTTTTTTATTTTTGTCGGGATAGTATCGTTTTTTATTGCTGGAAGCATTTTGGGTTATTTTGGCGCGAGTGCTTACCTTGATAAACTTAACCCATCTCTTTGGGATTGTCTTAAAAGTTCCCTTTTAGGTGGATTGATTTTCGGTGGTCTTTTCCTTTTCTTGGGAAGTATTGTATCTTATCAAGAGTTTGAAAGCTCCAATTTAGTAATAAAAATAATTATGCTTATCTTGGCTATATTCTCATTTTTACTCGGATGGTTAAGGGGAATCAATAACAATAAGGATTCTTTTAAGGAAGAGAGATTGAAAAATATTTGGCCATAACATTGTTTATCAGTATCAAAAAAGATCACTTTAACCCCTCACAATTTTGTTGTTGTGAGGGGTTTGGTTTATAATCATATATTATCAATAATAGCTTGATTTTTAATATACAATATTTTAGTATTTGGGTGTTGATTGAATAATTATGTTGAACTATTAAAATATTATGAATTATGGAATTTAAATGTTTTTGCCGAATTACTATTGACCCATATTCTGGTTCTACAATTTGGGATGTTTTAAAAGAAATGAAGTCTTTAAGTAAAATTGTTGGACTTCCTGTTGGTGCTAAATTTAACAACTGGCAACTTTTAATTAAATCTGACACCAATATTGA
>JAZNJJ010000030.1:0-1938 GCA_045577985.1 Alphaproteobacteria bacterium
CAAGCACAACCCTTGCCTTGAAATTCTTGCTGAATGTCTGTCGTTTTCTTCCCATCTGTAAACCACCTTGCTTTTTCTTTCGGCTGTTTACACCTTAATCCTTCTCCTTTTATTGTGTGGTTTTATGGGCTCATTATAATAGATAGGTTCAATCAGTTTCCTATTCTCTTCAGTGTGTGCTTTTTTCGAAAATCATTTTAACCGATTTGAACCTCTTTTTCTATTTGTATGCCTTTTTAACCAAGCCACAACTTTTGTTTATAACTCAAAGCCTTTTCCATTAATAATTAATAGGTACAAAATAGCGAAATGAATCTACATTCTCAGTATCGAACTGAGCATAAAAGTAACCAATTCCGTAAATTTTTAAATCTTTTCCTTGGACAAAAATATTAGATCCACCAAATATTTTTTTTATTTTAATATTTCTATCACTAATCATTTTTTCCCCATTTGTATAAATGACTAATTTCCCATTTTTTTGAAGTAATGCAGAATATGTCTGAAAATAAGAAGATAAATTATTTTCAAATTGTGATTGGAAAAGATATGATGTCCGTGGTAGCATATCAGTAAAATTGCCAATCACAATTTCATTTATCTTCTCGCTTTTTTCATTTACAGTAATGCCAGACAAATAATCATATACTGGTTCTTTGATTCTTTTCATTTTTTCATCATCAGCCACACTCAATCCAAATATAACTGTATCGGACTTATTTTGATAAATACCGGATAAATCTGTAACTTGGAATTTTGTTGTATCAGAGGAAATATTAATAGGTAGAATCGTATCAGCGTCTATACAAACAGTCTCTTTATCTATAAAAGAATTTATAATGGAGAAATTGTCTAACGAGTCTAAACATGTTCCATAAACCCAAAATTTATTATCAATATCTTGCAAAACAACAATTAATGTATAATCTCCCCATCCCCAGGCTTCACCATAAATATTTACATCTTTCCAAATTGTTCCGTTGGGATTCTTTATAATTTCAAAGTTCCTTAAATTCCATAAAGTCCCATCATCTTTAAGTGCTAACGATTCATAACCACCTGCGAACACTTTTTTCCACCCTTTTACATCAGTTAGCAATTGCGGCTTTTCAATGGTCCTGGGTAAATGTAATCCTAATTGATAATTGTGATTGTTTCCCCATCCCCATAGACCTCCATCATCTGAAACTGCCAAGCTAAAGTTCAGTCCCGCTGCAACTGAAATAAAATTTTCAGGGGTATCAACATATAAAGGATTTTCTTCAGAAATTGATTGATAGTCTATAGTTTTTGATAAACCAAGCTGACCATGCCCATTGTCACCAAAAGGCAATATCTTCCCATTATCAAATAACAACAAGCTGTGTCTTGTCCCACTCGCTACATCTAGTAATTCATGAGCAAATAAAAAATGTAAATTTAATAATACAACTGTAAGCAATGTAATTCTTTTCATAAAAATCTCCTAAAATGTAATTTCCTCATTCTGAATTAAAAGAGTAGAATCATACTCGAAAAATTCAAAGTATTCAAACCGACATAGACATCCAATCTATCTCTGTCAGGTTGAGAAGGATTACTATCAGATTTTAAATTTGTAGCTAATAGTAACAAGCGTGATTTATCGAATAGAGAGAAACCTAAACTGTCATAATAATTCAATTCGTATTCATTTTGTAGACCTTTATCTTTGATATGTTTTATAATACCTTTTGTTTTGTTTTGTTTACTCAAAAAGATATTTAACATATTCTTCATTGTGTTTTTATATTCTGTGTAATCTTTTATTTTTTGGAGATATATAATGAGCTACTTTGTCAACACAAAAAAATCCACAGGTTTAAGGTGTAAAAGTTATACAGCCTGTTTGTATTCCAGTTCATTGCGCTGGAAGGATTCATACATTTCATCAGGTACACTGTAATCTAGCGACTGATG
>JAZNJJ010000031.1:0-14414 GCA_045577985.1 Alphaproteobacteria bacterium
TTACACTTGAGTGTCCGAGGATATCGGCCAGGCGAACGATATCTTTTTGTAGTGAATAGTAAGTGCGAGCGAACAGATGGCGGAGGTTATGTGGAAACACTTTTTCTTTTGACACTCCGGCGGTTTCGCATAGCTGCTTCATTGATTTCCATATTGAGTGCCGATCCACCGGCTGACCTTTTCTTGTTACGAACACACTGCCCGAAGTGATATGCTTTTCCTTTATATATTTTTTTAGAAGAACACACAACTCTTTCGGCAAGATTATCATTCGAATTTTACCTTTCAACCTAACCTGAGCCTGACCTGTCATTACGGAATTTACATCCACATATTTTAATTCACTTACACGAATCCCTGTGGCACATATCGTCTGCATGATGAGATAGAGGCGCTCGTTCTTTTTACTTTTTGCAGCTTTTAGCAGTCTTTCATATTCTGCCTTGGTAAGTTCCTTTTCGCTTTGACAGAAGATTTGCCTTTGCACTTTCAAGTTCTTAACCTTGAGGTCATATCTTTCAATGTAATTGAAGTATCCATTGAGGGAAGAAAGTACAGAGTTTACACTTGCCGGGGCATACTGTTGTGTCAACATATTTTTATACTCAAGTACAAGCGTTTTTGTAAGTTCATTACCCTCTGTCCAATTTACAAATGCAGTGATGTCACGGATATATTTTTCTATAGTAACAGAGCATTTTTCTTCCTCGATTAAATGATTTTTATAGTCTTCAATAGTGCGTTTAGTAATTTCATTCATAGTTCAACAACTCCTTTGATTTTATTTTACCACCAACGATAAAATATATAAGGGTTGTCAATGTTTCAACTATTTGAATATTAAAAGGCGATTGCTAAATCTAAAACTGAATTAACAATCGCCTTAATACTTTCGTATGCTTTGCCATATTATTTCACCTCCTGTGACACAAAGCATACCACATAAGAGAGAGGAAGTCCACGAAGTAATTCAAATATAACTTAATCACAAAAGCCAATCATCATCGTAGTTCTTTTCCTCCTTTATGAATGGATATTGTATTGCACCATTGATTTTTTTCACCTCCTCAATGCAACTATTATGGAGAGTGTCAGCGTTCTCATAATTGATTCCAAACTGTTTAATCAACAACCAAAATATTTTTGAAGTTTCGACTGCTTGTTTGAACATTAATCGCGCAGTACGATTTTCAAACTTTTTCATCAATCCTGACAAATTATCTCTGATATATTGGTTAATATATTCTTCATTATTCTTGTTATGTAAGTACAGATTATAGAACCTAACAGCCTCGGCAATGTATTCACTTCTGCTTTCATAATCTGATGCAATTACATTTGCATCACACTCTTTTAAATCCTTATCTTCAATCCAAAAACTTATATGTTTCTTTGCCATTTTTTCAATCCTCCTCATCTAATTCTGCGAGCTTTTTCCCTCTCATTGACGATGGAAAAGTAATCGCTCCGTTGAGATGTTTTGCTTCTTTAACGCATCTTTCGTGTAGTTCATCAAAATCATCAAAATCAAGTTCAAGATGATCAAATAATATTCTGCATATCTTTGCGGATTCAACTATCAATTTGAACATCTGTCTACCGATTCTGTCTTCAAGACTATCCAACATACCTTCCATACGATTTAGAATTTCAACATTCACATATTCCGAAATGTGTCTATTAAATAAATACGCATTATAAAATTCAAGCGCCTGCACAACAAACTCGCTGCGAGTCTTAACATCGTATCTAATTTGATTGATATCACACTCTTTTAACAGGCTGTCGGGAATCCATATGCTTATGTGTTTACTTTCTTTTTGTTTACTCATTAAAAATCCTCCTTTTGGGTGCTTCACACTGCGAAGCACCTGATATTTATTGCTTTAATTCTTCATTTTACCATATATAGCACCCGAATTATCACCAAACTGCCTTTTAAAGCACCACCCCGAACGGCACTGCCGGTCGGTGTTTAACCGCACTGGGGCATCAAAATGCACCAGTGCTTTTTCCTGCTTCATTTTATTTTTTCGACTTCTCGTTCAAATCAGTGTTATTTCAGTTTGGCGATTTTATCATTTTCATAGTGCTATATTTGTTATTTATTCATTTCCTACGGGACTTCTGTTGGGGGCAATGGTTGTTTCTTTTGTGGTGGATATTTTCTTCATTGGTTTTTTCTTTTCCAATATCCACGGCACTTCTGCTCAGACCGACTCATAGAATCGATTTTAAGTGCTTGACATAGGGCTTTTCTTTTCGGCTCGAGAGATTAACTTTTCAGGGTGGTGTACCTACCTTACCCTGAATAGTTTTGTCTCAAAACCCCGCCTTAACCCTTGATCAAATGCATATAATCGAATTTTAGGTCTTAATCGTCTGTAATTTATAGAGTTTTTTCGAGCTAAAAAATTTCAGTAGTGTTAAGACCTTACCTCGAAACTTTTTACCTTAAATCTCTTTAATTTCTATCGACCTAATATCGATTTTAAGGTGTTACACTCCCTGTGGCGTTGGCGTAATTAGATGTTAAACTTTCAGGGAGGTGTAACTACCTTCCCGCAAAATTTCCGTTTCCAAACCTGCTGTGGCGTTGGCATTGAAACGGATAAATAATTTATGCGGTTGCTTTCGGATGTTTTCTGTTATAATCATCAATCATCTTCTGAGCTTTTGCCCGAGCCGCAACCTCGTTAACACTTTTCATCTGCTCATAATGATAATGTTCAATCGCATCCTGTATAGGACGGATTGTATATTTCAGGTTGCCGTTTCTTTTCTTACCGTCTTTCAGAATTACCTCTGTCGGTTCGGTATAGATCAAGCACTTATCTTCAAGCTCTCTTACATATTTAGCAACTGTACCTTTGCTTTTAATCTTAAGAGCCTTACCGATAGTTTTGTAGCTCGGGTAGCACTGATAAGTTTTTCTGTCCTCGATATACATGAGGTAGAAATATATTGCCAGTGCTGTTGCGCTAATATCCAACTGCATAACGTAGTTGGATATTATAAACACATTCTTAAGCTTGTGTTGCTGATTCAAATAATAGTAATTCATGCTGCTCCTCCTTTTGAGTTTTGATTTAAATGTTTCAAATCATACTCTGCAAGTAGTTCCATAAACCCATTCTGATTTATCACACATGCAATGATTAAATACATTAGTATCTTCACTCCAAAGTCTCGATTCAAACTCACAAAGATTTTAATTGCACTGTCCAAATGTTCAGGCATCATTTTCTCTGAAAGTATGTATCTTATTTCATTATTTGAATAGATTTTATCTCCAACCTTAAAATATTCCATATTCCACAACTGGCATATTGTGTGTCTGGAAAAAACTTTTATTCTGTAACTTGGAAACATAGTATCTCTTTCAGGATGATAGAAAGTTCTCTTTAAATAGTATCTGAATGTATTTATAGTCATAGTGCTATTTCACCTCCTAAATTTTATTTGTTTTAGTTTCAACCCATTGCTTAAAATTCTCTTTCGGAACAATCAATCTGTTCCCAACTTTAAGTGCCGGGAAGTCTTTTTCATGCATTAATTCGTATGCACTTGAAATTGATATTCCCAACACTTTTGCGACTGTGTCTGCATTTAGAAACAGAGGTAATTCATCGTAGGTTTTATAGATTGATTCTTTCAATTTATTCACATCCTTTCGTGTTGAAATTTTATTTGCGGACCGCCGAATACAAATTTAATTTGCAAATAACAGATGTTGAATAAATCCGTTATCTGTGATACAATTATATAAAATCTGATTTTAACATTACATAGATAATTGCAAAAAATTTATTTTAATAAAATGTATTATTTGCAAGGAGGGACAAATATGTATTATGAAAAACAAGGACCTCATATGAGAGTGTTTGATGGTGCTGATGGAAAATTATATTATTTGACGAAATATAGAAATAACAAAACAACTTTTCATATAGAAAAAAGTCCGGGTTCAATCGTTGTCACTTTATGTGAAACTGATTTTACAGAATACAAAAATAAAATTAACGAACTAAAAAATATTCCATACTCCTTTGACAAATTTGAATCTCTCAAAGAGCAGGTATGGAATACATGTGATATGTTAAAACCCTTAAATGAAAAGCTATATTTCTTTACCCATAATGCTGTTTATCTAATATTCGATAAACTGATCAACATAAAACATCCAAGTGATTTGTTTGTTTTGGACGAAATATATAAAAAAGATATTGCGACAGCAATTGAAACTTTAGAGGAAGTCTTAGTGCTTCAGGAAATCTTTAAATTTGCAATCAATCTCTGTCTCGATAAAGAAAATCTCCCTAAACGTCATGTATCTGAGAAGTTAGTTGGATTTTTATTTGAACATAAACAATTTAATAATTTTTTCGCATGTTTTGGATTTGCCTTAATGCCAAACAAAAATGGAAAGTTAGATTACGAAAAAGTCAAGTATTTGAACGATAATAATATTAACGATACCAAAGAGCAACTTGATTTTATGCATAAAAGCGGGCAGCACTTAAGTCTAATGACATATACAATCATTGATTATTTACATGAGCTCATTTACTTTGAATTTATGCATATGCTAAAGAGCGGCAGACAAGTTAAGGTGTGTAAAAACTGCGGCAGATACTTTGTTTTAGAAGATAAAAGAAAACGTGAATACTGTTATCGAATATATAAGGACGGCAAAACATGTAAAGAGGTAGGGCATACAAACACCTATAGGAAATCATTAGGAGATAAAGATTCTCCATTGAAAATAGGACAACGGCTATACAACAAACTATTCTCGAGAATGGACAGGGGCCAGAATAAGCTTCCTGAGCAATTAACCGATAAGGATATGACAGAGGAAGAATTCTTTGAATGGTCGAAAATTTATTCCTCTGCTAAAGCTGACTATAAAAAAGGCATAATAGCCGGCGAGGAATTTATTAAGAAAATTTGGCGAGATTAAAATAAGGCGAAAACGATATTGCGTGAGTGCAATTTCGTTTTCGCCTTTTCTTTGTTTAATGCGTGTCACATTTTGATATGTTGTTTAAATTAAAATGATGAAAATGTATATTGATTATTTATCCTTGATTTTCTTATTATTTATTAGCTGACAGTACACATCATTAGTGCCATCTACAATATATATTGCTGTAGTTAAGTTATCTATAAAATTTTCTAATGTGTCACTTGCATTTATAATTGTAGATATTTGCTGTGCGCTACGGAACAAGGTATCAAAGAACACCCGATGAGCTTTTGTTTGGACATATATATCTGATATTAAAGTTGCCAATTTTTCTCTTAGTAAATTTAATTTTTCCAACCTATTCTCTTTATTAGGATCGTTTGCGTGATAAGTTGCAAAAAGCAGACTCTCTAAAAAATATTCACTAAATATCTTATTTGTCAAGAATAAATATTCCTGAGAACATATACTGATACATATGATTTTTCTGTTGTCTAGTTTCAATTCATAGGACGGCTGATTTTCATTCTGAAGAAGAATATAACCTTTTCTTTTTAGCTGACGAATATGTTTAAAACATTGCATTTGTGCCTTTATCATACCTTCACCCAAACAACGCAAGGTTTCAACATCATCACCTTGCTCAAATGTCTCGGGTAAAGGTTGGTTTTTTATCTCGATAAATACAATTTTATCAGTTGTTTCAATCACCATATCACATTCTTCGTCTTGACCTTTCTTTACATTGTATTTACCACTGTGAAATTGATAACCTTTTTCTTTGAATAGATTTTTTACCATGTTTTCAACTTTTTCACCTTTTTGTGCATTAAAACTGTGTCCATAATGAGAATTAAGTTTATTGTAGAGAACTTCACAGAAAGCAAAACCATTAAAATAAGCTGAAAAAAGAAAATATTTCTCATTCTTCAGTTTTAATAAAGGTCTGGACCTGTAATTGGTTTCTGACAAGAAATTATCAAAGGAATTATTTACCTTGTCATAGCTATATGAAACATCTTCTAAAATCTTTGTTAATGCAATTCTTTTTATATTTGTTAAACGCTGTAATTCTTCAAAAGAATAGGTTACACAATATCTTTTTTCTGACAGGATGCAATCACAAAATTTAATATATTCTTTATAACTATAACCACAATTAACAGTATTATTAAAGAATGGTGCATACACATCTTGCAAGAATTTTCTTGTAAAATTAGGTCTGTACTGAATTGGTGTATAAAGTTTTTCAAACAAAATATTTTTGCTCAATTTAACAGGAATGCTTTTTAAATCATATCCCCATAAATAAGATATGGCTGCAAATTTAAAACATTGAGATAGTCGCTACTGATTTTTATCGCTTTATCATACTCATCTTTCACACCACTTTCAGTTAGCAAAATACATTTTACATCATCAAGGTGCTTTGCCGATAACTGTATTAAATAATTATATGGCACTCTTATATCCTTTATATTCATAGACATTTGCTGAACATTTCTATGAATTAAAAATCTATCAATTTCTGGGTTGTATTTAGGTGATATCTCTTTACTGAAAAATCTTCTGAGAAATTCTATGCCCCCAACGTGTGATATGGTATATTCGATTTTTGATTGAATTTCCTTTTCTGCATCATCAGAAAAATATATATCTCCATACTTTATCTCATATTCAAAATTTTTTATATTTAATAAGTTTTTCATCGACTTTACAATGTTTACAGTTTCAACATCTTTCATATCAATAAATTCTGGAGAACACAGATATAATTTAACAGCATATTCAAATAATTGAGCCAAATACTTTTCTTCAAAATTAAAATAGTATGTATTTCCTATGTTATAACACAACTTTTGGATAACACATATTTCTAACTCGTAATTCTTATTCTCCAATCTCATTTCAAGATATAAGTGTTTTTTAAAAACATGGAAAATGCTTTTTGCAAAGACTTTTCCGTTCCTTTCTAATTCATTAACAACTTGTCTGTCAAAATTAGCTGTATCCTCCGAACAGTAACTTGCCATATCAACAATTTTTTGTTTATAAAACTTCTCAAAATATGATGTATAAGCACCTATGTTTGATATATCTATTTCGCTTTTTGGCTCATAGTCGGTATATAAAGTTTGTAAAATATCACTCTTGTCTAAAGATATCAATGGCTTATTCTGTTCTATAACATTGAATAATACTGATTTCATTGTATTAAAATCAATAACTATATCTGAAATCATATTTAAATCCCTCTTTTGTTTCATTATAGCGTTGGATATATGTACGCTATATCTCTGAGTTTTACTAATAGCTTATCAAATAACTCTTTTGTTTCAAAAAATAGCAAGTGTGTTTGGTTGTAGTCTAATTCTATCTTGTCATGTTTTAATATTAGGGAATCAGTGTCCCTTTCAAAAATATATCTATAATATTCTTCTGTACATTCAAGCCTTTGATACTCGCTTATCTTTGTATTTAACTCTTGCGCAAGTTCAATTGCCTCAGTTTTATCTATGTCAAACTTTTCCTTTGTGCCAAAAATGGCAGGTTTGTTTTCATCAAATTCGAGAACATTAATGGCATTAGTAACGCGAGTCATCAAATTCTGTAAGCTATGTGTTAGGTTTGGAGATTCTTCTGTTAACGCAACAATTAATGCTTTTAAAGACAATTCTACATAATGCCTAAAATTAAAATAATATGGTAGAATCAGATGTTCGATGTATTTAGCATCATAATTGTTTTCAAATCTTAAGCCTAATTCTTTATCTAAACAAATAAATGCACTTTTATAACTATTAGCACAGAAAAACAATATTGATGCATCATTTCTAAAGCATTCGCCATCTTGTGCTATTCCGGAAAAATCAACGCCAACTTTCTTGCCTTCACGATCCAAAAAATGTTGGCTTAATCCTGAACCTGCTGACATTTTCTTTTTCAATTTATATCACCTTTTCGTTTAATTCATTTCTATAATATTTATATCATATTTTGGAGATTTTAACAATATGGTTTATCTCTTTTCTTTGTTTAAGGCGCGTTATTTTTTGATATAGAATTTATTTCCTAAAATGAATCTGTTTTTCTTTAAAAACAAGGTATATTATTATATAAGTAACTTATTTGGAGGGGGCTGCCACAAAAGAATTTATAATTCAAAATCAAAGTTGTAATAAAATATAAATAGCGGAACCGAGATTTCTTCCAATTTCTCGTTTCCGCCTTTTCTTTGGTTTCAGTGTGTCATATTTTGATGTGTATAGTTTCTAAAATTCGAAGACACAATTAAGTCTGTTGCCATATATAGGATTGTATTTAATACTTTTGCCCACCAAATTTCTGCATTTGTTTCCAAAAACATTTTTTGTTATTTCATTATCTGCAAAAATATTTGAATCAATAACTATTTGTTTTATATTTCTAGCATTTTTTATTGTAATGATTCCGCCTTCAACTGTATATTTTTCAGATAATTTTTGAGTATTGTTTCTTATGTAAAAATTGCTTCCGTCTGGTAAATTTGTATTTATAATAATTTTGCCCCATTTTTTTCTTGCATGTATTTCAACACGTAATTCTTTACCTCTTTCAGGTAATTGTTGTTGCATACTAATTGGTAATGGAGGAATTTCTCCCATTCTTATCATACGCCCGTTATAATACCAAGTGTGACTTTCATCAAACCAGAAAAACTTTTTACCTCTGGTTAATCCCAGAAAGGTAACCATTTTGGATTCTGCTTCAGATAGTTCTGGTAGCTTTATTCCACGATCTTTAAATATTTTGTCATCTACTTTTCTAAATTTCCATATTGCATCAAGTAAGCTTATATCAAAATATTGTGCTGCATCTATGAAAATTAAATCATCTCCCTGAAAATAACCATATTTATCTGTATATTCATCTCCATATTTTTGTATAAAATCATATACTTCTTTGTCAAAATTATCAAATTGTAATTGTGGATTCAAAATTATATTATCTAGCAAAGTATTTACGCTCGAAGGAATTTGAACAGAATACTTCGTGTATACATTTTGCCGAACTTGTGTAAATAATGCATCAACATCAATATTTGGC
This sequence comes from Alphaproteobacteria bacterium, assembly GCA_045577985.1. GTDB lineage: Bacteria > Pseudomonadota > Alphaproteobacteria > RF32 > CAG-239 > RUG410. Next base: position 9,056 of record JAZNJJ010000031.1, read on the forward strand.
GTCAATATTTCATCGCATATTGCTTCTGTAAAGTAACTGACTCCATTGTTTAAACTTATGGATTCCTTATTAAATATCGTTCCGTAAGCAATATATACATTTTCGGCAGATGTCATTTCTGAATAATATCCCTTTGACACTCCAAAATCGGCTCTGCATGAGTCTAATATTAAGATTAATCTTCCCTTATTTTTAAATAAGGATATTATATCTTCTATGTTTATTGCTGATTCCTCTATATTATTCGACCTATCATATCTTATTGCAAAATCAGAAGGATATATGTAGTTTTTCCCATTATAATGACCACCGTGACCAGAGAAATACACACAATATATGGCATCGCTAGGTGATACTAATGTTTCGTTTTTTAACAAAGCAAAATAGTCTTCTTTTAATGCATTTTCTTTTTTTATAGTATCAAAGCCAATTTGTTTAAATCTTTTTTCAATAGCAACTACATCATGATATACTCCAGGCAAATCAATAGTTGGTTTTGGATATGCTTTCGAATTAATGTATTCTGCTGCCGAAAAAATAATAGCTGTTTTTTTCATACATATACCTCTTTTGTGCTTTGTTTATTTAATTATACCATAAAAAGTGCTTGTAGTAAAGGTATTACTATGTATGAAGATATTGTTTTGTTATTAATTCTGTCAATATTTTAAATAGTAACAAAATTCCCAAAAATGTCTGAGATGCAAATAGTGAGTACTGTAAAAGTTTAAATTTCAAAAAGTATTAAAAAACATATATTGTCGATTGCCTTTTCTTTCCATATATGATATAATCGAATTATAGCATAAAAAGTAATATAATTGGAGGTAATATAATGTCGATTATTAGATTTTTACATATATCAGATTTACACTTCAATAAGGTAGGATTTGAAACAATCACTATGCGCGAAAAACTACCTTCGTATATCGAGTCGCTTAAAAACGGTGTTCCTATAAAATATATTTTCTTTACTGGCGATTTGCGATATGCTCCCCAAATTGATTATCCTTCTGATGCAATTAAATATTTTGACGACTTGCGGAAAGCAGCAAATGTTAAAAAGGAAAATTTATACGTTGTTTTAGGGAATCATGATGTTGTTAGGGAGAACGCTGAAAGATTATCAGCGATAAATAAACTCGAAGAAACATACATAGACAAGGATCGCGTGATTGACACCCAAATAATTAATGGATTAAAAAACGGTAGAGAAAATTATTATAATTTGCTAAAAGGAATTGTTTCAAACAAACAATATAGTTACCATTCAGATCCTGATTGTCTTCATTTTGTTATAAAAACAAAAGATATAAACATTGTATTTGTTGACAGCACTATATCCTATCGTGAGAATAAAGAGCACGAACTAATTGTGGGCGCTTATAACCTTAAAAAAGAATTATCTACGTGCGACTTATCTAAACCCACAATAATTTTATCTCATTATGCATTAGACACACTTGAGTCTAGTGAACAAAAAGCCATTCTTAGAACTCTTAAAGATTATCACATACAATTGTGGCTTGCTGGACATAAGCACAATGAAATAATTCGAAAAGAATTAGATTATATATATACTGCACAAAGCGGAAATCAGACATTTGAAAAAGGGACGAGCCCTGGATTTGTTGAATGTATATTGGATACATCATTAGGGTGCGGCTATTTTAATGTTCACAAATGGAATGCAAGTGCAGGGTGGGCTCAATATCAAACCTTAGTAGACTATACTGACAAAAAACACGACAAAAATTCTTTAGATAAAACGAAATATGAGTTTGTTTTAGATGATTGGCGTAATGCGAATGATATAATTGCTGGTTATAATACAGAACTATCTAAAAAATTATTTTCCTATTTAATGAATTATAAAGGAAATTCATTTTTTGTGGAAAATTTACTTGCAGAATTTGAAGTTACAAATACTGTATTATCACAATCTCTCAATGAATTAGAAAAAACAGGTTTTATAAAAGCTATAAATCACAAAAAAGGTCATTGGGAAATCAATAAAAAAACATATATACAATGAAAGGATTAAGTATGGCAAAACGAAAAAACTGGAAAAAAGTGAATTCTGATTTTTTGTTAAAATTGGATCCTTTTTACAATAAGAAAATTAATGATTGCGAAGAATTTATACCAACCGAAAGCACCTTTTTTAAACAGTTGTATACTGAACCTTCTGCAATTAATAATTCAAATCAAATTGATGAAAACATTAGAAATAAAATTCAAAATAGGACAAAAAATTTAGTTTTATGCATAAAAGGATATGCGGGATGTGGTAAATCCGTATATGTTCAAAAACTTATGTATGATTTTTATCCTAAAAACAACAATTTTAAGAACAATACATACAATTTGAAGGCAAGTAGTATTCATAAACTTGAAATAGGTGCAGGAACTAGCACAAATGACATAAAAAGTAGATATATTGATGATTTATCTACAATTATAGCCGAAGGAATTATTAGTAATATAGGTATTTATGACAAGTTTTGTGAAATAGTCATATCAAATGACGATGCAATTAGGCATATAGATAATGCATTAGATATTAGTGATAATTTCACTAAATTAGATTCAATAAGAAATTGTTTAAACAAAGAATTAGATGTATTAAGAGATGCTGTTAGAATAGAACTTAAAAATTTTGATATACCCATATTATTTGCTATAGATTGTTTATGGAGAATCACTATACACGCTTATGAAATGGAGACGGGAATAAAAGTATTTAAGAATTCTGTATTCTTCATATGCTTTGATAATTTAGATGCAATAGATGATATAGATGCATGCAGAGATTTTCTCAAAAAAATGTGTGAATTTAAAATTAACTTAGATGAATGCTTATATATTTTAAATAAAAATCACAAAGAATATGATATAAAAACATTTACTTTTTTTATAACATGCAGAAATGTCACCTGGGGTAGATTACATTTGTCAGAATATGTTGAAGATGATGATGGCGGTGATATTTCAACTCATTTATGTGACTATGATATTTCGGCTTTTTATGAATATGTAGATATAGTAAAAAGCAGAATAGACTACTATTCAAAAAAAGCTAATAATAATCCTCAGGCAATTCAAATTCTTAATGATATGAGTTTGATAGAGGAACTTAATCAAATGCTATTTGTAAAGGAACGTTTTAAACCATTATTCAATTACAATTATCGAAAGTGCATTGACGTTATTTGCGAAATTCTTCCATTATATCGTCGTTATCTAAAAGAGACCGTATTATTGGTAGAAAACGCTCTTGATTCTTCATCAGATGGAGTATATAGCGGTTCTAGCTCAGTATTTTTCAGAATGGTATTTGAATACTTTAAGAAACATAATTTATTTGAAACTACAAAAATGGATTTAGTTGATCTATCTGCACCTCATTATGAAAAAACAGAAAACAAAAAACTATTAACTTCGCAAGCAAGAATAATTCTGATGTATCTATATAACCAGTCAAAAAGGCCAAACGGAGGGGCTACTCGTCTTAATCAAATATTTGATTATTTTGCTCCTATTTATCCATTGAACGATGTCTGTGAAACAATTTATAATTTGTTTATGCGTAATTCAGCATGGCGCAGACCAATTAATTTTTCGAGTAGACCACTAAAAGATCATCATGAACGAGAGGATATAGATGAACAATTAAATTCATATTTGACTAATAAATCAAATGGATCTATAGATAATTTTACAAAGTTTGAAATTTGTAAAGCAGGTAAAGAGTATATTGAATTTATTATTACTCATTTTGAATTTTATGCCTGCAGATGTTCGGACGAAGATTTATTTCTTCCGCCATTATTTAGTACAGACAGCCTTCATTTTATTGAAGAGTCAAAGAAATATCAATTTGAGTTAACATGTGAAATTGTCCTTAAAGCAGTTGAAAATTGTTGTGAGAAATTAAGGGTTTTTAACGAATCTGTAATGAATGCTAAAAATCTTACATTAGAAAAGTATCTTCCCGAACCAATAAATGTACGTACAACCCGTAGCAAAAAACCTCAGTTACATGAAGAGAGAGTAATTTTTTGTCATATATATCATTTAGAAGCATATCGTTATTACTTAATAAACACTATTTTTAAAAATGAAAATCTAGAAATGCGAAGTGAAATAAACAAGCGTATGACGGACATAATCAAGCAATATCTAGAGCTTCACAAAAAATATATTAAATCAAAAGAACAAAATAATATTGTGGAAATTCTTGGTATGAAAATACAAATTATAGAAAACTCTAAATATCTGGATTTTCAAACTAAAATATCTAAAATTTGATTAGATAAATGTTATCCTTTTGTATTATAATGACCACATGTTATCCCACAGTTAGCTCTGGACTATATGGAAACAGTGGAGATAAGATGTCCAAAGAGTATATTGAATGTAGCGGAAAGGGCTAAAAAAAGCAAAAACCGCTATATATCAGGCTTTAGAGCGTGTTCGGGACGAAGAGGCCGCGGGTTCAAGTCCCGCCACTCCGACCACCTTAAACCTCAGTAACCAAGCGGTTTCTGAGGTTTTTACTTTGTTTGAAAAAACTCATTTTTTCGGTTTTGACCACATGTGTTTTTGATTCAACTGTGGGATAAAACGCACAAAAGATTTACCAATTTGATTTATATATATAATTATGTTATAATTTATTTAGAAATAATTATAAAAGGGGGATTCTTATGAATAATGATCTTTTTAAAGGAATTACTTTAGACACATCGTATACTGCCAATCTTGCATCAAATATCCAAAGTAGTATTGATGATAGCATTCGACAAGCTCAAGAAATAGGTGAACAGGCATATCAAAATCGTCAAAAGATGCAAAAAGCACTAGAGCAAACAGCAGAAAATACTGCAAATACAAATTTACAATTGCAAAAAGTTGTTGAAAATCAAAACGAATATATTACTCTATTAAGACAACAACTTGAATTTAGTCAACAACAATTAAATATCCTTAAAGATATATTCAACTGTGAAAACGATGGGGTTGAAGCCGAAAAAGAAATCCTTGCTCTAATACAAGAACAAATCGACTCCGAGCATCCATTATGGGATTATATTAAAGACAAAGGCGGAGATGTTCTTGTAAGTGGTGCAGTTGCAGGTGCTCCGATTTTATATAACGCTTTGAAAATGTACTTAGCATCAAAAGGAATAATGCTTCCATAATTTTATTTAAAATCCTTTTCTTTGTTTGGTACTATATAAGCATAGCACTAAATTACTTTATTGTAGTTTAGCAAGCTATGCTTATTTTTGTTATAATGGGGAGGTAATGGACTGACGGTTCTTTGTGTGAACTTAGCGTTCGGGCTGTAAACTGT
>JAZNJJ010000032.1:0-2841 GCA_045577985.1 Alphaproteobacteria bacterium
TGTTTGGAGATATAGTAGATTGAAGATATAATAAATTTTTGATTAAATAATATTGACAAGATGCTTTTTTATTTTATGATTAGATGTTTTTTTAATTATGAATTCTAATTTTTAATTGTATTATTATGAATATTTTCGAACAAATTAATGAGTTAATGAAGATTGAAGGTGTTTCAGCTCAAGAGATTGCAACGAAATGGGCTGAAATGGGGCTTTTGGATGTTTCTAAACTTCGTGGAGTTAATGTTGCTACAACCGAAATAATTTCTTCGATTAGCGATGTTAAACCCGGAATGTTTTTAAGTCGGAATGGAAAAATTTGTAAAAATTTTATTGCTGATGATATTGAAGCTATTATTCTCTCAATTTTTAATAATGAGGCTTTAGCTTTATGTTTGCATAAAGAAATTCTTCCTTTTTCTAGTGATGGCTTCTGTGTGGATACTTCAAAAATGGATGCTTTATCTGCAACAAAGTATATTTGTGAAAAAGCTAAGGAAAGCGGAAAGAAGGTTGAAGCAGCTCAATATTGTGTGGAATATGAGAGTTTCATTGTGAAAAAAGGAACAGCTTTTTTGTTGTCGGAAAAAGAGAAAAACGATATGCGTTCTTATTATTTTAATTTAAAGGAGGCTTTTGGTTTGGCAAATTTAAAAGAAGATCTTTTTTGGACAGCGATTACCAATGGATGTACTAATATGGTTGGGTTATGTTCTATTGGTTCTTTTTATTTCTATGAAGATGTGACAACACCATTATCTGTTCAGCCTGCTTTTTTAATTGATTTAAAATCGTTACCTTCATTAAAATGAAAGAAAGATGTTTCTGTTTTAGCAGAAACATCTTTTTTTTGTGAAAAATAATATGTTATATGTTTGACTTTATATTTATAAAGAAGTATAGAGATGTTAGATTTTTTATTATTCTTATAAATATTAATTTTCTAAATTTAAAAATTATGGATAATACATTTGAGAAACAGCTTGTTGATTCTTCAAAATTGAAGGTAGGAATGTTTGATTGTGGTAATGGCGTTTTTGTTTCAGATGTTAAACAGAAACAAGATGTTCGTTCTATTGTTTCGTATGTTGACTTGGATAAAAAGATTGCTTTAGGTATTTGTCCTAAGTTCAAGATGCTTCCTTGGTGTCATACGGTTATTGGAGCTGATACAATACATATGCGTTCCGGTAAAGAGGCTACTGCTATCATCTTGGAGAGAGCCGAAGAGTTGGGGAAGAGTGTTCCCGCTGTTGAGTTTTGTGCAAATTATGTTGGCTATGGTGTCAATAAGGGTGATGCCTTTATGCCTTCGAAAACAGAATTGCGTCGTATGTTTATTTATCGCTCACAGGTTCGTGAAGCTTGTAAAAAAATCGGTGTAAGTATGTTCGATTTGAAGGTGTGGAGTTCTACAATTGATGGCAAGAATGCTTGGGTTTGGATGCAAGATTTTATAACAGGTACATCTAACTGGTATTATCAATGTTATACCTATGCTGCGTTTCCGGTCATTGAAATCAAGTTGTAACTTATAAAAAACGGTTCCTATTTAGGAGCCGTTTTTTATTTGATATTATTGTTAAAATAATGTATATTAAAGTAAATAAGGATGTTAGTATGGCTAAATATACTTGGAAAAATAAATTAAAAAATATTGCGATGGCTGTTTCTATAGGAGCTGTTACGTTGGGGAATCATGGTTGTAGAAATGGCGATAATCATGATGATGTTGCAGATAAAAAAGAAAATATATTAAAAACGGATACAGTAGAATCACCTATTGAAGATGTTACATATCGTAATGATACTTTAGATTATACTCCTTCTGTGATAATGTATTATGTTAATAAATCAATAACAAGAAATTATGTGGAAAATAATAATTCATTTAGAATGCAATTACCATATGTCGTACATGAAAATTGGCATAAACATAATGATGAAATCGGATTTAGACGCAAGTTAGTTCTTTCTCCTGTGGAATATTATAAATTGTGTATGTATGATGAAATTTCTGCAAATTTAGCGGCGGTTTTGACTGCCAGATATGAATATTTAGCATCTACTGATAAAGCTGATGTTATAAAGAAATATGAAAATACATATATGGGATTTTATTTTAAAGCAATAAAAAATGGAGAAATTAACCCATCTGATGATACTGTAGAAATGAGAGAAAAAGAGTGGCATTTTTTGGCTAATGGTGTTCAAAATATGTGGATGAAATATTATTATAAAACGTATTCTCCAACCTTTTCTAAAATGGTAAAAAATTATATTAAAAGACATGGAGTTATTGAGAATAATCACGCTAATTATAATTATGTTAAAAAACATATGATGACTATAGGAGGGGTCAATTTTGCTAAATATTTAGAACATGAGGTAAGTTGTCGAGATGGCAAGGTCTGTTTGATTGATGATTTAAGGCAGATTGAAACTTTTAAAAGCGGTTTTGGGGAAATTGTGGAGATAGTTAATAATAATTTTGAATTAGTTTCTCAGGTTGATATAGAAAAACAGCAGGAAGCTTTTCAACATTTGTTAATATCATCAAAGTTAAAATATATGTTAAGAGGAGTAGATGATAAAAATTTAACAGAACATCCGAATATTATAAATTCTTGTTATAATAAAATTTTAACAATGTTGAAAAAAGATAATACAGTTGAGAATGTGTTAAATAATGTAAGTATTGATTATGAATCTCCAAAAATATATGATAATTATGAAGATGTTGTAAAAAAGATGTATATGTTTAATGATGTGGATTTAACTCAATTAATAACTAATTATTCTTATGATAATCTTCCTTATAAAAATAATTTATCTTTCATT
>JAZNJJ010000033.1:0-19397 GCA_045577985.1 Alphaproteobacteria bacterium
TTTCATTGGTTATTTTCCTTTTGATATGGAATTATTATAAAGTTTTAGTTTACCTGCATCAATTTGCTTTATTTGTATAGGGGGTGATACTTTGACGGGCTGTATAGTTTTTCCGTAACCGCGTAGCTCGTTTATTCGCTCTATATGTTTGTCTTTTATACAAGTTAATGCTTTTTCATATGCTTTTGATGATGAACATTTTATATCTGCAGGAATTCCTTTCCCTTCGTGTACTTTTTGACCATTCGGCATAGTCCTTTCTCGATATGTGTTACCAAGTCTTAAAACAACATTATCGCTTATTTGGTGTCTTTTTACATCACCTCCGGCAAAAGCTCCATGCGTATTTTCACCAATGGTGGTACAGTTATCCATTTGGCGGAGCATCCATATAGCTCCTTCTGTAGCCGAAGCATTGCCACCATCTTGTAATACATAAATATTTCCTGTAAAAGTTTTGTCTGTGGGTTTTTGTGGGTAAAAGTCGGGAGCACCTGTCGGTTCATCTAATTCTTTATTAATGACTTCAATTTTATCGGCATATTCCAATTTTTTTGCGGACAATCTTTCGCCGATTTCTTTAATAATGGTAGAATCACCGCCACCATTACCTCTAAAATCAAATATTATATTATCCCAATTTTGAGATTGCTTTAGTACATAATCAGCAATTTTACCGACTTGTTCTCTTGTTTGCTCATTTCCCATTTCTATCATGAAACTATCAATTGCCACAATTCCCACTTTTTTTCCGTTTTGTTCTTTTGTTGCAACTAAAATATTTGATTTTTCGTTTTCATCGGAAGGAGCTACTAATGTAAACAATTGTGATTCCGCAAATTTTTCATTATTTGATGTTGCCAAATTATTATTTTCAGATGGTGGAATTTTATAAGCCAGCGCTTCATCTTTGGCGATAATTTCTGTGCCTGCTCGTTGATTTTCTCCTTGTATCCTTAGGGATACATGTTCATCAGGAACATATTTGGCGATACAATAATCAATTGTTCGCAAAACAACTGTTTCATCCGTAATGCTTTTTTCTTTTATATTATTCATTTTTTGCAAAAATAGGTCTTTTGTTTTTTGAATTTCAGAATCATTTTTCGCACCGGAATGATTCCATTCAGGAAGCCCCGAAATGATTTTTTGTGCAGTAAAATCGATTATATCGTCTATTTGCATTTACTCTTAATCCTCTTTCTTAATATACTTAGGAGGTATAACTCCACCTTTAATTACAATCAAATAATAGGGCACAACAGAAAAGCGTAAGCCTAATTTTTCATCACAAACAGTCCAATCCACCTCAGATGTATCAATATCGTTGATTGAATTTAATTTTATCAAGCGTTCATCAACATCTTGTGGAAAATCTTTATCTAAATCAGGCTTAATTGCGGGGCTGATATAAACAGCCTCAATTAACCCATCTTTTGCAAGATCCTCTAAATCTATTGAAAATAAGTCAGCATTTTCTATAAAAGGTTTGAACATATTGATACTTTTATCTGTCCATTGAATTGGTTCAGAAAAACCTCGAATGGCACGACTTCTTCCTTCAAAACAACTTTCCATCCATTTTACAATACCATCGTGATTTGTTTCTCCGCTACGCTTGTGATAATATCTCAAATCAGCATTAGGATTTTTGGCAAAAGATAAAATTCCTTCTTCTAAAGCTGTATTAGGTTTTGCAATATAGTGATATAGTTTCATTGTTTGTTTTCCTAAATTATATCGTGAATTTCATCGTAACACAAAATGGAAATAAAATAAATAAAAAAGTGTGTAAGTGATTACTTGTTTGGAGAAGTATTTAAGGTTTATTATTTAATGGGTTATGAAATTAAGCTTCTTAATTATAAACGTATTTTTTTATCTTAAGTTCTGTATAAAATAAAACTCTCCGTTTGAAACAGAGAGTTGCAGATTTTAAATAAGTATAATCGTGTATAATACTCATTTAAAAGGCTTTTAATATATTATACTAAAGCATGTTTCTCACAATATATGGCGTATTTTCTCGACAACACCTCATCATTGAGTTGTAGTAACTTTTTTGCTACCTTAGTCGATATTCTCTGAAAAATGTCTTCATGGCTAAAAAACTTTTTAAGAGCTTGAACGTCTTTCTGGGCTATAAGATCTTCTAGAATTTGTAATGTTATGCATTTACTTTCTAACATAAAATCACATACTTCAGGGATATTTAGTTTATAGGCCTCAGTGAAAAATTTCTCACTAGCAGTATAACATGCTTCATCGTCAAAAGAGCCACCGATTACATCTTCAGATGAAAGTAAAGTAATAATTAGCTCCGGATCCTTGCGATTAATAGCAAGTTGCTCAATTTTAAGCATAGTACTCATAATTATAGGATTTAATTGTTAGCAAAATAATTCAAATTATAATTTGTTTATAAATTATGAGTAATAAATGTCAAGTTGATTTTGAATTTGTGTATATAAAAAAATCCTTTCTTTTTATGAAAGGATTTTGTGTAGTTTTAGCTATAGAAGCGTAACATGTTCAAATTTTTGAAAGCCTCGGAATTTTCATGGCGACACTCTTCAAGATAATCGTTAACTTCGTAACGAAAAGCGTTAAAAAGATTTACCTCTTCATCTTGTTTATGAGCCTTCAAGATTGCCTCTATCCATTCTTTATCAGTTTTAGGAAATGGAAGATTTTCTTTATTTGCATAAGCCCTGATTAGAGGGACTAGTTCTGCGATAGAACAATGTGCAAATGTGTACATTAAATCAGCAAATGTTACAATTTCTTTTTCCATAATTATAAAATTTAGTTCTACATAATGATAGTTAATTCACTATGAAGTAGAACATGATAAAATTATAATGTCAATAAAAAACACCTCCTATTTCGCAATAGGAGGTATAAAGTAAGCTGGTTAACAGCCAAATGTTTTAATATCGACAATTTTTAACTCAGTTTCCAGTTCTTTTGATTTGGCTCTTAAGTAGTCTCCAATTGTTCTAATCCGTCTGTTTAGAGAAATCATTCTGATTGGTTCGTTCAGCAGTTTTTCAACGAATTGCTCTGTTGTTTTCATTTCAGCATACTCAAGAGCAGAATAGAAAATACTGTAATATAGAATATTTTTTGCTATAGTATTTGCTATTTCTTTCAATTGAGGGTTTTGACTTTTAGACGAGTTTTCTAAAACAACAAAAACCAAAATATTTCCTTGCCAGTGTCTATAGATACCTAGTGTCGAATATTTTGGTATTCGAAATGAATGTATCCTTAAATCAAAATTCTCTCCATATTTTGCCATTCTATAGTATCTTAATGGAAAATATACTTCAGTTGAAAAATAGTTGTCTTTGGCCAGAAAGAATGGAAGCTTTTTGATATTGTCTTGGTTATAGAATTTTCTCTCTGTCATTAATTCTGCAACAGTTATTATGTTATTGCAAGGATAATAACCGAACAATTTTCCTCGCAAAGGTCTATCTTTGAGCGTTTGAGCGTATTCTTTGGAGGCCCTTAAGATAGATGATTTCATTTCTTTGCCTTTTGAGACAGAAGTGAATGCAGATTTACATACACTCAATGGTAAACTTTTACCGTAATGTTGGCGAAATTCTTTAAAATTCATAATTATAAAATTTAGTTAATAATTAATTTTCAGGTGCATTATATTTTGGTAAGGTATAAAGTCAATATTTTTTCACTAAAATCTTTGGAAAACTTTCATTTTTCTTTGAGTTATAATTTTATTTTGCTATACTTCAAAAAATTTTGATTAAGAAAGAGGTAAGAATGTTAATCGCAGTTGGTTTTATATTAATAGGATTTGTATTATTAATGGGGGGAGCTGAATTTTTGGTAAGGGGTTCTGTTGCTTTGGCAGGAAAGTTACGTATTCCTCCAATTATTGTGGGGTTAACGATTGTTGCATTAGGTACTTCGGCTCCTGAATTTGTTGTTAGTGTAAAAGCTGCATTGAGTGGCTCTGCTGGTATTTCTATTGGTAATATTGTTGGTTCTAATATCGCAAATGTATTTCTTATCTTAGGAATTGCCTCTATAATATATCCGATTAAAACTAGAAGACGTATATTTTTACGAGATTTTAAATTTCTCTTATTAGTTAGTGTTGTTTTTGTTATTTTTGCATTGAGTGGTACTTTTGTTCGTTGGCATGGTGTTGTTTTTATTGCGATGCTTGTAGGGTTTATTTATTATAATTATATAAATGCTAAAAAATCTGATTTTGTAGGAGATCTAGATAATTCTATGGCAAATAGGGGCTGGTTCTTTGTTATAGGGATAACTCTTATTGCATTAATAACTATTGTTTATGGGGCAGATTTATTAGTTAAAGGTGCTGTTGATATAGCAAGAATTATGAATATTTCAGAAGATATTATTGGTTTGACGATTGTTGCTGTAGGAACCTCCCTTCCTGAGTTAGCTACAACAGTGATGGCTGCTATCAGAAAGCAAAATGATGTGGCTTTGGGAAATGTTGTTGGTTCTAATATATGGAATATTTTATTTATTATGGGATTTACAGCAACTATAGAGGATGTGAACGTTTCTTTGCAATTTAGATATTTTGATATTTGGATTGTATTGCTATCAACATTGTTATTGTTGCCTACAATTATGACAAAGGCTAAAATAAGTAGAAGCGAGGGTGTATTATTTCTTTTAGTATATGTATTTTATATTGCTTCACAAGTTTTGATTTCAAAAGGTTATTGGACTTTTGGTTAAGTTAATAAAAAAGACACCTGCTACAGCAGGTGTCTTTTTTTTAGGAGGAGATTGGGCTGCTTTTTTAGAAGGAGATTGGGCTGCCATAATAAGCATCCTCAATATCTTCCTTCAATTCAAACAAGTCGCTATCTGCATTGTAACCAATTTGGTAGAATGGATATCCAGCACGTTGTTTGGCTGCAGCAATGGCTTCCCAGTGTTCTACACCGTTTGTGTTGTTTAATACAATCTGAGCAGTGTACGGGAACATCGCCATCATTATCCATGTGTGGGTACCTGCAATACCAATGACACCATTCAGAGAGGCGTACATGTTGTAGAACTGAGAGTGATCAACTCCTCTGATACCAAAAGTGTGCTCTTCTTCTGTTTCTCCAGGAATATAGATGCCGGGATAGACATCTTTAACTTCTTGGAGCTTTCCGAGATCATTGGTCTTGCTGAAGTGCTGGCAGAATACTAGCATTTCATCGTCAAAGCACGGAAGAAAATCGTAAATATCTACGGGGAGAGATTGATCTTCCGCAGACAACTTGCAACGACCATCGGATACCAATTTTCCAGGAACAATACCAATCTTTGTTTTAGGATTGGAATTGAGGCTTTCAAAGGCTGGCAGCATTTCAGCGGGAATCTGTGGCTCTAAGCGAGTGTGAACAGTTTCATCCCACAGAGCATCGTCAATCTTTTCGGAGCAGAGGTCACTGACAAAGTCCCAAGTTTGAGCGTAGATTTCTTCTCGTTGCTCAAATGCAACACTAATGATTTTTTCGGCAGGGTAGAAGAATGAAAGCACCCTAATGATTTTTTTGCTTTCATTTTCGTATTCCTCGCAATTGGACTTTTGAGGAATTACATATACTTTCTGGTCAAAATGCTTGGCAATTAAGCAAGCGAGGATTTCGTGACCAAAACAACTTTTAACGTTGATGCCTAGGGCATTCTGGGGAACAAAGTTTCTGTTCATAACGTGTATAAAATTTTAAGTAAATGAATAAAATTGAAAGCAATATATAATATGTAAATATATAACCATAATAATTGCTTTAACAGATTCATTATGTCATATTTTTATTGTTTTGTCAATACGGAAGATTTATATATTTATTTTAATATCATAAAAGAGTAAATATCTGGAAAATAAAAGGTTTCGTTATGGTTGTGTTGATGTTTTTATTTGTCTAAAAAACTTTATGTGAGATTGAAAGGAGTTTTTATTTTCTTTGTGATTGCGAATCTAATATGCTGTGTGAGTTTTATAAACTGAATTTGTTTTGTTCTTTTTTATCTCATTGCTTTTGAATATCAAAAAAAGCCGTCATAAGACGGCTCTTTTAATGGCGGGAGCGACGAGGCTCGAACTCGCGACCTCATGCGTGACAGGCATGCATTCTAACCAACTGAACTACGCCCCCAGCGAACATCCCATCTTATATACAATAAAAAAATAAAATGCAATACTTTTTTTTATATTTTTATATTTTTTTTTATTTCTGTGGAAAAAGTGTGTTTTTAATGTATAACTTGATTATCTACTTGAAACAATATTTTAAATATATCATTATTCTATAGTTAATATATGGATTTATTATGCCGAAGTTTGGATTAAAGAATAAGGTGAAACGTCGCCGAATTGAAACATTGTTATTGGCAGGTTATGCTTTTGCGGTAACTTGTGCCCTTTTTGTGTCTTTAAGTAATAAGAATGTTTCAGATAATGATGAGAAAGTAGATAATGATAATTTTTCTGAGATATCTGACGTTTTAACACCCGCATTTAATGATTCAGTAGAAGATAATCCTTTTGAGAAAGTTTATTTACAAGTAAATAATATTAAGTTGTTAAGTGATGATAAAACAATACTGTCGAAGTTTGTTGTTTCTCATGATGGTAAAAAACAAATTGTCATGCCTGTCTCGGCAAAACCAACTTATGAGGAAGAGGTTGGTTCATTTGATGGTATTTATCAAAAAGAAAGAAGAGTTATTGTTGTTTCAGCCGGTGATAGTTTCATTGGTATATTAGCTAATTTAGGGATGGAAGAACGGAATGCAACTGCTGCATATAATGCTTTGCGTAAAGTTTATGATGCTCAAAATTTACAACCTGGTCAACATATTGAATTAACCGCTACTTTCGATGTGAAAACTAAAGAATTAGAAACGCTTGATACGCTTGTTATTGAACCAGTACGAGGAACTAAATATATTTTACAAATAAATGAATATGATAAGTTTGAGGCTCGAGTTGAACAAGAAAAATTCGATTCGGAAATAAAAGTAGTTAGTGGAACTATTAGCGGTATCGTCAGTACTTCATTAAATAGTGCCGGAGTACCTAAAAAATTGTGTGGAAAAATGACACAGCTCTTTTCTCAGCTTATTGATTTTAGGAGAGATGTGAAGAAAGGTGATAAATTTACAATTAAATATGAAGTAAATAAAGATTCTGAAGGTGAAATTGTAAATATTGGAGATATTGTTTATGCTTCGTTTACGTTGGGTAAACAAGAATATAAATTATATAGATTTAAAAATAGAAATGGTGATGTTGATTATTATGATGAGAAAGGTGGTGCTAAAAAAACTGGCTTAGATAGAAAGCCTTTAGCAATGAGGAATGCTAGAATATCGTCATTGTATGGATATCGTCGTCATCCTATATATAAGACTACAAAATTTCACAGTGGCGTGGATTATGCAGCACCTAGAGGAGTTGCTGTGTTTGCAAGTGGTTCAGGTGTTTTGGAACTGGTTAGATATGTGAATGGATATGGTAATTCTATTAAAATAAGACATAATTCAGAATATCAGACTTTTTATGCTCATATGCATAAATTTGCTGCCGGTATGAAACCAGGTGTTCGTGTTAAAAAGGGACAAATTATCGGATATGTTGGTAGTACTGGACGTTCTACAGGACCTCATTTGCATTTTGAAATATTGAGAAAAGGGCAACGAATCGATCCTCTTAAGGCAAAAGTTGCAACGGGAGATGATTTGTCAGGAGGACAGTTAGCTGAGTTTAAGAGAATGGTGAAAAAAATTGATAGTATTTCATCATCTGTAGTTAAAATTGAAGACAATTCGGATAAGAAAGTTGTTTTGAATGAGATAAATGATAAAACCACTGAAGCATCTGTTGAGAAAAAAGCAGAAATTACAAGTGAAATAACAGAAGAAAATGTGGCAGAAGTTGTTAATGAAAAACAGGATAAAGGTGAAGGTTTATCTTTAGCAAGTGAAAATGCTAAAGCAGAAGAAAAAGTCGATGGAATTATTTATCCTATTGAATTTTCAGCAGATGAAGCAAGAAGTAAGTATGGTCTGAAAATAAAAATGATTATTCCGACCAGAAAACCAGAAAAATTGCGAAAATCAGCAGAAAAATAATGTGGTTTATGTTAGTAAAAATCTAATCTCTACTTGATATTTAATAAAATAATCCTTAAATTTTATATCTAAAAGGAGAGGAATGATTATGGATAATTTACCAGAATTAAGAGATATTCATTTACCTGAAGAAGGAGTCTCTATTTTTCCATTGGCTATGGGTTGGTGGGGAATTTTGGGGACATTATTAATTATGTTCTTGAGTTTGAAATTGTTTTTGTGGATTAGACGTACTAGCGCTAAAATATATGCTCGTCATTTAATGAAGCAATTACAAAAAAATGATATTAATTCTGCTGTTAAAATGTCTGAGTTATTAAGAAGAATTTGTAAGAGGAAGTATCCGGAGGCAGTTGCTTATAGTGGTGATGTTTGGATTAATTTTTTAAACTCTCATACTAAATATAAAATATCTGATAAAGTGGCTGATTTGTTGAAAAATGCACCTTTTATTTCGGAAACATCAAATTTATTTAACGAAAATGATGTATTAGATTTACGTAAATTTTGTGAAGAATGGATTGGAGAAAACTTATGAGTGTATTTGCTAATCCAGAATATTTATGGCTATTGCTTCTTCCTTTAATCATTTATCATATGTTGCCTGCTGCTATTAATAGATATGGGGATGCCTTAAGAACTCCTTTTATTAAAGATATCATAAAAATTAAAGAAGGGGCTAAAGAAACAATTATATCAAGTAGTTTATCTGTAATTTCTCGTTGGAAAATACTTATTTTATTTTGTTGTTGGGTGTTCTTGGTTTTAGCTATGTGTCGTCCTCAATGGGTGGGGGAACCGATGAAAGTTGAAAATCAAGGACGAGATATTTTATTAGTTGTTGATATATCTAATTCAATGAAGGAACGAGATTTTATTTTTAAGGATAAAGTTTATGACAGGTTGACGGCTGTAAAAAACGTGGTTAGTCAATTTGTGGAGCAGCGTGTTGAAGATAGATTAGGACTAGTATTATTTGGAACAAGAGCTTATATGCAAGTTCCTTTGACATATGATAAAAAATCATTGCAAGATGTTTTGTGGCAGATGGAAGCTGGGATGGCAGGTAATTCGACTTCTATTGGTGATGCTATTGGTGTAGCTTTGAAAAATATGATGAAAGATGAAAAAGATACAGATAGTCAGGTTATTGTCTTATTGACAGATGGAGAGAATAATGATGGTAGTCTAAGCTTATCTCAAGCAGTTTCATTTGCGAAAGATGAAAATGTTAAGGTTTATACAATAGGAGTGGGGGCTGAAGCAGATAGTATTTTGGGAGGATTATTTAAATTTCCTTCAACAAGTGGTTTGGATGAAGCCGGTTTGCAGAGTTTGGCTGAAGAAACAAATGGTAGATATTTTAGAGCAAAAGATGTTAGTTCTTTATTTGAAGTATATGATGAAATAAATAAATTAGAGCCTCAAAGTCAAGAAGGGCGCTTTGTACAAGAAACAAAAGATCTGTTTTATTATCCAGCAGGAGTAGCTTTGTTTTTGTTTTTATTATTAATGTTTTTATCAAGAAAGGTTTGGTAAAATGCAGTGGTGGCAAGAATTTCATTTTTTACGTCCTTATTGGTTGATTGCATTGATTATACCTGTATTGTTTTACTATGGGGTGGTTAAGTATAGGAAAGTTATTTCATCTTGGGCAGATATTTGTGATGAAAATTTATTGGAGTTCTTGCTAATAAAAAGTGAAAATAATAAGAGACGAACTCCTTTAATCTTAGCTATTTTTATTACGATATTTATTATTCTTGCTTTATCAGGACCAACATGGATGAAAAAAAATAATCCGAGTTTAAGTATAGATAATCCGGTTATGATATTATTAAATGTTTCATCAGATATGTGGGTCAAAGATATTTCGCCTAGTAGAATCGTGAGGGCTAAATACATTGTGAAAGATCTAATTAAGCAATTTAAAAGTACAGAAACCGGTTTTTTGGTATATAGTAGGGAGCCTTTTATAATAACTCCGTTAACTGAAGATGTATCACTAATTGATAATTTATTGCCTATGATTGATTTGGATATAATGCCCGAAAATGGAGATAGATTGGATAGGGCTATAAATTTGGCTGTTGATCGTCTAAATGAAGCCGGTTATAAAAAAGGAAATATTATTGTTTTAGCTACAGATGTCGGAGAGCGTTTTGATGCTGCTTTAGATAGCGCTAATAATGCTTCTAAAATAGGTTTTGATATAAATATTATAGGTATAAATTCTAAAAATAATGAAAAATTGAAAATGATTGCAGAAAAAGGTAATGGTTTATATATAAGCTATAATCAATCTTTGGACGGATTAATTGATAAGATAAACGATGTTTTAGTTAATGAGTTGAAACAAAGTGATAATATGCAAACTGTATGGATAGATATGGGATATTATTTTTTGTTTTTACCGGCTTTTATATTATTATATTTTTTCAGAAAGGGTGTATTAATTATTTTATTTTTATTATCAGTAACTTCAGTGGCTGAGGCATCATGGTTTTTGAACAAAAATCAGCAAGCGATGAAATTTTTTGAAGAAAAAGATTATGGAAAAGCTGAAAAAACGTTTGAAGATAAGAAATGGAAGGCTGTCTCTGCTTATAGGAATGGAGATTTTGATGTTTCATATGATAATTTTTCGTCTTTTAATGATTTAGTTTCTTTATATAATCAAGGAAATGCTCTTGCAAAAAGTGGAAAAATTGAGGATGCTATCAAAAAATATGAAGAAGTTTTAAAACAAGATGCAAATTTTGAAGATGCTCGTTTTAATCTTGAATATTTGAAAAAACAACAACAAAATCAGCAGAATCAACAAAATCAAAATTCGGAAAATAAGAATAAAGATAGTGAAAAACAGCAAAATTCTCAAAAACAAAATAAAGACAATAATAATGATGGTCAGAAAAATAAAGAAAATGAAAATGATAAAAATCAAGAACAAAATGATAAAAATTTATTAGATGAAAATAATTCTCAACAGTCAGATAATTCTGAACAAAAAGATAAGAAAAATCAACAAAATAGTAATACAGGCGAAGAAAATTCTGATGAAAATGATATGCAGAATTCAAAGGGTGATGAAAATCAAAAATCAACAGATAAATCAAAAGGTGATGAAAAAGATAACGAAAATAATGTTGATAAACAAAATGATGAGAATAAACCAAATAATGATGGCGAGGAACAGGAAATTAAAACTACTGTTAATGTTAAAGAAGGAAAAAATACTCCAGAAGATCAGGAAAAAATTAGAGCTAGGTTGCAAAAGTTTAGAGAGATTCCCGAAGATAAGGGGGGCTTATTGAGAGCTTTTATAAAAAGAGAATATGATAAAAAAAGATATAATGATTAGTTGAGGTAGATAT
Source organism: Alphaproteobacteria bacterium (assembly GCA_045577985.1). GTDB lineage: Bacteria > Pseudomonadota > Alphaproteobacteria > RF32 > CAG-239 > RUG410. Next base: position 11,520 of record JAZNJJ010000033.1, read on the forward strand.
GTTTAATAAATTTTTCGTTGTACTATTTATGTCTGTTTTATTTTCTCATGTGGCAAATGCAAATAATGTTGATGTTTGGGTAGAAAATAAACAAGTTCCATATGGAGAAATTTTCAATTTAAATATTTCTTATGAAGGGAATGATGGAAACTCATTGCAGCCGGATTTAGGCGTTTTACAGAATGATTTTACCATATATTCTACTTCTAGCTCAATTCAATCAAGTTATATAAACGGTCAAAGTAATCAACGTAGGGAGTGGGATATTGGTTTGATGCCAAAACGAGAAGGTAAAATAATCATTCCCGAGATAAAAGTTGGTAAATATAAAACAAAATCATTGGAAATAGAGGTGTTACCTACAGGTAGTGATGTTGATAACAGTTTACAAAAAAATAAAAATGATTACGTAAATGATGCTTTTGCTGTAGAATTACAGATTGATAATAATGCACCATATGTTCAACAAGAAATAAACGCTATTTTAACTATAAAAGATAATAGAGGACTGGAATTAACAAGCGAACCATATTTTATTAATGCTGATAATTGGATTATTAAAAGTTTAGGAAGACCATCTGTTTATAATGATGGAAAAGGGCATAGAGAACTTAAATTTTATTATGCTTTATTTCCTCAAAAAAGTGGAAAACAGTTTGTTCCTTCAGTTAATGTTGACGGTTATTATGTTTCTTTTGATTCACAAAATCCCGTACAACGTCAGAAGATGGGCTTTTTTCAAATTTTTGACATGGATATAGATAGTATGTTTGGCATTAAACGTCCAGTTGCTTTGCAAAGTAAGCCTATAGAAATAAATGTAAAACCCGTTATAAATGGATATAATTATACTTGGTGGTTGCCAGCAAATGCTTTAAATGTCGTTGCAAAATGGAGTGATGAAAAACCAGTATTTAAGGTTGGAGAAACTGTTGCTAGAGAAATAATTTTAAATGCATCGGGAGTATTAGATACTCAATTGCCTGATTTGGAATTAAAGGAAAATGAGTATATAAAACAATATCCGGATAAACCAATAGTGTCATCTTCGGTAAATGATGGAAAAGTTGTTTCCAAAGCCGTCTATAGGATTGTATATATTCCTCAAAAAAATGGAGAACAAATCATTCATGAAATACGAATTCCTTGGTTTAATGTTGTTACACAAAAAATAGAAGAGGCAATAGTTCCTGCTGAGAAAATTGTTGTTATTGGTGAAAGTGGAATTATCGAAAATTCTGAGAATATGGAAGAAAATTTAGTTAAGAGTGTTGAAGCAAAAGATGTGGAAACTCAGAAATCATTGCCATCGGAAAATGCTAATAAGAAAATAATCTTTTCTATTTTAGGGGCTTTTTTATTGGGTATTTTATTAAGTCTTGTTGTCTTTATGATTTTTATTAAAAAAAGAGAGACAAAGGATGTTGAAATTAGTTTAACTAAAATAAGAAATAATATCAAACATTCAGATTATAGAGCTTTGAGGGATAATTTATTACAGTGGGCTAATTATACTTTTAAGAATGTAAGTATAAATAATTTAAATGATTTAGCCGATTTTATTGGTAATAAGGATTTCTTAGAACAAATGCAGATTATTAATAATAATTTATATGCCAATGGTTCAGGGATGTTAAATGCGGAAATTATTTTATCAAATCTAAAACAATCAAAGAAGAAAGTAAAAGATATTGTAAAAAAGGAACCTTTACCAAGACTATATAAATAACTTGCAATAAAAATAAAAGTATGTTCTAATACGTTAGTTTGTTATTATTAACGAGGTATTTATGTTCTTTTTAAAAAAAATATTTCTAATATTGTTTTTTATTATAGCTATGTATGTAGGTGGTTCTGGAACACAAACAGATAGTACGTTTTTGCAGGGAATTGGTTTTGTTGCTGTTATATTAGCTTTGGTTGTTCTTTATATTCTCTTCAAAATAATGTGGAGAGCAATGAGTTTTCTTCCGTCATTTTTAATAATAGGTAGTGTTGTTGTTTTTATTTTGTATTGTTTGGGGTTGTTGGGTGGAAAAAATAATGTAAATCTTTTTTCATCTGTTTCAGACAATAAAAATATAGCAGTCTCTTCTAATGGTAAGGTTGTTGATGAGCACAATGTTGATATTTATATGGAAGAGTTGGAAATGTTTGGTTTGCCACCAGAAGCGGAGATTGAAAATGATAAGGTTGTCGATAATGATAAAAATGTAAGTGATAATGTGAATTCCGAGGATACAAATGATGTTTCTGTTTCTAGTAATGTATCTCAAAATGATGGTGGTTTTGTTGGAAAAGTAAAGACCTTCCTGTTTGGAAGTAATGCTTCAAATAAAAATAATATGTATGATAATTTTAATCCAATGGATTATCCGTCAATACAAGGATATCCTTCTGTTGTCACAGCAAGTGTTTTATATGTTAGAGGTATTTATGTTAAATTATTTGGTGTTGATGCACCAGATCCAGGACAATCATGTGCTGATAGACAGGGACGTTCATATAAATGTGGTAAACGAGCTCTGACATGGTTACAAAATTGGCTTAACAATAGGAATGTTGTATGTTATATTTTGGGAGATGTAGATGAAAAAAATAGAGCTACAGGAGTTTGTTTAGTTGATGATCAATACGATGTTGCTGCTGTTGTTACAAATGCAGGTTGGGCTGTAGCTTATACACAGAATACTGAAATTTACCTTCCTTATGAAAAACAGGCTATTGCAAATAGGCGTGGTTTGTGGAAAGGACGTTTTTATAAACCTTGGGATTGGCGAAAAATGCAAAATAGAAAGGTTAAAATCAAAATTAATAAAAATAAGCCAGAAAGTGGCGGTATTTGGGATTTGTTCTAATGGAAAAAGTTTTTTTATCATATAGTGAAAAAGATACAATTGCTATTGCGGAAAAATTAGCTGTTATAAGCAAGAGAGGTGATGTTTGGGCATTAAAGGGAACTCTTGGCGCTGGAAAGAGTGTTTTTGCTCGAGCATTTATAAAAAAAATGACAAATGCTGATGAAGTACCTAGTCCGACTTTTACGTTATTACAGACTTATAGCTCTAATGATTTTGATATATATCATTATGATTTGTATAGGTTGGAAAATCCTATAGAAATTTTTGAATTAGGTGTTGAAGAAGCCTTTTATTCTGGAGTGAGTTTGGTTGAATGGCCAGAAAAAATGGAAGGATTTGCACCTAGAAATATGTGGTATGTATATTTTGATGTTAATAATGATGAACGTCGAATAACAATAACTTCATCAGATGAGGAAAAGTGTAATCGGTTGGCAAATGTTGAATAGTAAGATACTTCATGCTTCATTAGTTGTGCTGGATGGTAAAGGGATTTTGATTACCGGCAAGAGTGGGTGTGGAAAATCTGATTTGGCATTTCGTTTGATAGAGGAAAAAAAAGCTATATTAGTGGCAGATGACGTTGTTCGTGTGTTTCAAAAGAATGGTATTTTGTATGGCGAGTGCTCTGAAAAATTGGCAGGATTGTTAGAAATCAGAGGTGTTGGAATAGCGAAATATAATTATCTTAAATCATCAGCAATTAGATTGGTTGTGAACTTGAAAAATGATGTATCTGAAATTGAACGTTTGCCAATAGATAAACAAAATGTTATTTTAGGGGTTGAAATTCCTGCAATAGATTTGTATGCTAAAGAATGTTCAGCACCAAATAAGATTTGTGTGAAGCTACGAAATAGTTTTATTAGTGTTTAATGTTATATGGATAGAATGATGTTGAGAAAAAAAACAGAGTTATTTTTACAAACTTTAGGTAAACCGCTAGTTGGTTTTATTTTGAATCTTGGCTATTTTTCTCGTTTTGTTGCAAAATCTATCTATAACTGTTTTGTTCCTCCTTTTTATATAAAATTATTTTCAAAACAATTTATGAATATGGGTTTTTATTCTCTGCCGGTTGTTGGGTTGACAACTTTATTTGCCGGTATGGTTATTGCTATACAAACATATTCAGGCTTTTCAAAATTTGGAGCGGAAAGTGCAGTAGCGACTGTTGTTTTGATTTCAGTTACACGAGAATTAGCTCCTGTTTTATCGGCTTTAATGGTCGCTGGTAGAATTGGTGCAGCGATGGCTGCTGAAATTGGAACAATGAGAGTAACGGAACAAATTGATGCATTGGTTACTTTGTCTGCAAATCCTTTTAGATATTTAATAGCTCCAAGAGTTTGGGCAGGGGTTATTGTGATGCCTCTATTGGTTTTGTTGGGTGATATTATCGGTATATTTGGTGGATATGTCGTTGGAGTATATAAGTTGGATTTTAATCCTGCCAATTATATTAATGCAACAATGCAAAATTTACAGGCTATTGATGTTATATCTGGTATGGTTAAAGCTGGTGTATTTGGCTTTATTATTGCAATAATGGGATGTTATCACGGGTATCGTTCAAAAGGTGGAGCTCAAGGTGTTGGCGAAGCTACAACGAATGCAGTAGTATCATCTTCTATTTTAATTTTGATTTTTAACTATTTGATTACAGAAATGTTTTTTTCAAGATAAAAGAGGTGATGCAGATGGTTGAAAATAAAATTGAGATTAGAAATTTATATAAGTCTTTTGGTAAAAAGAAAGTTTTAGACGGTGTTGATTTAGATATTAAAAAAGGTGAGTCCTTGGTTGTAATTGGGGGATCAGGAACCGGTAAATCTGTTTTAATTAAATGTATTCAAGGTTTATTACAGCCAGATTATGGCTCAATAAAAATAGATAATGAGGAAGTAGTAGGAACTAGAAAAAATATTCATAATAAAATGGGAATGTTATTTCAAGGGGCTGCATTATTTGATAGTTTGAGTGTATGGGAAAATGTGGCATTTTCATTAATTGAAAATCAAAAGAAATCTAAAAAAGAGGCAAAGTTAGAAGCTATAAGAATTTTACGACAAGTAGGGTTGGCTCCTGATGTCGCGGATTTATCTCCGGCAGAACTTTCTGGAGGTATGCAAAAAAGAGTGGGATTAGCTAGGGCTGTTATTACTAAACCGGAGATAATTTTCTTTGATGAGCCGACAACGGGATTAGATCCGATAATGGCGGATGTTATAAATGATTTAATTATTGAGTCTGCTAGAGGTTTGGGTGCGACTACTTTAACTATTACACATGATATGTCATCTGTTCGTAAGATAGCTGATAGGGTAGCTATGTTATATCAAGGGAAAATAATTTGGACAGGAACAGTGAAAGAAATGGATAAGACAGAAAATCCATATATAAAACAATTTATTTCAGGATGTTCTCATGGTCCTATAAAAGTGGAAGTATAAAAATGGCTAAGAAGAGTGCAACATCATTTGTTTGTCAGAATTGCGGAACTGTTTATTATAAATGGCAAGGAAAGTGTGACTCTTGCGATGAATGGAACTCTATTGTTGAAGAAGTGAATAAAATTGATGGTTTTTCTAAATTAGGAACAAAGAAAGAGGGATCGCTTATAGATTTTGTTCCGCTAAAAGGTTCTTTACAAACATATAACCGTCTTCAAACCGGTATAAAAGAAATAGATAGGGTTTCCGGAGGGGGATTGGTTCCAGGATCTGTTATATTAGTCGGTGGAGATCCCGGAATTGGAAAATCTACAATATTATTACAGGTTTGTGCCGGATTGGCTTTTGGGGAAGAAAAACACGAATGTTATTATATTTCCGGAGAGGAAGCGATTGATCAAGTTCGTATTAGAGCAAATAGATTAGGTTTGGCTGAAAGTCCTGTTAATTTAGCTAGTGCGACCGATGTACGAAATATTGTAGCCACATTGGAGAAAACAGAAGCTAAAGTTGTTATAATAGATTCAATTCAAACTATGTATTTGGATGAAGTGGAATCTACACCAGGAAGTGTGGGGCAAGTAAGAGCATGTGCCTATGAATTGATTAAATTAGCTAAAAGAAAAGGTTTTGTTTTGTTTTTGGTTGGGCATGTTACAAAACAAGGAGAAATAGCCGGACCAAGAGTTTTAGAGCATATGGTTGATACAGTTTTGTATTTTGAAGGAGAAAGAGGACATCATTTTAGAATTTTAAGAGCCGTTAAGAATAGGTATGGCGCAACAGACGAAATTGGTGTTTTCGAAATGCAAGATAAGGGATTGGTGGAAGTAGAGAATCCATCAGCCTTATTTTTAGCTGAAAGACAAGGTAATGTATCTGGTTCATGTGTATTTGCAGGAATAGAAGGATCTCGTCCATTATTGGTTGAAATTCAGGCTTTAGTAAGTCCGAGTGGATATTCAACACCCAAAAGAGCAGTTGTCGGATGGGATACGAGTAGGTTATCAATGGTGTTGGCCGTTTTGGAAGCAAGATGCGGTATAAATTTTAGTTCACATGATGTGTATTTGAATGTTGCCGGTGGAATGAAACTTTCTGAACCGGCTGCCGATTTGGCTGTTGCAATGGCCGTTATTTCTTCTATGACAAATAAGCCTTTACCAGCGGATATGGTTGTTTTTGGAGAAATAGGATTATCCGGTGAAATAAGAGCGGTTTCGCAACCAAATCTACGTTTGAAAGAAGCGAAAAAATTGGGTTTTGTTAGTGCAATTGTTCCTCCGGCTTTTGGTAAGGATAAAAAGGAAAAAGGTGCTAAAAATTATGATTTATCTTGTTATGAAATTGGAAATGTTCATAGGCTGATAAATTGGTTTAATTAGGAGTAATATTATGGAACAACTTAATAATTTAGATGTTGTATTTATGGTAATTGTGGGCATTTCTATATTGGTGGCTATTATCAGAGGAATAACTAAAGAATTGCTTTCTATTACAGGGTGGGTGTTGGCGGCTGTTGCTGTTTATTATTTGTTGCCGATTATTAATCCTATTACTAAAAATTATATATCTTCTGATATATTATCAAATCTGGTTTCAGGTATGGCAATATTGATTATATTCTGTGTATTTTGGTTGTTGACAGCAGATAAGATTAGTTCACAAATCAGAGCTAGTAAGTTAAGTGCATTAGATCGAATTTTAGGTTTTGTATTTGGCTTATTGAGAGGCGTTGTTGTTGTTATTTTAATTCAAATTATGATTTCTACTTTAATTCCAGAAGAATCTGAAAAAGGTATTTTTGCAGAATCAAAATATTTTAAATTGGCAGGGGAAAATGCAGCACCAATTAAAAATCTAATACCAGAAAAGTGGTTAGATGATATTAAAAATAAGAGTGAAAGTTTTGGCTTAGCGAAGAAAGAAGATAAAGAAAAAGTTGATAATAAAGACGATAATAAACAAGAAGATAATTCTATCAGTGAAGGATTGGAATTGCTCGAGAAGAGCGGAGAAGAATTATTTGATGAACTTGTTAAACCTAAGACAGAAGGAGAGGTTTATGAAAAAGTCGTTGAAGAAGATTCCGGTTATGATAATGAAGAAATGTCTGATTTAGATAGATTAATGGATGTGTTAGAAGATAGAGTAGTTACGACCGAGGAAACTGATGATAATCTATTAAATGATGTAACAAATAAGGTTATTGATAAAGTAGCTGAAAAGGTTGCTGATAAGGTTGTAAATCAATAGTATTCTTGTTTTTTCAATCTATATATCCTCTCTTTTTATAACAAAAAAGAGAGGATATGTTTTATTAGTTGGTTGTGAAATATTTTATTTAAAATGTCCGAAAAAAGGGTTCCTTTTTTTCGGACATTTTTTTTACTAAAAATTCTTTCTCTCACAACGTAACATCAATAAGTTAAATTTTTCTAAATTTAAAATTTTATGTCCGAAAAAAAGGAACCCTTTTTTCGGACAACCACTGAGGGATAACATATATTATAGTATATATTTTATCATTTTTTTAAGTTTTTACGGTATATTACTACTTATGT
>JAZNJJ010000034.1:0-27572 GCA_045577985.1 Alphaproteobacteria bacterium
TAAGTTACTAAAAATAAATGACATGACCAAATATTTGAGATAAAAAAATACAGATTAAAACAATATATTTTTACTTGTACTTAATTATCTAAATTGGTAAATGTTTTTTATAATAACTTACTTTTTCAGTGCTTTCAGCATGCTGTGTCATCCGTAGAGTGTTTTTGTGTAGTAAAAGAGCAAATTTGACAAAAATCCTATCCAATGTAGGGACGCACGACTCGTGCGTCCGATTAGCCGTCAGGCTAAAAACCTAGATAGCGAAGCGTCTAGATTTTCTAAATATTCTAGAAAAACCATACTCCTTGAAAAATCTGGAATATCAAATATTTCCGAAACATCCGCATAAAAAACCAACTCTTTTAACATCACCTTTTCAACTAAACTGATGAAAAACCAATTATCATATCGGACACCAATAAAAAAAATAACCAACAAAAATTTTGTTTAATTAAGAAATAAATACTATATTTGCCTTGCCGACTCCATGCCGGGGCAGTCTGCCTCAGTTAGGGTGGGATTGGTAGACATATTAAAATTAGCGTTTACTATAACGCTTTGATATTCGTTGTCTTAGAACTTCGCAAACTCTAATTAGCAAACCCGAATACAAAGCAATGGTAGATGTCTATGGGTGTATTGTATATAGCCAAAATTACATTCAAAGTAGAAATTTTTGGAATTTTTGTAACTATTTTTTACAATTCTAATCTATTCAGAATTAAAAAATACTCAAAAAAATCAAAAAAACTACAATGAATAGTTAATAGGTACAATATATCGGCGTGGACTTCTGCATTGCTCGTTAGGTTTGCTGGCAATGCGAAGGCCCTAAGACGTGAAACGAGTAATAGACGAAGTTTCACGCTTTTTTTATGTCTTGTTGTGATATATTTATATAAATATATTGATTGGAATTTTTGTTATATTAAGTTTTTTTTAAAAGGTGTTATTAGTTTTGTTTTTACTTGGTATATTTACTTTGGTATTATTTGTATTTGAAAATATATTTGGTAGGATGAATAAGATATAGTTCCCACACCTTATTTTAAATCCGCTTTTTTCAGGGAATTGAGAAAGCATAATTATTTAAAGATATGGCAGACGGTCCATCACTATTACAAAGACAAGCTATTGGTAATCTTATAGATGTGATTACTAAAGAAAATCCCATTATTTGGGGGAATTATTTATGGGAGCAAATGAAGGGTTGGAATATCATTCCAAATTCAGATATATCCTTACAAGATTATTATTGCGAGCTAAAACATCTACCTAATTGGCCCAAAAGAAGCATTGTTTATACTATAATAATGTCTTGGAACTATCATCATAACTTACAAACTTTATATGATGCCATAAATAAATTAATCTATCTTAAAGTATGTAATGTAACTGAATATTTTCTAATGCAATATATGTTTAACTTTTTACAATACTTCAGTACAGTGTGTAAAAATGTAAATACGATTGAAATACAGCAAAATATGTTCAACAGAGATATGTTTACATTGAGATTTTGGCAAGATAATAGTCATTTAGAGACTTATGGCATTGTAGATGTTCAATTCAGTTCTGTAGGAAAAGAACCAAGAATAGCTATAGTCCCTTGGTTTAGTCTCATAGATAAAAAGACAAATCATCGCTATAATTATAACACACAGCACGGAATAGATAATTTAGTTAACACAGAATTTGTACCTCTTCTACAGAACGAGTTTGCTAAAAAACATTGTCCTTGGATTTATTCTAATTTGAGATTTGGTTATCAAAAGGAAAATCTAGATAGAGGAATTGTCATTTTGCTATCATCTTTGGAATATGAAGATAGAAATGGTGTGCAGTGATTTGTGTAGTATTTTTAGTGATAAGTTTATTAAACTTTCTGCATTTAATAATTTTATTAATTAAAAAAATAAAACTATGGTAAATTTTGATTCTTATGTAAAAAATGTTTTGGGAACACTTAAGGTTTGTGGCGTTCCTGTTATGGCAATGAGAGGTTGTTGTGATGACGAAAATCTTTTTCCGGGTGCAGATTTGTATGGAAGTGTTGGCATTAATATCGCTGATAATTTTGTAAATGCACTAGGGCATGGAGATATGTATATTTTCAAAGGGAATAATAATGAAGTAAAAGGAGTTTTACTTAGTAATGTTTCATCTAAGTTTCTAAACATCATTAAAGGTAATGGAATGCTTTATGGAACAAGGTACAAATTAATAAAAAACCTATACTCAAATGATTATGTTATTTATTTCTAAAATAATTTTGTATTACATTTTTTGAATGTTGAATTTTAATAAATAGTAGATCACTATGTTCGGAATGTTTTGTTTAAATCAAGATAGCTTACAACGAATTAGAAATATTGAAATAGGCTTTAGAAATTATCCACCATTCTTCACTTATCAAATTAGATCATATTTATATGATATGAGAGCTGGATGCCATGCAATAGAAATCACTCGTAATGGTAATTTAGTGAATTTATATTTATTTTATCCTGATGCAAGTGGAAATGGAAAGATTGGCTCTATTGCTTTATACGGAATTCATTTACAAGCTCATTATAATACAATGCGCTCATCAATGACTATTTTTGGAATGCCCATTTCTAATATTTCATTTGATTCAGGAATAGAAACTTTTTTAGATATTACCCTTGATTATTAAATGCATATGGTAGATTTAGTATTGAAATCAACTCATCATCAACGTTACCAGAATGATATTCCTGTTATGGGAGCACAATATTGTAATAGAACAATTAAAATTGAAAATAAAGTTTTCAAAGAAATGTTTAATGGTTTAGATGTAAGCCCCAAACAAGGTTTCCTTGTAACAATGTGGAATATGGATATGCCAACTCCAACACAGCAGATGCAACCAAAACTTATGGAAATGATTACAGATACTGGAGATAAAATATTGTTGCGCGGAATCACTCTAAGAACTCAAGGGATGGTAGTATATGATAATAAAGATTATGGGATTACTCTACACCTTAAAAATCGAAATGTTGTAAAATGTGTGTTACATCTATATGACAGAGGAGTAGATATTGAATATGATGAACTTCTTTAATTTATCATTGTTTTATTAATTATATTTAAAATTAAATTTATATATTATGAATAATAGTAATTTTTTTGGACTTGATACTGCGGATAGTTTTTATGATAAACGTAGACATATTAATTTGGTGTATTATTCAATGATGCATTTGAGATTATTAAGTGGGAATAGTTTATTTATTAGTAGTGTTAAGCGAATATTATCATTAAATAGTAACATTGAAAAGGCAAACTTAATACGTAAAGAAATATTAACGGATTATGAAATTTCATTTTTAGATTATTTACAAAAAAGATATGGTTTGTCCGAGAATGATTATATTACAATATTGGCAGGAGAAACTTTAACTCAAAAAATTGTTAAATCACCCGCTGGTTATACTACAAAAAATAATTGGGAATTGATAATACAGATAATGTACTCAACAATGTTAAGTGGTCCTTCTTATCAACATTTAGTTCAACGATTAGTAAAAGAATTTATTATTCCAATTAGTGCAGGAATGAGGGGAATAACATTACAGGGTTCTACATTTCGTTTGATAAGTGAAAATATGAATTTTTGTTTAAATCAAGGAAAACGAAATTGGTCTGATTTACCTTATATTGAACAATATATAATAAATAAAATAGCTTAATTGCTATAAATATAATTATATAAATGATATATCATTATCCCGATGCGCCAGATGCTCTAAGTGCCAAGATTCAATTTCTTAAAGAACATCATAGATATGCAAAACATTGTTTCCAAAATACTTGGGGTAAAGGTTATGTAATTTTTGATACAAAAGAAGATGTTAATCTTTGGTACAAGGAGCATGCTGGGATATATTTTTATTCTGAAGAATATGAGCCAGGAACAATCTTTACAGAGAATGATGCTATTAGAGAAATAGAAAATTGTTATGGTGAATTGATTGATAATATTTTGTTAGCAAGAGATCATAGTTTATCAATACTTGCGATTGGTTTACCCTCTTCTTCTGCATTTGGGAATAGACTTTTTTTGAAGTTTTCTAAATCAGTAGAAGAAAAAGATATTGAAAGACGTTTTTATGTGCATTATAGTCCTATGTGCTTACATATACAAAATGTTAGTAATAGAGATTTGAGAAAACATTTGATTCTAATACTATACGAACATTTTTATGAATATAGATTTAAGAAGCGCATCGAAGGTAGTAAATCTTTCATGAATAAAAAATAATAAATTAAAATGAGAACTAAGTTATTATTTGGTTTTGTAGTGGCATTAGTTGTCTTAATGTCTCAATGTAGGAATAAATCTCTTGAATTTGGTGAAGTAAAATTTAATACTCCAGAAAATATTGTTGAAGAGCTAGGAATTAAGAATTTACCAGAGTTCTTTTATGTGGGAAATACTACGAATGCTAATTTTAATTGGGATTATTGGGATTGTTTGGTTGAGTTTAATTTTAAGGATACGTTATCTTTTCAAGATAAAGAAAATATACTTAAGCAAGAGCTCTCAAAAGATACATTATATTGGGAATATATAAATTTTTCACAGGATGGAATCGCTGAGTTTTATAACATTAAATATAGTGATAACGATACTATTCCTTACAACATTGTTATAACTAATGATAAAATATATGTTGCATATAACAATAGATTGGCATATTATCCTGTTATAGAAGAAAGGTTATTAAATCTAGCAGAATACCATATATTGATAGTAAAGAATTTCAATTTTGGGGTTGATTCAGAACATGAATATGTAATTCAGTTAAGTAAACCATATACCCAATATTTGGATAGATTCAAGACTAATGAAGGATGGCAATGTAAAGAAACAAGTACTTCAATATTTTTCAGTAAAGAGTCAGCTGAAGATTATTCTGAAATAGAGATTCTTAAGAATAGAAATATACTCATCATTAGCTCTGGGAATTATTGATTTTATAAAATTATTATGGAATTAAAAACTAAAATTATACTAACAATAGTTAGTATTTTTATTTTAATAATTATAGGATTACCTTCTGTTTTTGGGTTACTATATCTATTATGTGATTTAAAATATTGTAGTGTAGAGGAAGTGTGTTTAATGAGCATTAGAACTTTACAAAATATAGCTAACACTACAGAGTATTCTTATGACTTTTGGAATGTGTTATTATTTATTATTATAGAACCTTTAATTTGTTTTATTTTATTAATAACAACTATGTTTAAATCAGATAAAATAAGATTTATTTTAGGTTTTATCATTGCTTTATGTTTTTTTATTATATAAGTGAACATTATGTATTATTCAGTAAAACAACAGAGATTATGATGAATTAACTCGATTAAATAATTATGAAAAAATGGATAATTAGTCTTTTATTAATAATTATCTTGCTAATTGCAAATGGATGTTATTGGCTTTGTTCTGATATTCAAACTAAATGTGTAAACAAAATAGCAGATAATCAAGAATTATCTTTATATGAAAAGGGTAGTATTTTGACTTTACATTTAGGCATTTGTACTATTGGTTCGTTTTATTGTAGTGAAGCGGCGTATGCAAATTTTCAAATGCTAATTACTGAGCAAGATACCGTTTATTTGCACTCTAATAAATGGATTACTCCTAAAATTAAAAAGAGATTTGAGAATAATCAATTAGGTAAAATGGCTTGGAATGGAGATAATGATTATGCTCTTAATTCTCCTGAAAAAGATGGTGCTATATTACTAAACTGGTGTATGTTAAGCGAACAAGAAATCAATAGAAAGCAATGTTATGTAGCTGAATGTGATTACACTTGGAAAGTTCCAAGTAAAACTACTTTTAAAATAATTGATAATTTTTCAATTGTCTTATACGAACAGTTATTTTATGAACTTGAAAAAATAGGCGTATTACATCCTTTTAAATTAATTTGCTATTACGAAAAATAAGATTTATGCAATATTTTGAGATTGTAATGCGTTATAAATAAGGAATTTTAATTTTTTTAGTGTTATGAGTAAAATGAATTTATTTTGGAAAATTGTGAGATGGATGTTTTTTGGTGGTGTTGTGATTTTGGTGCTTTTTATTGTACTTTGTTTCTTTTTGATTGATAGGAAACTTAATCATCCATCTTGTGATTCGGCAGAGGATGTGATTGTGGGGATGGAGGCGTATGTTGAATATGATTTTAATAGTGAGGATTATGAGGTGGTGGATTGGTGGTGCTGGGTTTTTCCTGATGTTCAAAAAGGTGTCACTTTATCAATAAAAGATGAGAATGCTTGGAAAGATATTGTGAAATATTTTAAAGCACAGAAAAACACAATGGTAAATGATAAGAATACTTGTTGTAAAAATACTACATATTATGATGAATATGGTACTATTAGGGCTGAGCAAGATTTTACCTTATACTATAAAACTCGTGAGATTAAATATAGCTTTAGTGATTGGTAATATGAAAAAAGTATTTATCATTATAGGCGTAATTTTATGTATTGTGGCATATCCTTTTCGCTCTATGTTGGTGGAGGTGATGACTGCAACAAAAGCACCGGTGGAGGATGTGCGAGAGGGTGATGTAATTTTTCAAACTTCGTTGTCGCAACAATCCCCTTTGATAAAAATGGGTACACGTTCTACGATTACGCACTGTGGTGTGGTGGTTATGAAAGATGGGAAACCATACGTGCTTGAAACGCAGAAGACTTTGGTGCTTACTCCGTTAGAGAAGTTTATTGCTCGTGGTAAAGATGGTAAATATTGGCATAAACGTCCTAAAATGGATAATATTAAAATCAAGTATAATAGTTATTTAGGTAAACCATACGATTTGGCTTTTAAGTTTGATAATGGTAAATTTTATTGCTCGGAATTGATATATGACGTTTATTTAAGTCAGTTGGGAATAGAGCTTTGTAAGCCTAAAAAGATAGATGATTATTTGATACTTGGCACGCATAGAATACCAAAGATTAAGCGAGCGATAAAAAAACGTGGCATCACAATGAATCAATATGCAATTGCGCCTGTGGATGTGTTTAACTCAAAAGAGTTGAAATTTGTAAAATAATAATTAACTTGAGCTCGATATAAGAATCCGCATGGTAATCTGTGTAATCCGTAGAGTCATTTTTGCGGAGCAAAAATAACGAATCAAAAAAAGAAAAAATTTCCGTATTAATCTGTGTTATCTATGGGAAAATTACGATTGTAATTTCTAGAGCGGAGCGAAAAGATAAAATTCCGTATTTTTCCGTGCATTCTGTGTGCATAAATTTTAGTTATATATGAAAAAAGCATTGAAAATATTATTTCTGGCATTATGCTCCATTTTTATTATAGGGTTATTAATTCCTCAGAATTTGCAAATGCCTGTGGATGGGGCTGGTAGTGGGGATTACAATCATAAGACGTTTTGGTTTCCGTGGGGTGGTCGCGCAAGAGTGCATAAAGGGGTGGATATTTTTGCAAAGCGAGGAACTAATATTCATTCTGCTACTTGGGGTGTTGTTGTTTCTACTGGATATTTGAGCAGTGGGGGAAATTATGTTACAGTACTTGGTCCTAAATGGCGAATTTATTATTATGCTCATTTAGATGAAATTTTGGTAAAAGAGGGCAATATAGTAACTCATAAATCGTTGATAGGTAAAGTGGGGAATACTGGTAGTGCAGCAAAAACACCATCTCACCTGCATTTTACTATATTCACTTTTGTCCCTTATCCATGGCGAATTGACACTTCGACTGATGGATGGAAAAAGATGTTCTATTTAAATCCTATTAATTATTTATGAAAAAAATAGCTAAAAAAATTGGAATAGGAATACTTGTAGTTATTCTTTTATTTGCATCTAATGTCGCATATTGGGTATTAAGCGACATACAACAAGATTGTTATCTTAGAGTAAAAAAAGGTGGTGACTTAAATCTGTACGAGAAGTGCAGTATGTATTCTATAAATATATGTATTTGTACTTTGGGTTGGTTTGCTTCGCCTGAAGCTACAATACAACAAATTTTGTGTACTGTTCCAACTAAAGACACTGTTGTTTTGCATAGTAAATATTTTGCTCGACATGACAAAATCAAAGGATTGATGAAAAAATATCCTAATGCAACAAAAAACAATCCTGCCCTGATAGCATGGAAAGCAGATTATAACGAATTTAAGTTGTGGTCGGCTTATACGTTCAAAAACGGACGTATCGCATTGGCGCTTAATGGTATGTACCTATACAAAGAAGATGGCGAATGGGTTATATCTTATATTAAAGAATTTGCTTTCCCTAAACTGCCATCGCCAACAATAATAGGTCCGTTCAAATTCCACGAAAGTCTTATTCGCTATATGCAAGACATTGGTTGGATGTATGCTCCTCAATTTAAATGGGTTTTAGATATTGAAGAGTAAAATAAGGATAAAGATTATAATTATGAAAAAGTGATAAAACGAGATGTTTTATCTTAATTCTATTGACTATTTTAATTAAAGTAAAACAGTTAAAATTAATTAGTATTTTATGGCTTATATAATGTTTTGGGCATGGTCTATCTTGCTTTCGTGTTTTGTAATAATATCTCTTTTGGTATTAGGCATTATTGTGTTAATTGTAGCTAAATTAATGCATAAAGAAAAAATTGCTGATATTGCTATATGCTTTATATTGTGGACAATTTTTCCGTTTATTCTTCCGTTTAAGGCAAAGAAAAAGGAACTTATATCTAAGCAAATTTATAGTTGGATTCTAGTACTTTTTGCTCCTATTTTTATTTGTATTTATATTTTTGCAGGAATTTTGTATTATGAAAATAGACCTGCTCCTTATGAAGATTTATTGTTTACGTCGCAACAAGAAATAGCAGCCATAACTGAAATTGATGATTTTCCAGAATTTGAATATACCGAAAATATTAAGGACAGATTTATGGGAGAAACTACAGTATATTATAAATTTGTTGATAGCTTAGCAATAGAAAATTTAACAAAAGCAATAGAATTAAAGTTGCAAGATGAAGATAATATTTTTTGGCACTATGAAAATTTTTGTACTCGAGGGTGGCATACCTCATATACAAAAGCGCCTAAAGGATTTGAAGATGATAGTACTGCATATATAGTTTCAGTTAATGTTTTTCCTAGTGGATTTAGTGTTTATTATAGATGGTGTGGTACATGGAATTTAGATTATTATTCTAATCCAGATAGTTTGAGTGTCCTCACTAGTGTTAATTTTCCGGATTATGAAATAGTTGATTTGTATTATTATGGCGATACTATAGATCCTTTTTGGAATGCAAAATTGAAACTCAATAAAAAGCCTAGTCAAGCTTTTATTCAATCTCTTAAAACTTCGGAACACTGGACAAAAGAAGATGATGGAACATATCATTTTCGTGCTACCGATAGGGGTGGAGTAGATTTATGGGAAGAAATTACAGTCGATCCGAATAGTAAATTTATAAATTTACATGTGAGTACACATTGAAAATATATAATTTATAAAATCAATGATATTATATGATAAAAAAAGTAATTAAAACAATATTCTTGTTTCTGCTGTTCTTATTTTTTGCATCGTGGTTTTATCGTATCATAATGCTGATGTTGTTGGCGTGTGTATGGCAAGAAGAAATAAAGAGATATAGAGCGTGGGGGTATAAAATGGTGATAGGGTGCTTGTTTGTAGCTCTGTTCTGCGTGCTTCCTCGTTATCGATACAACACAAATGACAGAGTGCGATTGATTTACCAAGACAAAGAGGGTAGTCCGCAATTGCCACCATTGACTCATTATTTGTTTAATGTCTTTTTTCCTGAAGAGGAGCTTTGCAATTTAGGTATATGGTGTGCTAGAATTGCCCCTCAATTATTGCCTTTATCTGATAACCTATTAGACGATTTTAGACGTGATGATAGAATCGATAATATTCAAAATTTCTATCGTCCGTTCGATAAATTGAATCGAAGTGGGTTGTTTATGTTGTCGGGGGCCACTTCGCAAGTATTTTACATGTATGATATAGACGACACACAATCGGTATATTTAATAGAACCTAAAAAATATGATAAAGATAAACAATATCCAGTAGTGTTTTTTATGCATGGTTTTATGGGTAATTGGAAACTCTATAATGGACTATTGAAAGACCTAGAGGATTGTATCGTGCTTTGTGTGGGCACTAAAGATTGGTCTGGACGCTTTACAAAGAAAAATATCAATGAATTGTTCACTAAACAAATACCATTCTTAGAAAAGCTTGGCTACAAAGTAGATGAAAATCATCTGCATATTATAGGATTGTCGAATGGTGGAACGGCTACGAATGTAGCTTATAATAATTTTTCTGACAAATTCAAGACAATTACTTTTATTTCAACAAATATCAATCAGACCTATCCTATATCTAGCAAAGTATTATTTATTGGTGGAGGAGATGACTATTTTGCAACCTCATTGCCAAAAGCTTATCGCAAATTAAAAAAGAATGGTACTCCAACCGATATATTCTGGGATGATAAAGAAACCCATTTTATTATGGTGAATAAAGCCGATGAAATTATAAACTTTCTAAACAAAAACATACAATAAAAGGCATAATCAAACATCTGATTATGCCTTTTTTATGATTAAAACAATACACACTCTCTAAATTCCGTGTTTTCCGAGTATTTTTCGCAATGGCTCAAAGACCATCGGTTCCGTGTATTCCGTGCGTTCCGTGAGAAATAAAAGTTATATCAAATCACAATTCACTCTTATAAAACAATTCCATAAACACAGGAAAATGGTCACTTACACCACCTTGATAAAACGGCCCAACATAAGTTCTTTTTGGTATCATTTCCCCTGTACGCTTATCTCGTTTCGAGATCCATTTCGGGTGATATATTTCTGCTTCTGGCATTGCTCTAACTGAAAGATTTCCGTTTAGTAAAGCCCCACTTACAATTATTTGGTCTAGCATATCCCACTGACCATCATGGAAATACGAACCAATTTCTCTGTCTTCATATTCATGCCCATCCCAACAAAGATTGTATAATTTGCTATTTTCAAACGACCCACTTGTATAAGGCAAAGCCGCAAGGGTAATAGTAGGCACTTTATCTGATGGGTTATCATTAAAATCACCCATAATCACAATGGCAGCCTCTGAGTCTAATGTTTGTACACTGTCAACTACTTGACGCACAGTTTTTGCAGCTGCATGTCGATTAGGTTCTGATGCTAACGCGCCCTCTCTGCGCGATGGAAAATGCACTTGAATAATATGTAAAAGAGTAGAATCGGAGAGTGCACCACAAGTGTACAACAAATCTCTACCTCGTTGACCATTAGGTAAATGGACAGGAATAGGACGAGAAGCAAGAGGTGTAAATTTGTCTTTTTGATAGAGTAGAGCTACGTCAATTCCACGAGCATCGGGACCCTCATAATGCACATAATCATATCCTAATTGATCATACGGATCAAATTGTGTCATTGCCTTTAACACAAAATCATTTTCAACTTCACACAATCCAACCAATAAAGGTAATTCATCACCACCTAACCCAACTATTACTTGCATAATTTCATGCAATTTTTCATAAAATCGGTTATTTGTCCAATGTAAATCTGAATTAGGCAGAAACTCTTTATCATTTTTCAACGAATCATGCTGAGTGTCGAACAAATTTTCTACATTATATGTCATTATTTTCATAGACTGCGAATATAGTGTAAGTGTCAGTATTACAAATAATAAACTACATAAAAATCTCTTTTTCATACCAAAGATTATTTCTATTACAAAAGTACAGAATATAATTGACAATATCAAATATTTTTTGTAATTTTGCACCCTAATTTGATACAAGATATAAAACAAAAAATATCCATATCTTAAATTAATTCTTAATTCTTAATTATTAATTATTAATTATTCATTAAATGAAGCCTACATTATTTATTTTAGCAGCTGGAATGGGTAGCCGTTATGGAGGATTAAAACAACTTGATGGAGTTGGTCCTTCAGGCGAAACTATTATGGATTATTCTGTTTTCGATGCAATTCGTGCTGGGTTTGGAAAAATTGTATTTGTTATTCGTCACGATTTCGAAAATGATTTTAAAGAAAAAGTTCTTTCAAAATACGAAAATCATATTAAAGTAGAACTTTGTTTTCAAGATCTTAATGCTTTACCTGAAGGTTTTACATGTCCTGAAGGTCGCACAAAACCATGGGGTACTAACCATGCAGTACTTATGGGTAAAAACCTTATAAATGAACCTTTTGCAGTAATCAATGCCGACGACTTTTATGGCCGAGATGGTTTTGCTGTATTGGGTCGTGCTCTAACAGAAATGGCTGGCAAAACTAATGATTACTGTATGGTGGGGTATAGAGTAGGTAATACTCTTAGCGAAAGTGGCACTGTAAATCGTGGCGTATGTACCACTGATGCAGAGGGTTATCTTACTACAGTAGTTGAACGTACTGGCATTGGTTGCGAAGATAACAAAATTGTATTTGTTGACGAAAATAATGAAAAACAGCCACTTGATGCAAATGCACCTGTTTCTATGAATATGTGGGGATTTACACCTGATTATTTCCGTCATTCAGAAGAATACTTTATCAATTTCTTGAAAGAATTTGGTCAAGAAATGAAATCAGAATTCTATATTCCTACAATGGTTAATTACCTTATAAATAATGGAACAGCTAAAGTAAAAGTTCTTGATACAACATCTAAATGGTTCGGCGTAACTTACGCAGCTGATCGTGATGGTGTTGTAGAAAAACTTCAATCATTAGTAAATGCCGGTGAATATCCAACGCCGTTATTTAAATAATTATTTATATTATAAATGTAGAGACGCAATAAATTGCGTCTCTTTTTTTAGGAATAAAATATTTTTATATCTGCCCACAAATTTCTATCGCATTCGCTCAAGGACCGTTGGTTCACAAATTAGTACAAATAAAATGTATGAATAAATAGTTGTATCGTTTTTATAGTTCTTGTATTTATTAGCATTTATCAACATCTATCAAATTTAAATTTATCAAACTACCACAAATATCAATTCAAAATCAGCCCTATATATAGCAACTATTAAATTATTATAATTAACATTATGATAAATAGAATTTACAACAAAATCAAATAATTAATAACAACTCTTCCAATAATGTAACTATAGGAATAGCATATATTAAAATAATAACAGTATAAAATACCAAGTGAATTAACACCAATAATAAAATCAATATACCTAATATTTTCAATATCGTATCTAACATGATGCAAATTTAATACTTTTTTTTTAAACTGACAAACTTAAAAGCTCTGTCAGTTAGCAACAAGTATATCAAGTATATCAAGTATTACTTGTTGCTATATATATTACTATAATACATTATTTATAATAGTATTATAAGTAATTGAAAATCACCCTTTTACCCTCTTTAGTCTTAAAGAGGGAATTTCTTTATTTTTTAACAAAGTTTAACCATAATTTAACACTTTTTTATTATATTATAGTCGAAAATGCAGCAAATCCCTAAGGGCGCCCTCTAGCATTTCGACGTGGGAGCGCATCCACGCGCCTAACGCGGCCTACGCCTTGTTGCCTGCCGGCGGCGTTGCTTATAAAACATACGATTCTTAACGCTAACGCTAAATCGTATATTTTAACGCAAGATACCTCAAGAATCGGGACGAACTGTTGTGATGGGGATGCTTACTACTCTACTCTCACTATTTTTCCATTGTTTAAAATTTTTGTTCTTCTGCTTAGTTTTCTTTTTTTTTCGCACATGCGCTACCCACGACGAAATCGGAGGGCGTCGGGGTAGCTTTTAATTACTATAATTTAACTCAAGTTAATAATATTATAATAGAATATATAAATAGCAAGAGAGAGAGTGTTGTTCTCTCTCTCCCAACTCTCAATAACGATGTAACACGAAAACCCAGCTAATTTAATAGCTGGGTAAAATTTGATGGAAACAATCAATTAACTACTCCTCTACTGGAGTATCAAACGATTTAGGAGGGTAAACATGTTCTATCTCCACATCTACACACTTATCATTCAACGGCAATACAAGCGCATTCTGCCCATTAGGAAAATGATACATGTAGAATTTAATTTTAAACTCTTGTGGCTCCTCATTTGTCGCCTTCTTGTGTGTCAGTTTGTTGTTGAGCTTGTTGTTCTGCTCTTTGTTGTCTGTCATAATACTCTTGTTTTTGTTGGTTAACACGTGTTTGATAATCTCTTATATAACCGTTAATAGTGTCAATATCGGTTAAATCTCCCTCGAGGTAATCGAGGGGTGACATCTCTTCGAATGATTGAGCACCATTGCCAGAGTCAACATTAGTGCCTGCAGTTATTTGATTTCCTGCCAAATGACGTTGAAATAACTCTTTAATAGTATAAGCATCATTCTGAACAATAATAGACTCATCTTTTGACTGCTCAATTATCGGAACATACGTATCAATTGTACGTCCACGAACTTTAATTTGTTTAACTTCTACACTTACCATAATTATTAAATATAAGGGGTTGCAAATTTAGGCATTGGACGAATAGCATCAAATTCATGATAAATCTGGAATAACAACTTACTAGTTGCTCCGTTATCTTGCACGGCGAAGATACGTTCAGTCTCTTGTGGCTGAATCTCAAGAAAATCAGCATTATTATCGAATTGAGTGCTAAAATCACGACCAAGATGCCAATGTTTCAACGTTGTACGGAACTCACCACTAACTTTATCCTCGTTATACTTATACTCTGCATAACGTGACTGATAACCAAAAGTATCATTATTTCTATTAGGTAAAATAAGTGGATTTATATGACTATTCCATTTAAACATTAACTCTTTAATCTTAACCTCTTGTTCACCAAGATGAGCGAACTCGGGAAAATAATAATCAAGCTTGTCCATACGTGTCCACATACGAGAAATACCATTCATATAACTTGCTTTTGGGACAACTGACATAATACCAATAATAAATCCGTGTTCAGTAAACTTACGATTATTGAATCCATGAGTACGACCAACAGATATACCATGACCAGCCATATCACCAAGAGCCTCAGTTTCAGTTTCAACAGACTGCAATACCTCTGAAATACGTACTGTTTGTTTACCACCGCCTAAATATATTGGACGTTGTATTGTGGCATCTGGAACCATTACGCCAAAATGAGCATATATTTGCTCAACGTAACGAGCACCACCAACGCTATTTCTTTCAAGCCATTCTTGAAGACGAAGACCTTCACGCAACATCTGAACGTTAAGTGCAGATACATTTGTTAAATTCGCACGTACATCTGAATTAGATAAACCAAATGGAATATCGAACTGAGCACCTCGTGCTTCACCAACTAATCGTCCTTGTTTAAAAATATCATAATCACCTTGTGAACTAGCACCTAATGCTAATGGTTGATCAGGATAGTTACCATATTTTGCGCGTAAAAATAAACCACCTGCACTGTTAGGAAAATTACCAGTATTATTATCATACTCAAAACTATCAACCCCAACAATCATTCCAGAAGGAAATTGAACATTATGAAGAGTACCTTCAACTGGTGCCTCTCCAACCAGTGCAAATGATACTGGTTCACCACGCTGTGCATTTGGAAGCGCTGATGTGAAATAGTCTTTTTTCCAACTCCTTTTACGCAATGTCAAACAATCAACTGCCTTCTGCGGAATAAACGAACCACCGATCATGTTTTCAGAGTCCAAAATTGGCTCTGTATAATTTTGGTCACGATAATATTCGTCATAAATTAATTGATATGCCAAAAATGGATACATCAATATTTTTTCATTAGAACCTAATGACTGAGCATTAGCAAAATCAGATTGTAATTGAGAATCTGAACGAGTTGGGAGGCCGAAGTAATCCCATAATGAACAAACATCAAATGCATTTGGCAACAACTCAATAATGTTTAATATAGTAGGCTTTGTTAATTGCAAATTCGGTGGTTCTGGTTCTTGTTTACCATCTTCACCGCCAGTAATAAATGCTTGCCAACTATTTTTTTGCTTAGAAATGTTCCAGAGCAAACGGTTTGGAACAAAAAAATAATGAGTGTAGATATCTACACGTTGCATAATTGGCGCTAACATAGGCATTAATCGACAAAAAACCTCTGAACGTCCACGCCATATATCGCCAGGGAGAACTTCTTGACACGTAATAGGTATCAAGTCACCCATATTACCAGTTGTCAATAACTGATAATTCATATTGAAACCGTTTGTTTTCGGTCTTCTTAATTTTACATGATTAAATAAATCACCTCTTTGAGCCATAATTATAATTTTTGTTTTTTTGCACGATAGTTCCGAGCCTTTTGCGCTCGAAACTTTTTAAACTCAATATCTGACATTTTCATTTGAAAATAATCAAGTCCTTGCTGACGATACAACTCAATCAATTCTCGTTCCTCTTCTACTCTCTCATACTGTCTTTGTAACTTAAATTCATTGAGCATACTTTCATCAAAACCTAACTTATCTTTTAAGTACCTCGGCAACGGATATTTTTGACCACCTGACATAACTACGTACATCTTTTGCGGATTTTGACCGTGCCAATCACGCATATCGTTTACATACTGATGACCTAAACCAGGGCGACGAGATGTAAGAGTAAATGGTTTATCTCCTAGAGTTTCTGGTTGTTCCTTTAGAACATACTTAGTAACATAAGCAATAGAACCAGAACCAACAGAATCAAAGCGTACAAAACCAAGTGACCAGCATTTCGATATGATACTCTCAAGCTCATCTCTGTTTTGTAAAACAGCCCAAGAAAAAAACATGATACTATGATAATGAGGACGTAATGTATTACTTCCGTATTCACTAGCAATATAATATCTGTAAGCACCATTTCGAAATTCTTTGTTTTCTTCTTCAGAAACTGCATCAGATTGAATTATATCAAGCCTTTCTCGCAATTTCTTATTAAATAATTGTACATCTCTCTTATTAACAGAGGGAACTCCATTTTTTATTGGTAAATGTTCGTCATCATATGTAAGAGTAACAAATAAACACAATGAACTACATTTTTGTTCCCAACTTAATCGGAAAATCCATTGCTCCCAATAATTTGTAATACAATTAGGACACTTTCCACAAGGTACATCATTGTAAACAACTAAATCCGTGTCTTTGCTTACTTGTTTTACTCTAATAGGATGTAGACAACGCATTACAAACGAATACCTCCTCTACTAATTACATAACCGCCTCGACGACGACGGCGTCTTCTTCTACGTCTCATAATTTTACTTTTTAACGATTAAACTTGTAATCCAACGGATTAGATGATTAAAACCAAATGTAAGGATAGTTTTTAAAACCTCAAGCGATGTTTGTCGTGCTTGCTCCTTTTCATGTTCTGATAAAATTTCTTTAGCCATAATAATATTATTTAATAAAAAACAGATGAAAATCTATAAGACGGATATTTCCGTTTTATCCACATTCTCCTAATACCACCTGAACGTGTCACATAATTATAACGTTTATATCGCAACCGTCTTGTTCTTCTTGTTCTCATTTCAAAATGTTCAATTAAAGCATCAGTAAATTCGTCTTCTCTATATTCCATATTATTCTTCATTAACAAATTCCCAACTTACAGGATTACCTTCTGCATCAGTTTTAACTTTACCTCTCTTTTTACCTCTATACCTACTATTTTCAATTAATGAACGCAATAATGAACTAATCCCGGGCAAAATAGGCTCAATAGTCTCAAGAATTTTTTTCACACCAAATAATTCTGGATGAGATTGCCAAAATTCATTATCACGCTTAATCTGTTCTTCACGTTGTTTACGCTCATTCGCTTGAGCATCTAACTCAGTTTTTTGCGATTTTAACAAATCACGCTTACCTTCTAAAACTTTTTTATTCAAATCCCAAATATCTTTATAACCTGCTGCATCTATCTCACGCATAGCTTTTACAAAACCATTAATAGCATTTTGAATTCCTATACCTTCAGCCTCAACATTAACTTTATTAGTATTCGCCTCAATATTTTGTATCTCCACAACTTTCATCTTAGCATTAAGAGCATCAGCCAAAAAATTAGATAGCTGAAAATCTAAATGAGGAGCTTGCATATAAGGATAATCCATCTGAGGACTACGCGCAGATGTTTGAACTGCAGAACCATTGCCGTAAACCAAATTAGGATTCAAGCCAGCCTCTCGAAGTCGTGCCATTTGTTGTGATGGGTGATTATAAGCATTCTCTCTCTCCCACTGCTCAACATTTTGTTGATAAGCAATTTCAGCTAACTCTTTATTTGTTTTATTAACTGATTGTTGAGAAAAATAATTAATCAACGCAGTACCTAAATTAGTAGCAGAACTTATTCCACTACCAATTAACGAAGATGACTCAGGATGTGTTTCTAACCAACTCATTTTTTAATTTTTTATAGCTAACTATCTGAAAATCACACAATTAACATTATGATAAATAGTGTTTTTAATATATTCTCTATTAAATCCCTTCCCTTAAAATAAATATCTGTTAATAATAATTAGCATGACTTTTATACGCACTATGTATTAGATAAAAATTTTGTGAATATTTGTGTTATTTGTGGGACATATTATTAGGATAATAAAAAACAGAGGCGCAAATTATTGCGCCTCTCTACTATTTTTTGTTGGTACGTTTTTAATTAGTAACCTAACATTTTTTTATTGATTTCATCATATTTAGCTTGATATGATGGATCTGAATTTGAAAGTTTATAGAACAAACCACGAAGTGTTTTCATTGTTTCATAATCTTCAGAATCTAATTCGATAACTTTTTCAAAGAAAGGAATTGACTCTTTATATACCTCAAGTGCTTTTGCAACTTCTTGGTCTGAAAGTTTGAAATCACGAATTTCAAGAGCTTTTTGCTCCATTTTGAATGCTTTATTATAAATCAAACGAGCTTTACCTAACCATGCATCTTTAAAGTCTGGTTTAAGTTCAATAGCTTTATCAAAGTTGGCCATTGCTCCATCAATATCTTCAAGTACTTCAAGCATAGAACCACGAACGCTATAAAGTTGCGCATTATTTGGATCATTTGCGATAGCTTTGTCGAGCAATTCTGTTGCTTTTTGTGGTTGACCACCAAATACATAATGATTAATTAAATTACCTAAATAATAGAATTCATTAGGAAATTTAGCAAGACCTTTTTCTAATGTAGCAATATAATTTACTGTATCTTTTGTATCAAGATAAAGTTGGCAAAGTGCTTGATAGATACCATTTTCATTGTATTCTTTATCCTTAATTTCCTCAAACATAGCGATAGCTTTATCATTCATTTCGCCAGCCCAAGCACATGTAGCAGCATAATATTTAAATTGATAATAAGTTGTATCTTTTGCAGGCACATTTTTTTCTATTGCAACAAAAGGAAGATCAAGAATTGCAGTGTGAGTTTCAAATGCATTAAGAGCTTCAACCCATTCTTGAGCGCTATACTTCTCTACTCCATAATTAACTAAAATGTACTTGTTGTAGATGTTAAGCATAGAAGCTGCAATTTTTTTAGTGAATTTAGGTTTAACTTTGCCTTTTGCATCAGGAAGTTGATCCAATTCATTGGCTTTCAAATAATATTTATATGCTTTTAAAGCATCTTCACCCATTTGAATTGTATTACCTGAACCTGTTTGAGTTAAGATAAACTCAGCATCAGCAGCTTTTTCATAAACTAAACCAGCTACATACCAGGTATTGGCAAGACCTTTTGTTTCGTCATTTACCAAGGCTGCTTCGATGTCATCTTTTGCACCTTGAAAATCAGGAGCTTCTACTGCTAAAGCTTTGTTTTTAGCTCTGTTTACATTAGCTTTTTGTGCAAAGCCTGTAGCTACTACTGCTAAGGCAAATGCCATTACTAAAAATAATTTTTTCATAATTATTGATATTTAAAATGTTATTTTATTGTTGTTCATTTGTTTCTTGGACTTCAGATGTTGTTTCAGGTTTAATACCCTCCTCTGTTGCAGTCTCTATTTCTTCTTCGATAACTGTTGTTACTTTACATACCGATGCAATTTCATCGTTGCGTTTACCAAGGTCGATTAGGCGAACACCTTGTGCTGCACGGCCAATCACGCTAAGACTTGATACATGGGTACGCAATGTAACGCCCGACTTGTTGATTATCATAAGGTCGTTGTCGTCATTAACATTTTTAATAGCAACAAGTTTACCTGTTTTTTCTGTGATATTGATTGTTTTCACACCTTTACCACCACGATTAGTTATACGATAATCTTCAAGGTCAGAACGTTTACCATAACCTAATTCACTAACAACAAGTATATTATCTTTTGAGTCAGGCGAAACATTTATCATACCTACGATTTCATCTGTTGGGTCATCTTCGTCGAGAGTCATACCACGCACACCGGTTGCAGTACGTCCCATTGCACGAACTTTTTGTTCGTTGAAACGAATTGCTCGACCATTGCGATTAGCCATAAGTATTTCATCATTGCCACTTGTCAAAAGCACCTCTATTACTTGGTCATCTTCATTTATAGAGATTGCATTAACACCATTTTGACGTGGACGAGAATATGCTTCAAGTGATGTTTTCTTGATAACACCTTGTTTTGTACAGAATACAAGGAAGTGCGATTGATTAAATTCTGAATCTTGTAATTGTTTTACGTGAACAAATGCTGTTACTTTATCATCCGAATCAATATTCAATACATTTTGAATAGCACGACCTTTGCTCATTTTGTTACCTTCTGGAATTTGGTAAACCTTGAGCCAATAACAACGTCCTTTTTGAGTAAAGAACATCATTGTTGAGTGCATTGATGCTGAATATATATATTCAATAAAGTCTTCTTCACGTGAACTACTACCTTTAGAACCTACTCCGCCACGGTTTTGCGCACGAAACTCTGCAAGCGGCGTGCGCTTAATGTATCCAAGGTGAGAAATTGTTATAACCATCTCATCATCAGCATAGAAGTCTTCAGGATTAAACTCTTCACTTGCATAAATAATTTCGGTGCGACGTTTATCACCATATTTCTCTTTAAGTTCAAGAAGTTCGTTTTGAATAATTTCCATACGACGTTCAACGCGAGCAAGAATATCTTTCAAATCTTCGATACGTTTCAACAACTCTTCATATTCAAGACGGAGTTTGTCTTGTTCCATGCCTGTGAGCTGACGGAGACGCATTTCGACGATATAAGCAGCTTGACGTTCCGACAAGTTGAAACGCTCCATTAAGCGTGTTTTAGCTTCATCAGGAGTCTTAGAATCACGAATAATACGTATTGCCTCATCAAGATTGTCAAGAATAATCATACAACCTTCGAGAAGTTCAGCACGCTCTTCTGCTTTGCGAAGTTCGAAACGTGTACGACGTGTAACAACTTCATGACGATGATCAACAAAATGATGTATAAGGTCTTTGAGATTAAGTGTCATTGGACGACCTTTTACAAGAGCAATATTATTGACACTAAATGAAGATTGTAGTGCTGTATATTTGAAAAGCTTATTGATAACAACTTGAGGGTTTGCATCACGTTTTACGTCAACAACAATGCGCATACCTTGACGGTCTGACTCATCATTAACATTAGAAATGCCTTCAACTTTCTTTTCAATAGCCAAATCAGCAATATTTTTGATCAATTCCGATTTATTTACCATATATGGTATTTCGGAAATGATTATCTTATCATTGCCTTTTTCGTTGTTTTCAATATCGTATTTTGCACGAATCACGATACGACCACGACCTGTTTCAAACGCCTCTTTAACGCCTGCATAGCCATATATATAACCTCCAGTTGGGAAATCTGGGGCTTTAATATATTGCATCAATTCCGAAATTTCAATTTCAGGATTGTTGATATAAGCCACAGTAGCATCTACAACCTCAGAAAGATTGTGTGGAGCCATATTTGTAGCCATACCTACGGCAATACCCGATGAACCATTAACCAAAAGGTTAGGTAAACGAGTTGGCAAAACTACAGGTTCTTTGGTTGTTTCGTCGAAGTTAGGTGTAAAATCAACTGTGTCCTTTTCAATATCTTTAAGCATCTCTTCTGCAATCTTTTGCAAACGAGCCTCAGTATAACGCATAGCAGCAGGACCATCACCATCGACCGAACCAAAGTTACCTTGTGGGTCAACAAGTGGATAACGCAACGACCAGGTTTGAGCCATACGCACGAGTGTCATATAAATCGATGAGTCACCATGAGGGTGATATTTACCCATAACTTCACCGACTATACGAGCAGATTTTTTGTATGGTTTATCTGATGTATTACCCAATTCATTCATACCATATAATACACGGCGGTGAACTGGTTTAAATCCATCACGAACATCAGGTAAAGCACGAGAAACAATAACCGACATCGAATAGTCGATGTATGCTTGTCGCATCTGTTCCTCTACATTAATCTGAATGATTCTTTCGTCTTTATCAATCATAAAATTTAATTAAAATTATCTTGTCCATTTCGAATATATTAAGGTATAATAAGACAAGAATTTACTATACCCAAAAACTTTATAAAGTTACAATTTTTTTTTGAAATAGGCAAATTTTCCATTGTGTTTTTTACCATCGATAAACTTTTGATTTTCAAATAATTTTATTTTTATTTAAAATAGATAGCCTCTAATTTCGATTTTAAAGCGATTTAAGCGTATTTTATTTTTCTTAAATTTAATTTCAAGACGTGTAAAAATAAAAAATGGCTCTATTTTGTATTTAGAGCCATTTTAAGAACATTTTATATTTTTATTGTTTGTGTTACTTGCTAAATTCTTCAAACGAACCATCATCATACAGCAAAATTACCTTTTTAATGCTTTTGTTTAAATTGATTGTTGGTGGCGTTATATTTGATTGTTCCAACTCATTTGGCGACGAAGCTATATAAACAGCCTGGTAATCGTTAGCGACAGAGGGAGCGGGTGTATCGTTTTCAACATTATCTGATTTATCAAACAATAAATCATCTTCAGTATTAGATTCTATTTTAGAGGGAGCTTCTCCTTCCCCAAAGATTAACCAATTTACATCTACATCAGAAAAATGTTGCTTTATTTTTTCTACAAGAGATAGAGTTGGTTGTGTGCGACCTGTTTTTATACTCGAAATAGAAGCTCGACTAACCCCAATTTTATCAGCAAATTCTGTTGGCGTAAGTTGTTGACTTTCTATAAATGCAAAAATTCTATTTACCATAATATTTTAAAGAAAGAGGTATATTACACAAAAGATATAAATGTAAATTTGAGATTACAAATGTATAACATTTTTTTGAATCTACAAAATTAAATTGAGAAAATATTTTACATTATTAAATTTACATTTGTAATTTACATATAAAGTATAAAAAGTTATTCACAATAGTAAAATTCTATATTACAAACGTATAAATATGCGGCAAATATTGAAAGTTTAAGTTTATATTGTAATATTTAATATAGCAAGAAATCAACGAATTAAACATGTATAAATAAACATTATTGGCAAAATTAGATTATTTATTGGTTTTGTTAGAAAAATACTTAAACAATAAATATAAATTTCATCTATAATTTATTGATTTTTAATATAATTACTCTTTAATTATGATATATGTTAATTATTTGCTATCTACCTAAAACAACAAATGTAAACTAAAGATTATATTATATAATAACTACCCCATTTCGCAAATGTAAAATGGTGTTTTGAACCTAATAATATACAAATGTAAATTATATCAAATTTATATAGTTTACAAATGTGTATTGTTTGTGTTTTACAAATGTTGATATGATACATAAAAAAAGGACTACCCTAATCAGGATAGTCCTAAATACTTATATGAAAATTATGATAAATAGAATTTTCTTCTTTTATTATAATGCCGACTCTTCGTTGATATTTGAGTCAACCAAAATACGACCACAATATTCGCAAACGATGATTTTTTTACGCATACGGATGTCGAGTTGGCGTTGAGGTGGAATTTTGTTAAAACAACCACCACAGGCATCACGCTCTACTGTTACCACAGCAAGACCGTTGCGTGCATTTTTACGAATACGTTTGAAAGCTGTCAAAAGACGAGGTTCGATAAGAGTTTCCAATTCTTTAGATTTAACGAGAAGATTTTCTTCTTCTTGTTTAGTCTCAGCAACGATTTCGCTAAGCTCTGCTCTTTTTTGTTTGAGGTCTATTTGACGTTCGTTGAGGCGTTCTTCAGCATTAGCCAATTCCTCTGTTTTTGCTTTTATTTCTTTGTTGAAATCATTGATATGTTTTTCGCAAAGTTCAATTTCAAGAGATTGATACTCTATCTCTTTTGTAAGAGCATCAAACTCGCGATTATTGCGAACGTTGTTTTTCTCTTCCTCTTTTTTAGCAATTTTAGCACGAGCCTCTTCGATAGCATTTTTTCTATCAGAAATATTTTGATTGAGAGTTTTAAGGTCGTTTTGACATTTCTCAATACGAGTTTTAAGACCGGCTACTTCATCCTCGAGATCCTGAACTTCCAATGGTAATTCACCACGAATAGTACGAATCTTGTCAATTTCAGAAACAACCATTTGTAGATTATAAAGCGCACGAAGACGTTCTTCTACAGAAATTTCTTTAGTTTCAACGTTTTTTTCTGACATATTATTTAATTTTTTAGTATTATTCTGCATGATACGAAGACAAGAGAACAAGATTTTAATACCTTATACTCTTAATCTTCAGTAAGATAAGTATACTTAACAGGGCTTTTATCGCACTCTGCCATTAAGATTGCAAAGTTAATAAAATTTTTTGAAAGTTGTTCATAAAAAACCTCTTTTATGCACTGTTCTGATTCAAAATGTCCAATATCTGCAATAACAATCTGATTTTCAGTATTAAAGAAATCGTGATATTTAACATCGGCAGTTATATATATACCTGTTTTTTCACGTATCGCATGTGGTATAAATTCAGCTCCAGAACCTCCACATAGAGCCACTCGATGGACTAATTTATCGGATGTTTGGGTGTGGCGAATGTATTGAATATTCAATTTATCTTTAATATAATGCAACATCTCGGTTTCAGTAATCGGATTTTCAAGTTCACCAACACAACCTAAACCAAGTTGGCTGTAATTATTAGCCAAAGGTAATATGTCTATAGCTGGTTCTTCGTATGGATGAGCCAAGTGAATAGCTGTGACTACCCTGTCTGATTTATCTTTCGTAACAACCATTTCAAGACGAAGTTCAGGCTCAATATGCAACTTGTTAATTTCGCCTACAAAAGGATTGCAACCCTCTTGCGCTCTGAATGTACCATTACCTTCCGATGCATAAGAACAACAATCGTAAGCTCCAATAGTTCCCGCACCAGCCGACCACATAGCTTGTCTCACCTTTTCAATGTGCGATTGAGGCACGTATGTTACTATTTTATAGAGATAATTCGCTTCAGGTGCAAGTACTCTGATGTTTTTCAATCCCAATTTTTGCGCAATACGGAAATTGACACCACCGAGGCATTTATCCATATTGGTATGAGCCGAATACAAGACAATATTGTGCTGTATAGCCTTGATAATCACACGCTCAATATAATTGCGACCAGTGAGTTTTTTAATACCTTTAAAAATTAAAGGATGATGCGAAATAATAAGGTTTGCTCCTCGTTCTATTGCTTCATCCAATGTTGCTTCGGTAATATCAACACACAAAAGTACAGTCTTAACCTCTTGATTTACATCACCTACTTGCACACCACTATTATCCCACGACTCCTGATAAGCCAAAGGTGTCATTTGCTCAATACAAGCAATAATATCACTTATTTTTGTAGTCATAAAATCAGAAAATATTTACCTTACAAAGTTAGTATAAAATATTGGAAAAAGCAAATGTTGCACTAATGCAATTTTTGTACCTTTAGAACGTAATCCAAAAAACCAATGAAATTTTTGGATTAGCGCATATTCTCCCTCTATTTTAACGTGAGTTCGATATAATTTTTATTTCACACGGAACACACGGATGACACGGAAAATTTTGTTTATCTCCCACAGATGACACAGATTTTTTAGATTTTTTTCTTTTTTTTGATTCGCTATTTTTTAGCTTTGCTAAAAAATGTGCTCTACGGATAACACAGATGCCATGCGGATTCTTATATCGAACTGACTAATATGTCCCCCAAGGGGGCAAACAAATATATACTTAAATAGCAAAGTGTTAATAATTAATCATTTATATTATTTGATTTATTTTCATTATGCTTCAAATGAATTCCGCCAATGGGTTATCAATTAAATGAATAATTAATATTTAGAAAAAGTCGTATCATCTATTATAATATTTGATTTATAAATAAGAGCAAATCCTACTCCTCTAAAATACCCCTCATTGGTACATAAAACAATAATATTATCCCATATAACAAAAAAGCCACTACTTTTTATATTAGAACCATCTTCATTATTAGGAAATAACCTATAAAAAGAATTGTCTTCTTTAAATACATATACGATATCTCTATCATAGAACGGAGGACGACCTTTCCATGTACCAACAATATCACTTTTGCTAATACTACCAACTAAAGTTTTTGCGGCTTCGGCTACTGGTACGTTAAGGATTTGACTTTTACCTACGAGAATATCATCAACTGTAGCAGATAAATAAAAAGGTAATTTGCTCCAATCGGCATTTTCGAATGTAGTTGCGTTGCCAACTTGTAATGACAATACACCAAAATCGTTGGTTGTAGCATTCTTTATTTCTTTACAGATAGATGTACCCTCAGAATCTGTTATTTCAATAATTACCTCTACATTTTCATTTGCACGAGGCTCACCTGTTGCAGTATTCAACAACGATACTTGATACCCTATTTGAGCTTTCAAACTGAAAACTATTGCTGATAAAATAATTATAATAAAACTCTTTTTCATATTTTAATTTTGTTTTGTAAATACATAAGCAGTTGAAGATTGAGTATAAACATAATTATACCCATCTTCATATTCTATATAGAAAGAGACAAAAGGAGCTACTATATTTTCATCAAAACTTGCAAAAAAAACGCCACATCCATTGGTACTAAAAAAACAAATTAAATCATCAATAACTTTATAATATCCATAATTGTAACCGCTAGTACTTTCTCCTGGATTAATACAAGAATAAGAACCATCTTCATTAATAGATAAACTTGTATCATAAGCCATCCATTTCCCAACAATATCACTTTTACTAACACTGCCAACTAAAGTTTTTGCGGCTTCGGCTACTGGGACGTTGAGAATTTGGCTTTTGCCTACAAGAATATCATCAACTGTAGCAGATACGTAAAAAGGTAATTTGCTCCAATCAACATTTTCGAATGTAGTTGCGTTACCAACTTGTAATGACAATACACCGAAATCGTTGGTTGTA
>JAZNJJ010000035.1:0-3228 GCA_045577985.1 Alphaproteobacteria bacterium
CCACTAGACTCGTACATATAAGGTGTAATCATCACTTCTCCACCTTCAAAATCATTACTTACCGTAATGGTTTGGTTATTTAATAAATAAACAAGTCGGATCGTAGCCATGTCGTTCTGTGAGCCAAGGAGTTGGCACAATAATTTGTCTTCCTAAGACCGCTTGGCCTCCGACTTCCACTAGACTCGTACATATAAGGTGTAATCATCACTTCTCCACCTTCAAAATCATTACTTACCGTAATGGTTTGGTTATTTAATAAATAAACATCACCATTAATTGTTATACTTTCAGAAACTGTAAATAATCCGCCAGTTAATACTGCAACAGCACTACCATTCCCCTTGCTATCATCACTATTATTAGTTACAATGTTTCCAGAAATTGTTCCACCAGACATAAAAAATGAACCTTCAGTTGCAACTCCACCGCCATAAAATCCATAATTATTTGAAATTTCTCCACCTGCCATTGAAAAAGTACCACCACTTACATATACTCCTCCACCAAAAGTATTATTCGATAAATTATATTCTTTAGGATAATTATTTGAAATTTTACCACCAGTCATAGTAAGTTGAGCAGTGCCTGTTAAATAAATTCCGCCACCACCATAACCATCATTCGAAAAAATATTTTCACTAATACTTCCACCATTTATTGTTATGATTCCTCCTTCTGCAAAAACACCTCCACCATTACCACACGAAGTATTTTTACTGATTAATGTGTCGTTTTCAATTGTAAAAGTTCCGTCTTTTACATAAACTCCTCCACCTTCGCCTTCAATAGAAGTGTTTTCAGAGATTTTTCCACCTGTAATTGTAAAATCACCACTCTCTATATATACTCCACCACCATTCATAGCTGAATTTTTAGAAACTTCACAATTATCAAGTGTTAAATTTCCTTCACAAACTATTCCCCCGCCATTTTTTTCAGAAGTATATCCACCTGTAAGAATTAAATTTTGGAGTGTTACATTTGCATTTTCTCCAATGTACATAACACGTCCTGTCTGCGATGAATCTCTTTCCGCATTTATTGTTGATTTTTCATTTCCAAAACCGCAAATCAATAAATTAAGGGTTTTAGTTGGAGTAATATTAATAAAAGAATCATTTTCAAAACTAGAATTTTCAGAAGTATTGTTAATGTTTCCTTTTATATAGATTCTATATTCAGAAGTACCATCATTAATTGTATCAATCTTTTCTAAGACTTTATTAATTGACATTTTTGGAGCAAAAAATGTTCCTTCATTATCGTCATTTCCATAATATGCATCTACATAAAATGTGGTCATAGCAAAGCTTGTAATCACTTCTTGGGTTAGGGTAAATGTATCTTCGCTGTAGCCTGTTCCAGACCATTCATTTGTAGTTAACCCATCAAAAATATTTACTGTGTCATTCAAAATATAAATAATATTTTCGCATTCATAGTTACCAGTAGAAACATCATGATTCATTCTTTCATAAAACTCTAACTTAAATGAATAAGTGCCACTTGGAATATCATTGAATATTAAATCTATTTCAGATGCAGGATTCCCTTCACTGTCTGTAAATAAAAAATATTTAGTTTTGGGTTCTTCAGAAATTGATAAAGTTGCTTTTATCCCACCACAAATAATACTTTCATTATCCAAAGCTAATTTCAAGGACAAATTACCTTTTCCGCCAGTGGTTTTTGGTTTTAAAATAATTATTTCTGAATTTGTCACAGGATATTCATCATTTAATACAACAGTTACACTTCCTTCTAAAATAACCACATTTGATTTTTTTCCAGAAACTGTAATAGTCCATTGGCCTTTTGGTAAATTTATAGAATACTGTGTTTTTTCTGCATTTATTGTTCCTTCAATAGTATAGCTGGAATCAGCATTTGTAGCAGAAACAGAAAGATTTAAATCTGAATCCGAGAAATTTGGAACTGTGGGGAAACCTGTTCGTGCAACACTATTTGCAGAATTCTCATTAAATAGTTCATTTGGCAGTGCACCTTCAATATTTATATCACCAGTAATTGTATAAGTTTTTCCATCACCATGATTATAAGAGTCCTTTGGACTTAATAAATTTTCACAACTAATAAACAAAAATGATAAAAGTAAAACAAAAAACATAGGTCGTTTTTTCATATTCTCCTCCAAAGTATATCTACTCATCTTATAATTCATTTTCAAAATAAACTGTAAATGTTTCTGTATATGTAATTCCTTCATAAACAACACTTACAACAAATTGATAGATTTCATCTTTTGGCCAACCGTTAGGAATTGTATAAGTGTTTCCAGAAATTGTTAATAATTGATCAACACGACTTCCATGATTATAAACTGTGATTGTAGGTAAATCTGAAGAATCAAAATCTATAATTTCGCCATCTAGCATTACAATAATTGAGACTTCTAATGGTTCTGATAAAATTACATCTTCAGATGAAGGTTTTTCATTCAATTTAATCTGTAGATTTGGAATTTCCCCAATTCCAAAATTTCCACCACCAGAAACAAATGCAGGTTTGCCATCAACTAAATCAATTGAATATAAATCATTTACAAAATAATCTTTTGGATCTGCTGTATTATATAATTCATAATCTTGAATAAACACTAAAGGATTTTTAAAAGTTGGTTTTACAATAAATGTTCCTTCATTATTCACTGGTAATTCTAACTTAATTGAACTTCCTTCCAAACTTCCATTACAAATAATTTGATTTAGCCCTGTAGGATTTGCACTATTATTTTCTTTTAATTGAATAGTTCCTTCAAATTTTCCACCCAATGTTAAACTTCCGCCATTTCCCATTATAAGTTTTGCTTGATTTTGACTAATAGCAGACACAGACAGAACATAAAGATTTCCGTAAACATTTGTAGTAGCATTCAAAACTATATTATCAAAAACAGTTTGCCCTGTTCCATTTATATTACAACTATCTTCGCTATCAAATATCAAGTTTTTAAGAGCAAGTCTTGATCCATTATTTTCAATATTTTGAGTTGTTATAGTATAAGTTTGATTATTTCCGTCAATTGTCAAATTACTATTTTGTGGCAATGTCAAATCTTCTTTAATATCACTTAATAAATAAATTGTATTTTCTTCATTAGCTATATCAGTAAAGTTTTCAATTGCTTTTGCTATTGTTGCAAACGGATTTGAATCACTTCCATCGCCAGTAACATCATTTCCTGTTGAGGATACACAAATATTC
>JAZNJJ010000036.1:0-3637 GCA_045577985.1 Alphaproteobacteria bacterium
ACAAGTTTTATTTTCGGAAAATGAATACTTCAATAATTAGATGGAAAAATACAATTTTTTTTATCATTTTTTTTGATAATATATTTCTATAAATTCTAAATTCTTAACCTGTAAAATTTTAAAAACAAATATAATAAAAAAGAGAGTTTAGATTTATATTTCAACTATTATCCCACACAATGCTGAAAGGAGCAAATAATGAAAACAATCAGTAAAATACTAATTTTATCCATTTTGATTTTTGGACTATTCGGTTGTCAACAAGAAACAACAAGCCCATCCTCAAATAATCAAAATCAGAACAACCAAAATCAAAACAATCCAAACCAAACAACTGGTAGTGAAGTTTTTTGGAACACAAGTGATTATGAAGTACAAACGATTTCTAATGAAACAGTTTTAGGCATAATGACTGCAATACCAAGTAGTTCTAAAACCATAACTATAGAGGCAAATTCAAAAACAATTGATGAAATTGCTTTTACTAAGCGACTTAAATTGGGCGGTACAGGAAGTACTTCAAGTGCTGCGTTAAAGTTCACAACAACAGAAAAAAGTGATATTACAGTTTATTGTGCTTCAAGTAGTTCTACAGGAACAGGTCGAATGCTCGTTTTGGCAACAGCAGACAGTATTATCAACGATACCAACGAAGCTCCTCTAACTGCTGGAAAATTAGTGTACTCAGATGTTCCAGCAGGAACTTACTATCTATATTCATCAAACAGTGGAATAAACATTTATGGTATAAAAATTGCTTATGAAACTACAGGTACACCAAGTGAGCCAGATAATCCACCAACCGATCTTGAAAAAGCTATTCGCGTAACTGATGTGCCAACTGGTTGGGCAAGTACAAGTGCAAATTCAAGCTTTGGTGGAAATGGAAAAACTGTTTATACGGTTTCATCTCGTAGCGACTTAATTGCTAAAGCAAAAAATGGAGATTGTATTATTTATCTTGATGGTATGATTGATATGACAGAAGGAAGATTACCTTCATCAGGCACGACAAGTACAACAAAATTAGATGAGTTTATCGCAAATAAAACTTCTGGACAAAAAATAACAGCTTCTTCTTATGCAGAGTGGAAAAGAACATATGCAGCTAATGTTAAAAGTTCAGAAGATGAAAGTGGTGATATCGCTACAGTGAGAAAAGTTCTTCAAGATGCATGGAAATCTCAAATTCACTTAGTAGTTGCCTCAAATACGACAATTATTGGTTTGGGAGAAAATTCTGGTATAAAAGGCGGAACAATTAGTATAAAAGATGCTTCAAATATTGCTTTAAGAAATCTTACTATACAAGATGCTTTTGACCCATTTCCTAAAATGGAAGGTGGAGATGGTTATAATGCAGAATGGGACGGTATTGTAATTGATAATTCAAAAAATATTTGGATTGACCACTGTACTTTTGAAGATACTATTTGTTTGAAAGATGAAGATCTGGATAAAGTTACTCCAAGCGATGGTGAAACAGGAAAAAACAAATGGCAAACTTACGACGGTTTACTAGATGTAAAAAATGCTAGTGACTATGTAACAGTTTCTTATTGTTTATTCAAAAATCACGATAAAACATCTATTATCGGAAGTGGTGATGGTGAAACAGGTGATGAAGGTCATTTGACTGTAACATTTAACAATAATTATTATTTGAACTGTACACAACGATTACCTCGTGTACGCTTTGGAAAAGTTCATGCATATAATAACTATTATACAACAGACGGAAATGGTCGTTCTAATAGTTACTGTTTTGGTGTAGGTTACAATGCAAAAATCTACTCTGAAGCAAATTATTTTGGTGATGGTATTAGTATTGCCTCTAAAATGATGGAGAATTCAAAACCTGGAAAAATTTATTCAACAGGAGATTACAATTATACAGGTGTTTCTTCTTCATCTGTAGCTTGGACACCTTCTAGTTACTACACCTACACTCCACTTTCTGCAGAAGATGCAAAAACTGATGTAATAGAAAATGCTGGTGCTGGTAAGTTACCTGTAATTCAATAAAATTTTTAATATGCCTTAGAAATTGCTGATTTTAGTCTTGCTTTTTCTAAGGCATTTTTTTGAGGTTATATGAAGAAAAAATGTTTATTACTTTTTTTATGTTTTGCAATATTCGGCTGTAATTCCACAAATACTGATGAACACTTAAATATTAATTCAGAATCTATAAATTTAATAGGAAATAGCCTAGAAGTATTTAAGGTAATAAATTTATCTGACAGACCTATCGGATGGGCAAATTCCCATAATTCTCCCAAAAATTATGGTGGGTATTCTCCAAATAATTCTGGAAAAATATACGACAATGTTGATTCCTACGAAAAACTCAAACAAGCACTTTCTGAAACAGTTGAACGACGAATTATTTTCATTACAAATGCTATCGACTTAAACGCAGGAAAAACTCCCTACGATTATATTGTAAATTGTGGATATGGAGATGAATATTCAAGTTATGAAGATTATAAACAGAAATTTGCTCAAACTTGTGTAAAAGATTCAAAATCGGAATTACATGATGTTCAGCAAAATCTATTTAACGCACAAAAAAGGCAAGTCAGAATCAATATTCCTTCAAACACAACAATTATTGGAAAAAATTCACAAGCAGCAATTTTAAACGGTGAAATTAATATTACAAACAAAGAAAATGTAGTTATTCGTAATTTAAAAATATGGAATGCAGAAGATTATTTTCCGTTATGGTATCAATCTAAGGAGAATAATTTTAATAGCGTTTACGACAATATCACAATCGATAATTCAAAATGGATATGGATTGATCATTGTACAATAGGAGAAGATTCTTATGAGTACGATAAAGTTACAACTCCCGTAGGAGAATTAGATTGGGTTACTTATGATGGAGCCATTGATATTGGCCGAGGGAGTCAGTTTGTTACAATTTCTTGGTGCGAATTTAACAATCATGACAAAACTATGCTAATTGGATATGGTCCAGAATATACAGAGGACGAAGGCAAATTACAAGTTACTATTCATCACAATTATTTTAATAATTGCAAGAGTCGTCTGCCGTTAGTTCGATATGGTACAGTTCATGCTTATAATAATTTATATGATTGTATTGACAGAAATAAAAGTGGTTTTTGTGTTGGAGCAGGATATAAATCTAATATTTATGCTGAAAAAAATGTAATCAAAAACTGTAAATATGGTTTTAGAACAGAAAAACTAAGTAGCGGAAATAACATAGCAGGGCTTATTTATCTTGAGGATAACATTGACAATTCAACTTATTGGGATGAAACAAAAAAAGCTGTATCACAAAAAATTGCTTGGAATCCCAAAAATTCATATGAATATTACTGTGATGAAGTTATAAAAATAATGAATAAATAGGTAGACAGGGAACACTTCGATTAAGTCTTTGATGCCTTTTGATTCCAATATTAGCAAGTGAAATGACAAATCATTAACCTTTATTTATGTTCTTCAACATTATAAAACCAATCAGCACCACCCGTCAAACGGGTGGTTTGCTCTTAGCCTATAAGGCTAGGTCCTCAAGCCGAGACTTAAGTCCCTCGCTTTCACTTACGTTCAAGCCTATTGCTGCTTGACTCGTCGCTGCCCCTAGGAAGGGGCTTTT
>JAZNJJ010000037.1:0-1848 GCA_045577985.1 Alphaproteobacteria bacterium
TAAAGGAAATGCTACACATATTTATAACCAAACTAACTATGGTGGTGGTATTTTTGTAAAAAATTCTAATTTCATAATGGAAGGTGGTACAATTGAAGAAAACTATGCAGGAGATGGCGGTGCTGGAATCCATTTAGAAAAAGTAAGTCCTACAATCACAAAAGGTAATATACGAAATAATAAATACGGAACTGAAGCAGATGCTCATAAATTTGGTTCAGAGATTTTGTTATTTGATAATGCAAAATTAAGTATTTCTTCTACCAATGTAGTAATTCAAAGTCTTCAAGTTGAAACTAGACCAATTTATGTACGAAATTCTACTACTCAAAGTGAATTAGCACTTTCAGATTCTGCATATATAATATCACCTGTTTATTTGGATGCAAATGCAAACATTAAAATTACAGGAGCACTTACAACACCAGATGAGGCTAATGGTATTATTGCTACTATTACGCCAAATGAATACAATACAAATCGGAAAGTGCTTGTAGCTGGTAGTGGATTAACGTTATCAAATAGTCTTGTAAAACAATTTAATGTAACTCCAGCTGAGTATGACAAGAAATGGTTTGTTGATTCGTATGGATATTTAGGTAAAGTTCCAGAAACAGAAACGGGAACTGCTGTTTATTTAATGGAAAGTTATGATAATTTGCTTTGGATTGCTCAAGAACTTAAAACTAAAGGAATAAATAGTTTTAATATAAAACTTACCGACGATATCGTTATTCCAAGTGGAAAGTGGCAATTCTCCCAATTAGATGTGACAAATCCTTCTACAATAGATGGACAAGGGCATTCTATTACAATTAACGAAGATGTTTCTTCGTTTGGCAATAATGCAGGTGGTTTATTTTATAAATTTAATAATAGTACAGTAAAAAATCTTGTGTTGAAGGGAAGTATAACTGCTAATACAAATGATAAGGGATATATTGGTGCGTTATGTCGGTCGGCATATAGAACTACAATTCAAAATGTAATGTCAACTGTGGAAATTATTGATAAAGGTTCTGGTAATGCAGGTGGACTTGTTGGATACTTTGGTGGAAATAATGGAGTCAATGACGATAAGTTTACACCTGATGCATTTATTAAAAATTGTGCTGTGTACGCTGATATTTCAAGTGAAAATGGAACTGCTGGTGGACTTGTAGGTGAATCTTGGGCAAATACACAAACTTGGAAGATAGAAAACTGTATATATATGGGAACTGTTTCAAGCACTAATGGAGTTGCTGGAGCTCTTATTGGAAATGAAAACACCGGGAAAACTTCATATTTAACTAATATTTGGTACTGTGAACCAAATAATAGAGAAATTTTTGGTAAAGCAGATAATGCAGGAAGAATTACGCAATCAGGGGTTGAAAGCAAATTCGCCGCCGACATCGCCACTGCAGAGGCAGCAACATTGCTTAATACAAATTCAGATGGAACACTTAATGAAGTTTGGGAATATATTCATGGCTCAGCTTATCCAACATTAAAACAAAACAGGTAGAATAATTTATTCCATGTCCATAGTGTCCTTCTTTACCAATGACGCCACGTTGCTGCTGCAATTTCTCCTAATTTTATGAACTGGCTCGGTTTGATTTTGATTTGTTTTGTTTTGCCTGGGGTTTTGTGTTGGGCTTTTGGTAAAATTTTCCGCAAAATTGGCTGGATCAAAGACGGAGACTTGGCATTGTAATTAAGAATTCAGAATTAAGACAATATGTTGTGCAAACCTTTTGCAGAAACGTGGATTTAGCTGCAAAATGGAATAAGAAAAAAAAATAAACCAAAAGAGCATTACCAAAAATGCAAAAGGAGCACAACATGGAAAGTATAGTTTAT
>JAZNJJ010000038.1:0-2950 GCA_045577985.1 Alphaproteobacteria bacterium
TTAAATCAATACAAAAATATTTTTAAGATAAAAGTTTTGGAATAAGATTTATTTAAATAAAATAAATAGTTAATCAATTGTTTTTGCAATAATGTATTAAAAGTTTATTTGTAGGAATCTTTATTGCTGATTATAATACAAAATATTTTTAACAAAAATAAACAACTGTAAATATATGTGTTTAAATGGTACAAAATAAGAAACTTAAGGAAAAAGAATATTTAAATGGTTTTTTATCCTCTTCAGTAGGAAAAAAGTGGTTCAGT
Source organism: Alphaproteobacteria bacterium (assembly GCA_045577985.1). GTDB lineage: Bacteria > Pseudomonadota > Alphaproteobacteria > RF32 > CAG-239 > RUG410. The sequence continues at coordinate 267 of JAZNJJ010000038.1, forward strand.
AATTACTGTTTGAAAAATTATGAAGAATTTGAAAGTCCAGATTTTATTTTTTTTGATCATAAAAATCAAAGAATTGGCTTAGAAATAACTCAATATATGACAAAAAGCAAACATCGAAATGCTTTGCAGCATTTAATGACAATAGGAAATCAAGTTTGTTGTTATGCTAAAAATAAACATAATTTGGATATTTCTATTGTAATAGATAAATGGGATAGAAGAATATGGCAAGCAAAGACATATAAAGATATAGAAGATGCATGGTATAATCCAGGATTTATTGATATTTTTAATAAAAAAGAAGTTAAATCGAAGTTAGAGAAAATTATAGATGCACGGTTGAATGAATTAAAAAAATGGCCTGGTCTTGTTAAATCTAGCATTTGCGTTCAAAATGAGTATTTGAATATTTCGATAAGCTCATTTTGTGATATGTATGGAAAATATGAATGCAGTGTAAATAATAGTTGTTTTAGTCGGGAGGATCCATTCGACGAACTTCAAGCAGAAATTGATAAAAAGAACAAACAGTATGAAACATACATCAAAAATTGTAACGAATGTTTCTTATTAATTTACAAACCAGATGTATCAAAAGGTAATTATTGTCATTTTACAAATAAACTTTATAAGCAAAAATTTATTTCTAAATTTAAAGATACATTTTTATATGATGCTCAAGAACAAAAATGTATCAAATTAGAAAATTTGCATATTTGAAATTATAATTTGTTTGTGCTGATTTGTTTAATAACAGTTGTTAGTAAAGTTTCAAAAGCTTTACCTTTTAATTGTTCATAGGCCACATACATAGGAATATTTTGTGTAATATAACTCAAAGAACCATAAGCAATATGGAATGGCAATTCCTGATAATACATAACTGTAATGTTTGTAACTAGAGAAAGTTCTTTTATGGACTGACCATGAGCATTTATACTTTGCTGTAGTTGTTTACAAATATATGCTAAATCCATACTATTTAAGGCTTTACAATTTTCTTGGTAAAGACAGATATCTTGAGAAATATCATAACTAGATTTCGCAACACTTAAAGCTTGATTTACATGATCGAATGTTATTTGCATTTTATTATCCTTTAACTACATCCCAATAACCGCCTTTGTCTGGACCGATACGACGAATTTTACCTAATTCCTTTAGTATCGCTATTTGTTTTGCTATCGCTCTTCTAGACACACCAAGAGTTTCAGCCATTTTATTTGTGGTAATATTGGGATCTTGACGAATAAGATCAATAATTTTCTGTGAACTTTTCTGTGAACTTTTCTGTGAACTTTTCTGTGAACTTTTTTCTTCTTTTTTACTTACATCTTTTATTTGCATTTCACGATTGTCTAATACATTATTTTCGCCTAATAGTAGATTTCCAAAAAATTTATTTAAGAATTCCATTGTATAGGGAATATCTTTTCTTAAGTTTTGGTAATTTGCTCTAACTAGAGCATTACGAAAATACTTAGCATGTTTTTCAAACAAATCATTATTAGTATCAAAACCCAGTGTATGAAGATATTTAATAACAAAGACAGCTGTTGTTCTCGTATTGCCTTCTCCAAAAGGATGAATTTGCCATATACCAGATACAAACTTTGCTAAATGCTCAACTTTTTCTGTTATAGATAACCCTTTATAAATGAATTTTTTTTCTTGTGCGAAATCATAATCTAGAGTTTCACGTAAACTATCAGAGCGACCATAAATAACACTATCTCCATTCAAGATAGGTTCTTCTTTAGTTATATCGTATGTACGGATTTTACCAGCAATTTCATTATCTAATATTCCTGTAAATAGAACTTTATGAATGGAAATAAGTTCAGCAGGACTAAATGAAAAAGTATGTGTGCTTAAAAGTTTTGTGATACGAGCTGAAACTTCATCTGCTTCTTTTTCATTATGTTCTTTAAGTGTTTTTGCTGGATTTTGTTTATAGTAACGGGCAATCTCTTCATTTGCTTCGTCAATAGAGATTTTTCCTTCAATATTGTCTTTAGCTACTTCTATAAGATATTTTGAAGGAGTTAAACCGTCAACTTGTTGCAGACCGATTGCAACGCTCCAGTTTTCCGCTTTTTTATATTTTTCTGGTTCATTTTGTTTTTTGTACTCTTCAAAATCATCCATATTACAGTAGCTCCTATGTTCAGTTAGTACTCATTTTAATGAGTAAGGTATTATTTTTCAAGGTAAAAATGCTTTATTTTAACTTATTCTCAGACTATGCGACTCCAATAAAATTTAGTTTTAGCGATCAAATTTGTAGCGCAATAATCAATCCCTTGACTTAAGGCATCGCATTGATCCTTAAATACGGAATTTGGAAACATTAATAATTCATCCTTAAAATCTTTCCACCAACTGCTAACCAATGCAGGAAATAAACAACTTCCATCTTCTATATACGGCGATACTCCCTCAAGCCGACTAATTTTATCTACAACTGGTTTTATAGGAATAATTTTAAATTCTCTATTTTTAGTTTTAAGCTGTTGAATAGCTTGTACACCTGAAGATGCATCTTCAATTAATGTTTCTATTTTTGCATTTGTATAATTCTGCATAGCTTCATAATGTTTTTGTTCTATTTTTCTGATTAAAGAAGGAAATTCTAGTCGTTCTCGGTAACAATCAAGTATATAAATTTTTTTATTTTCATCTAT
>JAZNJJ010000039.1:0-93096 GCA_045577985.1 Alphaproteobacteria bacterium
GAGAGGGTCGGGAGTTCGAACCTCTCAGCGCCCACCAATTGAGAGCCACCGAGAGGTGGCTTTTTTGTTATCTAAATTAAAATTTATTCTAAAAATGTACGAAAAAAGGGATCCCTTTTTTCGGACACAAATTTACTATTTTTCTTTTTTCTCATTTATCATAAATTCAATATGTTAAAAAAATATTTACGCTCTAAAAAATGTACGAAAAAAAGGATCCTTTTTTTCGGACATTTGAAGGGAGTTTGATATGAATAAAATGTGTAGAACCAACACTCAATCAGGTCGTTCAATGATCGAAATGCTTGGAGTTTTGGCGATTATCGGCGTATTATCTGTAGGCGGTATTGCTGGTTACTCAAAGGCGATGAGTAAATTCAAAATAAACAAATCTATTGATCAAATTTCGCAAATTGTAAATAATATTCGTACTCTTTATGCGGGGCATACTACCTATGCAGGACTAAATAATAAAACAGCAATTAAAATGGGAGTTATTCCTGATGAATTGGGAACCGATTATACTTCCGGTATTTTAACTAATACATATAATGGTAATGTTTATGTGGGGGCTGTTGAATATAAAACCATTATTCCAGGAAATAAAGCTTTTATGGTTGTTTATAGAGGTTTACCATATGATGTTTGTATTGCGCTAGCTACACATGATTGGGGAGGAAATGAAACTACTGGATTAATAGGGATTCATGCTATGGCTGTTAGTAGCTATCTTACAGCAACAGTAGATGGTATAACTTCTCAGCCAGATTCTTTCAAGACTAATATATGTAGAGGAAGTAGGTATGTTAATAATGTAGTAGCTTGTTCTGGAGGAGATGTTTTAGGTTTACCAATGAATGTTGCTGCTGCAGCGGACGGGTGTCGTAATTGTAGAAAGAATAATTCTTGTACAGTTGCGTGGAAATATTTTTAATAGATAAAAAACAAACCTTAAATATGATTTGGAATTTTAAGGTTTGTTTTTATAATTATTTATTATGCTTTTTTGCCATATTGTAGGAGTTTGTTGCGCACAAATCCTCTTAGTGAAACTTCAGGCCTAGCACCATAATGACTTATTATTTCAGAGGCAGCAATACTTCCAATCATTGCACATGTTCCTAAGCTTCTACCTTCAACCATTCCGTATAAAAATCCGGCAGCGTATAAATCTCCCGCTCCAGTCGAATCGACAACATTTTCCATTTTTTCAGCTTCAACGAAAATTTTTACCCTTCCATTTACAACAACAGATCCTCTTGCATCTCTAGTTATTGCGGCTATTTCAACCATAGGTTTGATTAAATCGAGGGCTTCATTAAAATCATCTGTTGCAAATAAAGATTTTAGTTCTTCTTCGTTGGCAAATAGTATATCTACGTGATTTTGTATTAAATCAAGCATATTATCACGGTGGTTTGTTACACAGTATTTGTCTGATACTGTAAATGCTACATGTCGTTTGTGTTTATGAGCTAATTCACAAGCTTTTATGACTGCACTATGAGCACTTGGCTCATCCCATAAATATCCTTCAATAAATGTGATTTTTGATTCTTTAATTAGTTTTTCATCAATATCTTCAACAGTTAATTTTCGGGAAGCTCCTAAATATGTGAACATAGAACGTTGAGCATCAGGTGTTACTAAAACAATACTTCGTCCGGTTGCTGCTCCTTCTTCCAAAGGAGGAGTGAAGCAATCTATTCCGGCTGCTCCAATATCTCTTTTGAAAAGTTGTCCTAATTCATCATCATGAACTTTTCCAATGAATGCACAGTCAGCACCTAGCGAAGCCATTCCAGCAACCGTATTAGCTGCAGAGCCTCCTGAAACCTCTCTTTCCGGTATAATATCTGCATATATTTTACCTGCTTCTGAGGCCTCAACTAAGGTCATACATCCTTTGGGTAAATTTCTTTCTTTTAAAAATGTGTCTCCAACTTTTGCTAATACATCTACAATTGCATTGCCAATGCCTACAACATCATAAACTGTATCTTGTTCATTCATAATAAACCTCTTTCTGTACTAAACTTTTACATTTTTATATTGTTTTAATAAAAAATTCAAGTTTTTATATTTGCAAAATTATTCCGGCTATTGCTGAAATTATTATATATAAGATAGGACTTTTTTTGAAAAAATGCATGGTTATTGTTAAAATTATCAGCAGAATGCTGGTTTTGTAGTTTGTAATTGAAACAGTTGCAATGTCGTAACTTGCAAATAATATTAATGCTAGAACGGCAGGTCTGATATTTTTTAAGATATTTTGGACATGAAAATTACATGACCATTTATCTAATATTTGAGCAAAAAAATATATGATTATTATGGATGGTAATACTAAGCTTAAAGTTGCCAAGATTCCTCCGGTTATTCCTATTGCATTAAAACCAGCATATGTTGCCATATTTATTCCAACGGGGCCCGGAGTTGATTGAGATATGGCAATCATATCCACCAATTCTTTAGTGCTAAACCAAGTATATTGTTCTGTTAAATTAAATAAAAAAGGAATAGTTACAAGTCCGCCGCCGATGGCAAATAAACCAATTTGAAAAAATTCGATAAATAATAACCAATAAACTATCATTTTTCCTCCTTATGAAACGGAATAAATGAACTAATTGTAGCTAATATGACAATGGTTATTGCAGATAAGTTGAATGTTATTAATAAAAATAAAGAAATGATGAAAACAGTATAATCTCTTTTCTTTCTTATACCTTTTTTCCACATATCATATACAGTGTTTATTATTAATGCAATTACACTGACTCTTATTCCACCAAAAGCCCATTGAATATATTGATTATTCATGTGTGGTTGAAGTAAACTAGCTATGAGAATGATAATTATTATTGAAGGGGATATCACTCCTAATGTTGCGGATATTAATCCCCAGAATTTTCTCATTTTATAACCTATGAAGGAAGCGGCATTTACAGCTATAATTCCCGGAGTGCATTGTCCAATTGAATAATAGTTTAAGAGTTCTTCTTCCGTTATCCATTTGTATTTATCTACAGCTTCTGATTTTAGGAGGGGCAACATTGCATAACCACCTCCAAATGTGAAAATACCCATTTTAAAAAAAGTAAAATATAGTTGCCATAGACTAATCATTTGTTTTAGGTCCTCTTTGCGTTTTTTATATAGTTATTATATAAGGATAAACACTTTATTTTTGCAAGCTTTTTATGAGGTTAATATGATTATTGGTTTTGTGGCAGAAAAATGGGAATGGGAATATAGAGTAGCACTTGTTCCCCAAACCGTTCATCTATTAACTAAGATGGGGCATGAAGTATATTTTGAAAAAAATGCGGGAATTAAAGCTGGTTTTTCTGATGAAGATTATATAAAAAATGGAGCGAAATTATTTACTGATGCTACAAATGTATATAAAAAATCAGAAATTATTGTAAAAATTAATGCTCCAGTTGAACAGGAATACAAATATTTACATAAAGATTTATGGATTATTGCTAATTTTAGTAATATGAGTAAAGATGAACAATTATCTATTATAAAAAAGTATAAAGTAAAGATAGTGGCATTAGACCAGTTACCTAGATTATCAAGGGTACAAGATATTGATATTCTATCATCTCAAAATAATTTAGCCGGTTACAAAGCAGCATTAATTGCGATGAATATGCAAAATAAGTCTGTACCTCTGATGATGACTTCTGCTGGAACTGTGCCAGCCTTAAAAGCATTGGTGTTGGGAGTAGGTGTTGCTGGATTACAAGCAATTGCTACTTTACAAAGGATGGGTGCTATTGTATATGCTAGTGATGTTCGTGCAGAAACTGCTGAGCAAGTTATGTCTTTAGGCGCTAAATTTATAATTTCTTCTAATGATAATATTTTCAATATACTCAAAAATATTGATATTTTGATTACATCTGCATATTCCTCAAATGGTTATACACCCCAATTGATAACATTAAAGATGTTAAAACAAATGCCTTTAGGTTCAATAATTATTGATATGGCAAATGGAAATGTTGAAGGTGGATTAGAAAATAGTGTGAAAATTTTAGATAATGTAAAAATACTTAGCTCTGTGCATTTAGCGGCAGATGTTGCATATTCTGCAAGTGGTTTATTTTCTAGGAATATATATAATTTATTATCTCGATGGGATGAGTTATTAAAAGACGATGAAGTTTGGTCGAAAATTTTAATTCAAGACAATAAAGGAATATAAATATGTTTATTTACCTTTTGACTATATTTGTTTTAGCATTGTTTTTGGGATATTTTATTGTCTGGAGAGTTTCTCCTTCATTACATTCTCCTTTAATGAGTGTTACAAATGCAATAAGTGGGATAGTTATTATTGCAGCATGTAAAATTGCGGGAAATACTGATGATGTATTTGTCTTAATATTAAGTTTATGTGCGATATTTTTAGCAACCGTTAATTTAATGGGGGGATTTGTTGTATCAGAAAGAATGTTGGAACTCTTTAAGAAAAAGGAAAAATAAATGGTTGTGCAGTTGATTTATTTGTTATGTGCTGTTTTATTTATGATTGCAATATATAGTCTATCTTCCCCTAATACAGCAAGAAACGGAAATTTTTTAGCGATATTTTCTATGTTTGTAAGTATAGCAACATGTTTATCTGTTGATGTAAATCTTAATTCATTAGCGATATATATTACTATATTGTGTGGAATATTTGTGGGATGTCGAGCAGGGCATGAAGTGAAAATGACAGAATTACCGCAAATGGTTGCTCTTTTAAATGGTTTGGGTGGTTTATCGTCAGCTTTAATTGTATTGTCAGAAATATATTCTATGAAGGGAGGCTCTCTGATTTCTGTAATTAGTATTATTATTGGTTTGATAACGTTTAGTGGTTCAATTGTTGCTTATGCAAAATTAAAAAATTATCTTAAATATAATTTAACTGCTGTTAAATGGTTGAATTTGATATTTTTAGGTCTAGTAGTATATTTTGCGTATCATTATCTTATGACAGATAGTCTACTAAATCTGTTAATAATAAGTTCTGTTTTATTGGGAATTAGTATGACAATACCTGTTGGTGGTGCTGATATGCCCGTTGTGATATCTGTATTAAACTCTTTTTCCGGATGTGCGGTGGCTTTTGTTGGTTTAGCAGTTAATGATTTGCTACTTATAATTACGGGGACTTTGATTGGGTCTAGCGGAGCTATTCTTTCTTTTATTATGACTAAAGCTATGAATAGATCTATTTTGAAGGTATTATGGCCAACTCATTCTTTTGATGTAAATATAAAGTCTTCAATGTTAGAAAGTGTAAAAATAGGAACACCTTCTGAAATTGCTTTTCTATTAAGTAATTCAAATAAAGTTATTATTGTTCCAGGTTTCGGTATGGCTGCATCTCAGGCGCAAAATTCATTAAAAAATTTAATGGATATTTTGATAAAGAAATATAATGTAGAAGTTAAATTTGCAATTCATCCTGTAGCCGGAAGAATGCCCGGACATATGAATGTTTTGTTGGCAGAAGCCAAAATACCTTATGAAAATGTTTTTGAGATGGCTGATATTAATAATGAGTTTTCTACAACAGATGTTTCTTATGTTATTGGAGCTAATGATGTTGTTAATCCGGTTGCTAAAAGTGATGTAAATTCTCCTCTTTTTGGAATGCCAATCTTAGAAGTAGAAAAATCAAGAACTGTTGTTGTGGTAAAAAGAAGTATGGCGCAGGGGTATGCAGGAGTTGATAATCCGTTATTTTTTGCTTCAAATACGATAATGCTTTTTGGCGATGCAAATAAAGTAACAGAAGAAATTTCTAAAGATCTTTAATTGTAATATTTTTAAATTTTAAGTGATTTGCTTTTTTTCTTATTTGTTTGTCAAATATAAACAAATAGTAATAAGGAGAAACAATATGAAAGTAGGAAGTAATTTTACTCAAGGTGATTATGTTATTATAAAAAAGCCGGACTTAATGAATATTGGTAATAATGTTCGTATAGCAGATTTTTGCCGAATTTCATCAGCTTGTGATATTGGTGATGATTGTGAAATAGCTCCGGGTACATATATTGCTGGAGGTGATGGAAAGTATAAATTTACAATGGGAAGTTATTCTTCTCTTTCATCAGGTGTTAGAGTTTGGTTATCTAGTAATGATTATGTAAATGAATTAGTTACTCATTCTTTACCGATAGTTAAAGAAATTAAAGGAAATGTAACATTAGGTAAATTTACAGGAGTTGGTGCGAATTCAGTTATTATGCCAGATAATGATATTCCTGAAGGAGTTACTATTGGAGCTTTAAGCTTTGTTCCTTCTCGCTATAAATTTGAACCATGGACTGTATATGCTGGTTGCCCTATTAAACCAATAAAAAAACGTAATAAAGAAAATATTATGAAAACATTATCTCAGCTCAATTTGATGCAGGAGGCAGAATTATTGGCTGCAGAATAGGAATTTATAGATGATTTTTATAATCTGAAATAAATGAAATGTTGAATAATGTATATTACCAATTGACAACTGGTTGATGAAATTTTACACTCCGCAGAGCATCTGACGGAGTGTTTTTATGCAGAATCTGAAAAAATATATATCAGCATCAACTTTGTATAAATTTTTGACGAATGATTTTATTGTTCTGGTATTTCTTTTACTTATCGGAGCATTGTTGTGTGCATATAATCAGTATGATTTCTTCTGGGATATTGCGAATTATCATTACTATAATGCTTGGGCTTTTTGGGAAGATACATCTGCATATAAAATTTATGGATTACCGGGAGAAATGAATTCTCTTTTGAATCCCTTATTGGATGTTCCTTTATATCTTTTGATTAAGTACTTTAATAGTAATGCTGCATTTATATTTGCAATGCAGGGATTATGGTTTGGTTTATTACTTTTTTTATTTTGGAAAATTTGTTTTTTATTTTTTGATAATAAGAAGTTGTTAGATGTTTTATGTGTCGTTTTAGCGGTATTGATTGGTGCAACTGGACAGGCAACATGGTTTCAAGCAGGATCATCAACAAATGAAGTTCAAATATCTGTTTTTGTATTGACTGGTATTTATTTTACTTTGAAATACATAAAATATAGAGATATTCAAAAAGTTTATAAATTCTTTTTTCTTGGTCTTTTTCTAGGAACAGCTCTTGCTTTGAAACCAACTTGTTTTTCTTATATTGTTGCAGGTGGAGTTTCCTTATTGTTTTTATATAAAAGATTAAATAATCCTATAAAATATATAATTTTTTATATTTTGGGGGGAATATGTGGTTATTTGATCTTTAACGGATATTTTATGTATGAGTATTTTGTAAAATATGGAAATCCTTTTTTACCAGCATTAAATTCTTTGTTTTCTACAGAGTGGTTCGGGACCACTAGTTTAATTGATCATCGCTTTATTCCTAAAGGTTGGGAATTTTTGTATTATCCGTTTATTTTAGAAACAAATGCAGGCGAAATATTTTATTATGATAAACGTGGTTGGATATTTTATAGCTCTTTTGTAATGTTCTTTATATATATAATTTTTCATTTGAAAAAAAATACGTTTTTTAAGAATTCATTGAATTTATATACGTTGTTATATTTATTAATAGCCTATATTTTATGGATGATTTTTTTTGGAATAACCAGATATTCAATTGTAATTGAGATGTTATCTGCTTTGTTTTTTGTTAAGATTTGTTCTAGTATAAAAATTAAAAAAGATTTTGTGCTGTATGTTTATATAAGTCTTTTGTTGATCATTGGATATATTTTGGTATCTACTCCTGTGTATAGTATTCAATGGCCAAAACTAAAAAAAGATGATTCAAATGTATATATGGAGATTGATCCGATATTGATTCCTAATGATAGTTTAGTTATTTTTAATAACCGACCAACGGCTTTTTTAATTCCTTTGTTAGCCAAATATAATAATACCTTGTCTGTACTTAGTTATAAGCATCCTTTTGAAAAATATTCAGAAAGAGTTCCTTTTACTAAACTTCATACGATACGGGAAGATATTCGTAAAAAATATGGTGATAATATTGTTATTATATATATAAAGGAACAAAATATATTTTTTAGTAAAGAAAAGGATTTTTATTTTGCTTCTTTGTTAGAGGAGGAATTTGAAGAAATTCAGCAAAAAATGTCTTGTGATACAATAAAAGGCAATTTAGATGTTGAGTATTATATTTGTTTTCCAAGAAAAAGTTTAAAAAATGATGATTTGATAAAACCAGATAATAATGAAGTTTTTTATGATTTTCTCAATTAGATTTTTGAAGGTGATATTATGTTTATAAAAAAAGATTTTACAGCAGAAAAAATTAATGATTTTTTTCATAATAATATTTTTTGGTTATCTTTTTGGTTGATATTTGGTGCCGTTGTTTGTGCCATAAATAAATATGATTTTTTATGGGATTTTCAAAACTACCATGTATATAATCCATGGAAGTTTTGGGATGGAGATGGGTATGATATTGTTGTTCCATTGGCTTCAATAAATTCGTTTTTTAATCCTTTGATAGATTTACCTTTATATTTAATGATCAAGTATTTGAATGATTATCCATCAATTATTCATGGTTTGCAAGGATTGTGGTTTGGAGCTCTGATTTTTTCTTTTCAGAAAATAGTTCTGCTATTTTTCAATAAAAAATCATATCGAAATGTTTTTTGTGTTGTGTTAGCTATGGGTATTGCAATTACTGGTCAAGCTACATGGTTTCAGGCAGGTTCTTCAACAAATGAAGTGCCGATAGCATTTATGATTATGCTTAGTGTATATTATATATTAAAACTAGAATTATATCCGGAACTTCAAAAAACATATAAGTTTTTCTGGATTGGTATTTTAATGGGATTGGCTTTAGGTTTGAAACAAACGAGTTTAACCTATTCTTTTGCTATTGGTTTTACGATGCTTATTTTCTATAAACATTTAAATAACCCATATAAATCTATAGGCGCTTATATTTTAGGTGGTTTTATTGGATGTGTGCTTATTTATGGTTATTTTATGTATGAAAATTATGTAAATTATGGAAATCCGATTTTACCTTTTATGAATACATTTTTTAAATCTGAATATTTTGATGATGCAAATTTCCATGATAGAAGATATATGCCAGATTGGAATGAGTTTTTGTATTATCCTTATTTATGGGAAAAGAGGGCTGCAGAAATTCGTTTTACTGATAAAAGAGGGGCAATATTCTATACCATTTCCTGGATTTTTGCTATTTATGCACTAGTTGTATTGATATTTAAGAGAAAAAAAGTGGCTTTTTTTGATTTATACATAAATCGGTTTACTTCTGTTTATATGTTAATATCTTATTTGGTTTGGTCTATTTTCTTTTCTATTTTCAGATATTTAATACCATTAGAAATGTTTTTTGCTATATTTATTGTGAAGTTGATGGATGTATTTTTATTAACATATAAAAATAAGATTATTTTGTTTGGGCAGATTGTTTTGTTACAGATATTGTTAGTGGTATTTTTCTCTACACCATTTTTAGATTCATGGGGAAGGATGCATGGCTTTAGAAGAAAACAATATTTGTCTATGGAAAAAATTAAATTACCTGAAAATACATTAGTAAAGTTGTATAATCTTCCTATAGGAATAATTGTTCCGTTATTAGCAAGAGATAACCCATCTTTTAAGGCTGTTATATATGTTGATCAAGCATATGGATTAAAGACGGATTTTACAGAGCGCAATAAATTTGGAGAAATGAGAGATAAGGCGGTACAAGAACATGATGGTCCTGTCGTTATGTTTGGTGTTGGACATCTTTCAAATGAGGTTTTAGCAAAGAATCGTAAAATGAATAATCCTGCATATTCATATTTACCAACAATAGAAGAGATTGAGGCTAGAACAGAAAGAGAAATTATAAAACATTATAAACGTGAAAAAAAACGTAAACAGAAAAATATAGGTCCTCGTATTGTTGATGATGAAACTTTAGAGAAATTGGCTGGGTATTCATCTTTGAAGGATAGGAGATTTGTTCCTTCTAATGCTGAGATAAAAAATTCATATTGTCGACCTTTAGAAATTACTTCAGATACGCAATTTTTTGTTTGTGTACCAACAGAATTAAAGGATGAGATTTTAGATCCTCAAGTTGAAGTTATGCGAAAAGAAAGAGAAATTAAATATCAAAAAAGTATGAAAGATATTTGGTATAAAAAACGTAATGAGCGGCAACAATTGTTGTTAAAAGCAAAAAAACGTAAGAAATAGAAAAATGTTAAGATTCTAGCAACGTTTTTGTTGTATAGTAGTTTGTAGTTATGATTATTTAGGAGAAAAATTATGAAAGATAACCAATCCGGTCGTTCCATGTTGGAAATGCTTTGTGTATTAGGTGTTATGGCGGTATTATCTGTTGGTGCTCTTAATGGATACCAATATATGATTACTCGTTATAATGCAAATAGGACAGTTGCTCTTATTACAGAAATATCCAACAATTTAAAATCTGCTTATGGTGAACAAGAAACTTATGAAGGTCTGGACAATGAGACAGCTATGTCAATTGGTGCTTTTCCAGGAGAATTAGGTAATAATCCTCAAAAAACTATGAATCCTCATGGTGGTGGGTTAATTAATGTGTTTACAAGTAATAAATTGGATACAGACTGTATTAGTGATGAGAATGTTGAAGATGGTTGTCAAACTGCGGCTGTTGTTGAATTAGGCGGTATTTCTCGTGATACTTGTTTGGCATTGGCTACAGCTGATTGGGGTAGATCTCCTGATTTGATTGCTGTGGTTGTTTCTTCAGAAAATGGTGGCGCAACAGCTAATACCGGTGCACCTATTACAAAGGCTGGTGGATCAGGTACAAATAATACTGGTGCAGATAATGTGTATGCTGGTGAAGACGAAGCTTATTCTGCATCGAAGTATTCAAAATTCGGATATGGTGTTGTTGGAAATACAAAGAAACACGAAATTCCAATGAGAGTTAATGTTGCAACTCAAGGTTGTCGCTGTGTTGATGAAAATGAAATAGATACAGGTCAATGTTCATTTGCTATGAAATTTTATTGATAAAGTAAATATTAAAATTCCGCCTCTCGGGGCGGTTTTTTTCGTTTTAAAATAATAAAATATAATGTTTTCTTTTTTATATATTTACTTTTAGATATTTTTATGATACGGGTAGTCGACAATTATTTATTATTTATTAAAATTATTACGTATGGGGAATTATTTATTTTTTCTTGGTGTAACTATTTTGTTGGCAATACTTACATGTTTTTCGCCAACAGTAAGTAGAAGATTTTTAGCCGATAGTAATCCAAAGGTTAGAGTTTTGAATTATATTCTTATGGGAGTAGCCATTTTTTTGGCTTTTATTTCTGATATACCTTTTGGTATTGAAAATTCCTTATTGAATTGGATTCTTAATTTTCTTGCTTGTATTGTATCTGCTGTGATTATATTTCTTGTGATAATTGCAGTAGCATTTATTTATGACTTGTATACATTGTCAAAAGATTAGATTTGAAAAAAAAGACTATTTGGGTAAATAGTCTTTTTTTGTTAAAATAAATTCCCTTCAACAAACCATTCATTGTTATCGTTAACTAAATGAACTACTGCACAATTACCGATACAGTCAAATCCAAAATGGAGATAATTAAGTAAACTACTCATGGTTCCACCATGTATAGCTATTCCTATAATATTAAATGAAGAGTTTTTTATTTGATTTATTTCATTCCAAACTCTGTCTAATGCTTCTTTTTTAGTTTCTCCATGGGGATATTTTATGTTCCATACGTTTGGATTGCTCCAATTGTTGATAATATCAGGATATTTTTTTTGAACTTCGGTTACATACATTCCCTCTGCTTCGCCATAAAAGCATTCTTTTAAATTTTCTTGTACAATTATGCTAATGTTTTTATGTTGCGCAACGATTTCAGCTGTTTGGATAGCTCTTTTTAGCGGACTAGAAAAAATTATTTCTAATGGTATGTTTGTGAATTTATCGCATAATTCAGTTGCTTGTTTTAAACCTGTTCCGTTTAAATCAAAGTCCATTCCTGAACCTTGAATTTTTTTTTGCAAATTTAAATCTGTTTCGCCATGGCGAAATATATAAAGGTCTTTTCGCATAGATGAGCCTATTTTATTGTTTTTAATCCAACTTTACGAGCAATTAAATTTACCATTTTTTCTTCATCTTCTTTAGAAAGTATTCCATATAAAGGTATTGAAAAAGGGGTGAATTCTCCATTATGACGTTGTAAAAAATTGTATTTGTAATCGATATTATCATGAGGAATTAAAACAATTACTTTTCTTAATTTTCCGCAACAACGTACCATTCGTTCTTCAGCGAATGCAATATCTTTCCATTTTATGGGATTTGTATGATCAATTTTTATTGTATCATCATCATAAACAGCCATTGTTCGTTTACTGGCATATTTATAACACCAAATAATTAATGATAATGAAAATACGATAAACAAGGTTTGTACTTGCCACCAAAGAAGCCAAGCTGGGCATTTTATAATGCACGAAATTATAGCTAGCAAACCAAGAATATTAAAACCAAGCCACCAATAGTTTTTAGGAAATGTATAAAAAACTGTTTCTTTCATGAGCTACCTCCTATATTATATATAGTAACATTATAACATAAAAGAAACAATAAAACATTAAAAAAATAAAAAACGCCTAAAATAGGCGTTTGATAATTAAGATTTTTATAGTAAAATATTTTATTCTGGTTGGTGCATGTTTTGTTCTTTAGTTTTTTGTTTTTCTTTATGGTGATTTTTTTGAGTGAGATCTTTCGGATGTTTGAAAAAATGTTCAGGTCTATGACTACCATCTGTGTTAATTATGATTATGTTATTTCCGCGGTCATCAGAAAATGAATGAAGAGGTTTGTGTTTTGGAAAATTGTGTTTCATTTCTGCAAAATGGCGAATGTTTTTGCTTGGACAATGCATACAATGTAATAACTCATTAAATCCCATGCCTGCTAGAAATATAATAACAATTGCGATGAATTTTAGTAAATATTTTTTGTTTTTGCAGCAACAGTTACATTTGCATTGACAAGAGGTGTTGCATGTACACTCTTTACTTTCTTGGCAACCACAATTGCAATTTTTATCACAATTGCATTTTACTGAAGAATTCAATGTTTTATTTTTCTTTTCCATTATTTAGCCTTTCTTTTTATTATAAAAATTTATCTGAAGCAATTTTATTATTAAATAAACCCCTTGTCAATAAAAGTTAACAGGGGATATAGGTGGTTTAGTTTTTTTCTTCTGGTATATTTAAAAATTGAATATAATTATTTTTTTCAGTAAGGGGATGATGGATTAACATGCTGAAATAAGCAAATAATATTTGATAAAGAAATTGTTGCATTTTTACAAAATATTTTTATAATCTACGCAAAATGATATAATTGTGTAATTAATTTTTGTGTTATTATGAAAAAGAATTTTTTGTTTTTTGCAGCCATTATCTGCATTTGTTTATGTTTTGTTAGTTGTAAATGGTTTGAGGAACCGGCAGAGGTTGAGCGTATAGGGGTTGGAAGAATACAAAGTGAACATGGCATCTTTTTTGTAGAAATGGATTCAGTTCGGTATTCTTTAAATCGTGTATATGCGAATAGTTTAACTCATGGTGGAAGAGATATTATTAAACCTGCTGATGGGTTATTAGTAACATATTTCACTGTTAATAAAAACAGTCAAATTCAATTTATAGCCGGAGATTTGAGTGAAGAATATTTGGAAGAATATTTTACAGAAAATTTTACAGCACTAGCTATTATAATGTTTTTTTTGGTATGCAGTTTTGTATATTATCTATATGATGTTAGTAGGAAATGAACCGTACGCATATAAAAGTTTTTGACAAACAAAAAATTTTAGAAACTATTTTGTTAAATTATTAGTAGCGATGTGTCGATGCATTATAACCGACGATTGAATTTATGAGTACATCTAAAAAACAAAATTCCATGTTTAAACAGGAAAATGCTCCAGAGCTTGTTTACAATTATTTGAAACAAGGAAAGAGGCTTCGAGATGAAGAGGTATTGGAGATGTTTCAACTTCCAAATGCCGGAAAGTGTTTGGAGGTGCTTTTGGAGTATAGGATGCTCCCTCCATCACTTGAATTGGCGATGCTTAAGATGCCTAACGTTAAGGAACTTTTGACTGTATATAGTGAATATGAAGCTCTTTCAGATGAAGTGGTGTTGGCAATGTTTCAACATCCAGAAGCTGAAGAATTGGTTCGTATATATTTAAAAGGTGGCAATGAACTGAGTCGTGAAGTGAAAAAAGAATGGAATAAATTACGAAAAATGAAGAAATAATTCTTTTTTTGTAAAATGTTATTCTCTATTAACAATTGATATAAAAAAACTCGTAACAATAAAGTTGCGAGTTTTTTTGTTAATAGTGTTATGCTTCACCTTTTTCAGAGGTGTTCATTTCCTTTATCGATTCAATGTTGTTAAGGTTCTACTACTCGTCCTAGTCTTGTGCTATAATAACCCAGCTCTCTACCATTTTTGTCACGATAACGAGTAATACCAAGCCTGTCTTTGTGGACTTCAATAGTTTCACCATCTTTGCCACGATAGATTGGATCTCCCAATCTGTTGAATCCAATGTGTTTCATGATAAATAATTTAAAAAGTTATAAAATAATTTAATATCATTTGGATATTATCATTTATTTGTCTAAATGTCAAATAAATATTGACTTTTTGTAAAATAGTGTTATTATGTCCATGATTTTGTATAATTATTTAACCTTATTTTTATGTATTTATGAAAAACAAAGTTTGTTATTTTTTTATTATGTTTGTTTGTTTGGCTATAAGTTCTTTTGCAAATGAGCAGACATTAGCAAGCGATAACCTAGTCATAATCGGTCGCGGGGTATTGCAATGTGAGGATGGAGATCTGTTTTTGGATGTTGATGGGAACAGGTATGAGTTTAGTAAACGAACACGATCACTTATGGGAAATGTAAAGGATGGTAATGTTCCTATGATGGATGCTGTTGGTTTTTCAAGAAAAGCAAAAGCCGGTCTTGAAGTAACGTGTTTTGGCTTTAGTAATTTACCTAAGTCTGTCTACGGTTTTGTTGCAGGATATGTAAACAAAAAAGAAGATATTATGGATTATCTCTTGAGTCAAAGTGATGATAGTAGGTGTAGTTCATGTACCAGAAATTCGGATGATCCATTGCTTAAGGCATATAATGAATGGTGTGCGGATTGCGATTCATCAAGTGGAGGGGAGGCTCAACTGATAGATAATAGCGATGCGCTTGTTAGAGAACTACGTGATTCAAATCAAGGTGAAGTTAGTCCTGGATTTTTTGCGTTTGCTGTTATTATGGTTATAGTGGCAGCTTTGGGATTAGGTATACCTGGTGATGGTGACTATCCAGAATGATGGATTATAAAATTTTTAAAGGGGCGATTTTGCCCCTTTTTTTATTGTTTTAAATTTAGAATATTTAAATAATTTTGTTTTGTGTTTTTTATCTTGCATAGACAAAAAAATATGATATATGTATATGCGTATGGATATTAAAAAGATATTATTAACTGAAACCAGTGTGTTAAGGATAGAATATTGAGAGATATTGTGTAATTTATATCGAAAAATAGATGTTTGCTTAAGAGCATTGTTGTATGCGGAGTGAGGAATTAACCTTGCGGCGATATTTTATCGTTGGACGTTTGGCCTATTGTCCCTCTTTGTCGGTAGATATGAGATTTATAAAAACCTAAGCAAAGTTTGTTTTGAAGTATAGAGAGCCCGTATTGATTTAAAATTTGTGATATGATATCTGTAATTCATTTGGTTATTAAACTATATTATTATGGCAAAACAAAGAAAAGAAGGCCGTTATTCGTATGAAGAAGCTCGTCGAATTATTGGAGAGTGTCATTTTAGCAGAATAGAAGTGAAAGAAAAAGTGACAATGGATAGAAGGCTTTTTGATGGTACTGATGGTCATTATGTCTTTAAGAAAGGGACAGGTGTCTTCATAGATGTGTGGATAAACTCCTCTGGATACTATGTAGAAGCTAAATAAAACATTACTCCAAAGATTGTATACAATCTTTGGAGTAATGTTTTTATATGTTTTATAAAAAATTCGAGTTCATTTAGGGATATTTATCTTATATATTTTTTGTTCAATTTTAAAACATCTCTATATAAATCACCCCCACAACTTTACTGTTGTGAGGGTGATTAGTGTTGTAGCAATTTAGCTTACCACGTTGTAAAATTGCCTCGTTGAAGAAAATGTAGCAATACTCCGTTGAGTTCCATGCCAATAATACGTGTATCCAAAATTGTATAAAGTACGACATTATCTCCAACTTGAGGGATAACGCTGGTGTATTTTCTTTCAATTGTGTATTTTGTATCTTTGTCTGTAACTATTTCGTAACCAAGATTTTCAATAGGTTGCACTTCTACGATTTGCTCTTTTTCTCTTTTCTCAACCTTATATTCTTTCAGATAATGTGTTGATTTAGGAATGCCATCTTTACCAAACTTGTTGGCAAGATAATCAAAGCCACTCATATTGTCATGACATTCATGCTTGCTTTCAATCACATTAAAGGCATAAATCTTACCATTACGATGTAAAGTAAACTCTATTATATCACCTTCAACAAGTCTTTGAGCCTTATAATAAGCATAAGGGTCACCAGGAGATAGGTCTGGATTTCGCAAAATAGATATTGCCATTTTGTGAGAATAATCATCAAACACAACACTTCCTATGTGGGAAAAACTGTCATTACAGATGTAAGAAAATTCTTTTACAAGGCAGATAAGAGTGAGAGAATAATCTCCACCAGTTACATTAAGAACTTTAGCTTTTGCTGTTACTTCATTAAGATTAAAATATTCCATAATGTTAATTTTTTAAAGGTTATTTATTTACAGTATGCCTTCTACATTAGACTTCCCAAACCACGTGTATAATTGGTAAATCGTATTATTTCTTGTGCACCACAATAATAGGTTGATGAAACGCAAACACCAACACTATCTTCGATAGATGAAACAAGAATATTAGAAAGCAAGTCAGACGGCTTGCTATCTCTGTAAAAGAATTTTTTATACCCGATATCCATTTTTAATAAAACAAATACCACGATATTTGTACGTAAACCATCAAGTGTTATAACAGATGGTTGAGAAACAATTTCTCCTGTTAAAATTTTTTCTTTCATAATTCATAATATTTAAATACTTAGACATAATCATTTTTAATAGTGGATAGATGATAATCAAATTTATTTTAAAAATCAAATATTTTTACGTTTGATTTTTGGAAAGTTATTGCATTTTATTAAAAAGTATTTATTGTATAGACGAAATATTTATAATTATGTAACTTAAATTTTTATATCTTATGGAAAATTATTTGATGCCTTTTTTTGAAGAATTAGGCTCTCAAGGTATTTGGGGTTTGTTTCTTTTCATATTGTCTTTTCTTTTAGCTATGATCGTAGGACATCTGATTAGAGACTGTTTTTCACAATTAAACAATAAGTATTTTGATTTATGGAAAGCTATATGGCTTCCTATCATCTTGTTGTTACTATCACTTTTATGTGGAGGTTTCTTATTATTCTCTGCAATATCAGAAGTCAGAATTGTGATGATAATCGGTCTTATTATTTCTGTGACTATTGGTATTATGGATAAAAGAGTATAAACATTAAATTTATCTGTTATGAAAAAGCAAAAAAGCAACAATTGGGTGTATATACTTTGTAATCCCTTTATTTGGTTGGCATGTATAATTGTAATATCTATGATTATTGCTCTTACACCTCCTGAGGTTTCTGAGTGGAAAGAGGTAACAGTAATTTCAAGAAATGAATTGACTGTTCCTTGTGGGTTTGGTTCTGAAACAGAGGTTTCATTGGTATTCTCAGATGGTACTACTTGGAAAGGTTATCCATCTTCTGCAAAAACAAATGAACAACATCTTCTTCATGCTCAAAAAGGTGATGTTGAGTGTTATAGATATAACTCACATTATTTTACAGGAAAACAGTGGAAATAATTTATGATGTAAAAAAAGAAGTCCATTAAGGACTTCTTTTTTGATTTATAAAAGTTTATAAACATTATAATCTTTCCATTGCCAGTGTTCAACTTGCATTCCTTCTTCAGCATCTAGCCATATAGGATCTGAAGAAGCTTCAATAGTTGCATTTTGCCCATTTGAAAAGAACAGATTTACAATAGTTCTTGTCCCGCCAGATGAAGTTTCTTTTTGTTTTCCTGTACCTTTTGCATATGCGAGCATCCACATTCTAAATGAATAATCTGCAGACATTGAAGATATCATCTCTGAATTTACTTCATGAATTCTTGCCTTTGAAATTGTGTAAGTGCCTATTTTTTTCAAATTAACAAGCCTGTATATCAATCCTCCCTCGCTTTTATGAACTAAAGTTCCTTGAGGATAATGGTGACGATTGATAAAGTCTGCATCTACCATTTTTTTATCAGAAGACCTTCTTTCCCAATTGTTTGTAGCATATGATACTAGCTCATCTCCATTAGACAGAGATATGCGATGTACTCCTATACGGGGATTAATATATTCCATTTCAACTTTGACAATCTCTTGAGCAAAAGCAAGTGATGTAAACAAAAAACAACACATTAGAATAACAAACTTTTTCATAAAACTTAAAATTTAATAATGAAACATAATTACTATTATCAATGAGGTGATATTAATCTATTTCATTGTATAAATCAAGTATTTTGTGTCTAATTTTTAGAAAAATAAGTTTTGGATGAACTAAACCCCTCACATTATTAAAAATTGTGAGGGGTTTGAATTAAATTAAACTGTTATACTTAATAATTTAAGTAAGTAACATTTTTACCAAGTTTAACGATGCGAGAAGCTATTAATGCTTTTGCCATCAGCACAAAACCTAATATACTCCATATGGCCGTAAAGGAACACCACGCAACAAATGATGGATGTGTGAGACTTACGTATTTTATCATTGTCATAGTTGTTCCAACAAAAGCAACAGGAAATGGCCAAAAGTACCACAACATAATCCAGCGAATTATATTCTGTTGCGTTTTATAACTTTTAATCACCTTTTCTGATGTGGCATAAAGGTATGCACTTTGCTTTTCGTAAAGACCAATTACAGGTAGGCCTGCTTCACTTGGAGTTTTGTCATATCTCATTTTAAAAAGATCCACAGCTTTGGGTGTTTGCTCCTGTAAATCCTTTTTGTAATCTACTGCTTTCCATGCGTTATAGTAAGTAACTACAAAATAGATTGCAGAAAAAGCAGCTACCGCAAATAGTATCATTGGACTATTTACAAGTTGATGAAAAAAATTTTCCATAATACAAATTTTTTTAAAGGTTATTTATTTCTTTTATTGATTTGACTTTGTTTTTTAAGTTATTAAAAGGTTTCCAAAAATGATATTCATCAACAACCCAACAAATAATCAAGGCCATAACTGATAATAACAGCCATTTCCAATTTATGGTCGCATTAAACATAATAAGACCAAAAAAAGCAAGCAGAAAAAGAATGAGATTTTTCATAATACATAAATTTAATAGTTAGACATCATAATTTTTAATAGCGGATTGATGTTAAATCTTTTGTTAAAAAATATCAATAGCAAAATATATTATAAAAGCATAAATATGGTGACACAGTTTAATACATTGCTCAGTGTTCACTCGTTAATTTTGCTTATGGTAATAAGAATATTTTAAAATCAAAAAAACCTTGAAAAATCAAGGGGTTGCATTGGCGCCAACAGAGAGACTCGAACTCCCGACCCACTGATTACAAATCTTGCCAATTCATTGAATATCAGCAATTTTTATTTTATATATGAAGGTGAGTTACATTTCTACCATTAAATGAAGCTGATTTAAAATTATTAAAACTGCTTCCCACTGTTTTTTGCTCACTCACTCGGGGCTCACTCAAATAAATAGCTCCTGTTCTGATATGTGAGGTAATGAATAATCATTTTTTATACTAAAGCTACTCGCGTTTTGGGATATTAATACCTAATTAATATAATATATTTCTTATTTAACAAAGGAGCAGAGATGGATTACAAAGAAATAATACCGATTACGGTTTTGAGGAAATTTGATGCAATGTGCTTAAAAAATGAAAGACTGCACCAAAATAAAGAATTGCAACAGCAAATATTATCTTGGGCGGCTGAATTGCTTGAAGAAGCCCGCGATAACTGGGGCAAGATTCATGCCACTACATTTGAAGCTATTGTTGCGGAAGACCGAAGAACTCAAGCTCAAAAGCGTGGCAAAACCAGAGACAACAAATATGCACCTTTCCGTGAGTATTTTAAAAAAGTTCAAAAAGAAAAATTTATGGAATATAAAAAGGCAGGACTTGTATTAAAAGCCGGTGAATTTTTGCGGTGGTTTTTGGAAAATAATGAAAATATTATAATACCTTATAAAAAAAGTAATCAAAATCACAAATTGCTGCAGTTGGCGCAAGAGAATAACAGAGAGTTTAAAAAGTACCTATAGAATGCAACGAGCACCCGTAGCAAACTATGGGTAATAGACAATGAAAAATCTTATTGCTAATGTAGAAATGTAAAATTTAAACATTAACAATTGGAGAAATAGTATGAATATGAACTATACACGTGAATTGATGTTCGGTATGCGTCCGGTACGCCGAACAGACCCCGAACCCGGACAAAGCGTGTGGTATTACTTGGATCCGCGCGGAGCCGATAATTTTTCGGATATGAGGCAAATTGACGTTGAAAACGAAAATTCACCAAATCCGTACGCCAATGAAATACAAAATTATCTGTATAATAATGATTCTTATAATTATAAAGAACTTTACGGTAATACCCCGCCACCGACGACTAACCCACCTAATTACAGTACTACAGATTACACGGTTAATAATGAAAACCTAATCGGCAAACCGAGCAGTTATTTTCAGAATAATAGCGGATTAGCTTTGCAACCTGATACGTTAACAAATCAGGGTGTACAATATGCACAAAATAACGTACCTAATACTACAGCTGACACTAACGGAAGTATAGTATTAAATAATCAAGACGCTATTTTTGATAGAGTTTTTAACAGAACAATGCAAGAAGAAGGAGGATATGAGGATAGAGCAACACATATTGATACACCGACAAATATGGGATTTCAGCAAGCCACATTAGATAGATTTAAATCAGCACATCCTGATTTAGCGCAGGGATATCCTACTAATGTTAGAGATTTAACATACGAACAAGGCAAGCAAATAGCACGAAAAGACTATTTTGATAAATATCGTATTGGTGAAATACAGTCGCAACCTCTGCAGGAAACCATGTTTGATTCATTTTTCAATCACAGCCCGGAGGGACCCGCTATTTGGGCTCAAAAAGCTATTAATCAAAATACTAATACGCGTGTTAAAGAAGATGGTATTTTTGGATCTGAAACTATAGGAGCACTAAATAATTTATCTCCTACTGAGATTGATAATGTGAATAATGCAATTATAAATATGAGACAGTCTGATTATGAGCGAGAAAGAGATAAAAATCGAAATCCTAACTATAGAAACTATACTACAGGCCTCCCTCACAGATTTAATCGGTTTAGAAGATAATAGCAAAAGCAAGAATGGGTATCTGTAAAACATTACTAATACCCATTCTTTGCAATGTTAAGATAAATTAATTTCTCCAGCATATTCATTAATATTGTATATTCATCAGTATATGGTAAAATGTTTGATATTGAACCACAACCGCCGTGACAATATTTGTTTTCTGCATAAACCCCAAAATAAAATCCCAAAGTAGCTCTGCGAATTTGTCCTACGTATTCAAGTATTTTTGCTTGTTCATCAGTAACAAATCCTTTTTCTATTTCTTGTTTTATGGCACTTTCCAAGCAGTCATTGATTTTTATATTTTGCTGGATCATATCCGCTGTGGTTGCGTTATCTTTTAATTCTGCTTCTGATACGCATTTTTCAAAAATATCTTGAGCATGTATTTTGGCTTGTTCTTTATCGTTTTCTTTAGTGCGATGAATGTTTGGTAAACTATCTAGTTCAGCTGTAATGTTATATTCTCCGGCTTTAATGCATTCCGAAGCAACGCCGAGATTAACAAATTTGTTACCATCCTTATAATATGTATGCGCTAAGTCTAAAGCTATACCATGAACATAAACCGGATTGCTGTTTTGAACATTATCTACTGGAATAATTTGAGGATTTGCATCAGGACAAATTGAACAATAGTCATATATTTCCTTTTGAGCTTTAATGAGATTTACAGCACTATTTGCTACTTTATCATTTACATCGTAGCATATATCTGCCCATGCGTTTGCACATAAGCTCAAAATCAGTTCTAAAATTAAAACAATTTTTTTCATTTTCACCTCATGTTTTATTATCAATATAATAATTTCAACAACGGTGAAGTCAATATAAAATTACAGGTATTCTCATTTATCAAACGAATCTGCAATAAATACAACAAAAACAATTTTCCAAATTCCGCAAACAGGATTTTTTAGGCAGGCATAGAGCCACTGATTTTATATCAGTGGGCTATATAGATAATTATTATCCTAAAATAAATAGTTACAAAATAATTAAATTAGAGTGAGCGAGGAAGGTACATGTGTAAACATGGTGGCACAGTTTAATACATTGCTCAGTGTTCACTCGTAAATTTTGCTTATGGTAATAAGAATATTTTAAAATTAAAAAAACCCTTGAAAAAATCAAGGGTTTGCATTGGTGCCAACAGAGAGACTCGCTTCTTGCTTAGTAAGCTCTGCCTCCGCTTTGCTCGGCAATCGCTAACTGCGCTTCGGACACTCGTCCCCATCGTCTCGCTGCGGAGCGCTATCGCTTCCTTGCTTGACGGGGAACTTCGCCCGAAGAAATAAAAACAACATTTTGAGGTTGTTTTTATTTCTTCGGCCCGACCCAAGTGGTTCGTGAGTTCAGACGCTTCTACTGTTATCAATACAAAAAAGCCACCGCAAGGGTGACTTTTTTTGTATTGGTGCCAACAGAGAGACTCGAACTCCCGACCCACTGATTACAAATCAGTAGCTCTACCAACTGAGCTATGTTGGCAACGTTTCGAAGACTTTATATAATACGTTTTTTTGCTTGTCAATAATAAATTTTATAATAATTCATTTTTTTATAACTTTGTGGATAAAGAAATGGAAAAGAGTTATTTTTGCCCATAGTACGCGTTCTTTCCGTGTTTTCTTTGATAATGCTTATCTAAAACGTATGCTGGTAATCTCGCATTTGGGTTCAATATGTTAGTTTTTAACGTCATTTCAGCAATAGTTTCTAAAACAACAGCATGGTAAACAGCCTCGTTGGCATCTTTTCCCCATGAAAAAGGTCCATGACCATTAACTATGACAGAAGGAATTTCTTTAGCTTTTATATTTTTTTGTATGAAAGTTTCTACAATTACTTTTCCGGTAGATTGCTCGTAGTTTTCAGTAACTTCTTCTTTTGTTAAAGGTCTTGTACATGGTACGCTTCCATAAAAATAGTCCGCATGAGTTGTGCCTAAAGCGGGTAAGTCAATTCCAGCTTGAGCGAAAGCACAAGCATTAATTGAATGTGTGTGGCATACGCCTTTTATATCATCAAATGCTTTATATAGTTCAAGGTGTGTTGCTGTATCTGTTGAAGGTTTCCATTTACCTTCAACAAGATTACCTGTTTGTAATTCAACAATGACCATGTCTTCAGGTTTCATGATATCATAATCAACGCCAGATGGTTTAATTACTACATATTTTCTATCTTCTGTAATTTCGCTAACATTACCCCATGTGTAAATTACTATACCTTTTCTTGCGAGTTCTAAATTGGCTTGACAAACTTTTATTTTTAAATCTTCTAACATATTATTTTCCTTAGATTTTAATTGAATATCATTTATTCTATTTATATGATGTGAAACTTAAAACTTCTTAAAGATTTATTTAATTTTGCAAATATATAATGATTATCTGATTAATTAGAATAAATTGCTTTATAAAGATGAAAGGATCTTTTATGAGGGTATCCGTTAAGTTAAAGGAATGGGAAAAGCAGGGATTTATTTCAAAAAAACAAGCTGAGAAAATTATGCAATTTGAACAATCAAATAATTCAAATATTGTTTGGAAGTGGATGTATGGAGTTGCTGGTTTTTTTATAGGTTTAGGGTGTATTTTGCTTATAAGCGCAAATTGGGATGCGATTCCGTCATTTATAAAAATATTTATGAATTTTGCCATTTTGGGGAGTATTTTCTATGCAGCATATTGGAGTATAATTAATGAAAAAAATAAACTCAAAGAATTATTTCTGACTTTGTCTTTTTTAGGTGTTGGGGCTACAATAGGTTTAATTGGACAAATATTTAATTTAAATGGTGGGTGGTCTTCTTTTGTAATGGTTTGGAGTATATTGGGTTTTCCGTTTGTTATTCTAAGTCGTTTGTTTATATTAAATTTAGGCTGGATTTGTTTGTTTATTATGTCATTTAGTCAGTATTACGATTGGCTACTTGAATATATTCTTTTCCGTATGCATGAGGATTTAGGTGGTCCTTTTTATGTAATTTTGTTCTTTGCATTGTTAAGCTATATTTGTAAAAAAATTGATATTTTTACTAATAAATATACGATATTTTTTAGAGTTTTTTATATTTTATTTTTGTTTAAGATGTATTTAAGCGTAATTGCCTTAAATTTCTTTGGTTTCAGGCCTAGTGAAGTTCATAGTTTTACATTTGTATTTTTCGGTATAAGGTTATTTCTTGCTGTTAGGGCACAAAATATGTTGTCATTTAAACGTAATGCTATTGCGACAGAATTTTATGTCTTTTATGTTTTTATAACTATTTTTAGGAATTTGTTTATGTCCGGTTTAGGTTTTATATTGGGAGGAATGTTGATTTTGGCGTTTATTTATTTACTTAGAGTAACATCAAAATGTATTAAAGAAATGAAGGTGTTCCATGAATAAAAAGATTTTAGCACTAGTATTTATTATACCTTTTATTACTTTGTTGTCATGGACCGGATGGCTCTATATACAACAAATGTGCGGTAAGGACGTTAAAGTTGCAGTTATGGGGTATGATCCTCGAGATTTGTTATCAGGACATTATATTCAATATTCAATTGATTGGGATAAGACTGATTGTTCTCAATTTTTAAATGGAGTTTGTCCTAGAGATGAGTTTTGTTTAGAAGCAGAATGGGGACGACAATGTCGTTTTTATATTCCTGAAAAAAATGCAGAAGAATTAGATAATTTATTTAGAAACAGGGATAGAAATAATATGATCTTTGAAGTTATTTTTTCTTATCATAAAAGGAGTGAGCCTATAGCAAAGCAGTTGCTTATTAATGGAAAAGATTGGCGAGAAAGTTTGAATAAATAATTATAATTTGACTTTTAATATAAATATAGTTTGTTCTTATAAAATTTATAATTTTAGAAAATGTATTATTTTAAAATTGTTATGTATGGATAGAACTAATGAAGTGCTTTAAAGGACGTTATGAAAAAAACTATTGTTTTTTTTATTACTGAATTTTTAATCCCTCGTGATGGTATATCACGAGGGATTAATTGTAGAAAATAGCATGGAAGTTACAGAACGCTGTCTAAGAAATCGCTATCTTTTTTCTGTTTCAAGTCGATCCTACTTTTTTCCAGAGCTTTTTTTCTTTCTTGCTCTTGAGATTCTTCCTCCTTCCATTTTACGGTAAGAGAATAGAGATCCTTCGCTCCAAAATGCCACAATAACCTTCTCATTGCGTCTGATTTTGCAATAGACAGGGGAGATTTATGACAGGTATTGCCTAGATAGTCGAGTTCGACTATCTTATGATTTACATCCGCTCCTATCTTTAAGAGGTAGTAAGCAATTTTGACGTTATCAGTTTGAACCGCAAGAACTAAAAGTTTGTTCAAAATCCTCTTCATATATGCACAATAATTTAGGTGAATAATTTAGTTTACATGTTCATAGTATCATAAAATTGAAGACAAAACAAGTAATTTTTTATGGCATCTATAAAAAAGTAAAATAGTTGTTTTTATTGGATATGGGGAATATATTATTGTTAATATACTAATAGAATATATGTAATAAAAAGCAGTTCAGATATAAAATCTGAACTGCTTTTTATGCTACCAACAGCTTAAAAGTAAAGTAGGACGAACATAAAGGGGGCTATCAATCCTCTTCCAACCTTTAGCACCATTAGAAAAGTTTACATGCCATGCATAAAGGCCTGTGGTGTGTCCGCAAGTCCATTGCTCGTCTTCTCGGCATTTTTTTCCAATGCTTTTGAAAGCTTTGCGTACCGGAGAATATTGTTCATAAACACTACGCATACCTCCTTCGTCGAACCAGATAACTTTTTCATTTTCCGTTATGGGATAATGAAATTTTTTGATATATGCTCTGGCTTTATTCCAATCCACCTGTTTTTCTTTGATATCAAAAAGTTCAGATGCTGTCAAATCTCCACAGATGACACCTCCTGCTTTATTGACAAATTCAACGATTGCTTTGACTTTTTTATCGGTTGTTTTCTTAAATGAAAAGGAATCATCTTCATACCAAAACATGCCGACTTCAACTTTAGTGATGTTTACTTTCATAATTATAAAATTTTAATGGAACATAATAATTAATTTCTGAGAGTATATTACAATTATTTTTTATTTTTGCAACAAAATAATTTGTAACAAAAAAAACACCCACTAACGGGTGTTTTGGAGTGATGGTGGTCCCAACGAGATTCGAACTCGTGTTTTAGCCTTGAGAGGGCCACGTCCTAGGCCTCTAGACGATGGGACCAAAGAACTTTTCTCTTTCTAGACTATTTTATTTTATATTGCAAGAGTTTTTTTATTTAATGTTATTCCAATTTAATAGGTTATCTAAAACATTGTTTATATAATCTGTTCGCATATTTTGATAGTCTAAATAATATGCATGTTCCCAGACATCAATAGTTAATAATGGTTTATGATTGTAGATAAGAGGATTATCAGCGTTTGATGTTGAGTAAACCAATAAATTATTATGTTGATCTTCTGCTAACCAGACCCAACCACTGCCAAACTGCGAAATTGCCTTTTTATGCATTAGTAATTTGAAATTTTCATATGAACCAAAATCACTATTGATTCTTTTTAATAATGTACTTTCTTGCAGATTTCCTCCTTGAGGATTTAAGGAATGCCAATAAAAATTATGATTCCATACTTGGGAGGCATTGTTGTAAATATCTGTCAACTCTATTTTTTTGTATGATTTCTTTATGATATCTTCTAATGAAAATTTATTTAACTCATTATTAGTAAGTAATTCATTTAATTTATTTATATATCCTTGATGGTGTTTTAAGTAATGAAATTCAACGGTCCTTTGAGATATGTATGGTTCAAGGGCGTTTGTAGCGTATGGTAATTTCTCTAAGTTAAACATGTTTTTTCTCCTTTTATACACATATATCTATGAAAGTTTATTTTCCAAGATGTTTTTTTATCTATGTTGTTAATAATTATTAACAAATACTTTCCATTTATAATATTTTGATTAAACTTTGATTACAAGTGAAAAATTTTTTGAAGAAAGGTATGCGCGATGAGAGTTCTTTTGGTTGAAGATGATTATGCTGTATCGCAAAGTATTGAAACAATGTTGAAAAAGGAAGGCATGGTTGTTGATGCTACTGATTTAGGTGAAGATGGTTTGGATATAGCTAAATTATATGACTATGACATTATTATTTTAGATTTAATGTTGCCTGATATGAATGGTTATGAAGTATTACAAAATTTGCGAGGAGCAAAAGTTAATACTCCAGTTTTAATTCTTTCAGGTCTATCTGAGCCAGATAAGAAAGTTAAAGGTTTAGGATATGGTGCAGATGATTATTTGACTAAGCCTTTTGATAAATCTGAGCTGTTAGCTCGTATCCAGGCTGTTGTAAGACGTTCAAAAGGACATTCTAATTCTGTAATTCGTACAGGGGATGTAGAGATAGATTTAGATACACAAACAGTTACCGTTAAAGGAAAAGCTCTACATTTGACTGGAAAAGAGTATGGTATTATGGAGCTACTTTCTTTGCGTAAAGGTGCTACATTGAATAAAGATCAATTTTTGAATCATTTATATGGTGGAATAGATGAACCAGAATTAAAGATTATTGATGTGTTTATTTGTAAATTACGTAAAAAGTTAGAAAGAGCTTCAGGTGGTAAAAATTATATAGAAACCGTTTGGGGGCGCGGATATGTTTTACGTGATCCAGATGAAAAGAATTAGTTTGTAATAACTGAGGGTGTCTGAGTTAAAATTTGGACACCTTGTTATTTTTTCATGAATATAATTATTATATGGTGTTATATGTTTGTATTGTATAATAGTTGAAGTGTTATATTGGTCTTTGAATTTAGGATTATTAAATGAGAAATGATATTAATGGTCGTTCAATGATAGAAATGATGGGTGTTTTAGCTATAACAGGTGTTTTGGCTGTGGCAGGTGCTCAGGGTTTTTCTAAATTGATGATGCAACGTAAGGTTCAGCAAACAATTGATCAGATTAGCATGATATCATCAAAGTTATCTGCAATAGGCTCTGAAGCTACTTCTTATGGAGGATTATCTAATAAGAGTGCCGTAAAGTTTAAAGCTGTTCCTTCTGAAGCTATTGTTGGAAACGGTAGTGATGAATTAGTAAATCCTTTTGGAGGGGAAATTGCTATTGAGGCAGATTCTTTAATAAAAGGAAACAATGATAATCAGTCGTATTCTATTACTTATACGGGTATACCAGAAGAGGCTTGTATTAATTTGGCTTCAAATGACTGGGGAAGTAGTGGAAGTTCTTCTTTAGTAGCAGTTGGAGTGGGTAATGATAGCGGAAAATTGAATACTTTGTATAATGCTATGTATCAAGATTGTAAAGGTGAAGCAAGTGATGAATATACTGTTGCTTGTGTAAATGGTGAAAATGTGAGTACTCCTATAAGCATTGATGCTGCAGTATTAAGTTGTGGTTGTTCAGGAGATTCTTGTGTTTTGGTAGTTAAATATTATTAGTTAAAGGTGAATAAAATGAATGAAAATGTAAAAAAGTATATTCAGTATGCTCTTATTGGGGGTATTGCAACAATTATTACAGTGGGTGTTTTTGTGGGATATCCAAAGTTGGTTAATCATTATAAAATTAAAAGATTAGGAGAACAAATCGAGGAATTAGCTGTTATGGCTAAGTCTTATAAAGATGAAAATGGTAGTTATGCCGGCATAAGTAATACTTATATAAATGAGAGCGGTGTATTACCTGATGGTACCATAGGATATGATGAAGAACCTTATATATATAGTACAAGTGGAGCAGGTTTTATTTTTTATCCAGCAACAGATAATTTTGCTGAAATTAATACAAATGCGTTTGTTATTAATGTTCATCGTATAAGTAAAGATATTTGTGTTCGTTTGGCAACAAGAGATTGGGCTCAGAATGAACAACTGGAGTATATAGGATTATCAGCAAGTTTATTTACATTAAGTGAGGATATCAGTGCTATATATCCGGGATGTCCTGGATTTTTCAATCCAAATGGATTAGTTTATTCTTGTCCTAATGGAAAGGAAGTTGGCTCTCCTGTTTCAAAAGATCTTGCAGAGGCTGCTTGTGATTGCGCAGATAATATGAGCTGTTCTGTTATATTAAAATTTAAGTAATCCCAAAAAAGAACCTGTTGGAAACAGGTTCTTTTTTTTTATGAATTATTGTTATTTCCTCCTTAATTTATTTAGGGAGGTTTTTATATTTTTATTTGTTTAATTTCTTTTGCAAGTCCCGTGTTATCATCAGTATCAACAATAATTCCATAAAGAGTACCTTTACCTTTGGCTGGAGTCAATCTATCTCCAACATATTTGCGACAGAGTCTGTTTATAGGCGCCTCTTTTTCAAAACCTAGTATTGAATTATAATCTCCACTCATACCAACATCTGTTATATATGCCGTTCCGTTTGGTAATATGCGAGCATCAGCTGTTGGCACATGTGTGTGTGTGCCAGCTACGCAGGAAACTCTTCCGTCAAAATAGTATCCAAGCGATAATTTTTCTGAAGTAGCTTCAGCGTGAATATCAACAAAAATTGCAGTAATGTTTTGTCCTAAGCTATAGGTTTTCAATATATTTTCTATTGCCTGAACAGGACAATCAACAGCTTCCATAAATAGTCGTCCGAGAACCTGGATTACTAAAATTTTTCGTCCATCTGCTAATTCATAAGTAATGAAGCCTTTTCCATAATTTCCATTAGGAATGTTTGCAGGGCGAATAATAACCTTACATTCATCTAAAAAAGGAATAATCTCTTTTTGATTTAAAAAATGATTACCTGTTATTAGTATATCAGCTCCTTTTTTTAGAAAATCACGGCATATTCCAGGAGTTACACCAAATCCATGGGCTGCATTTTCTACATTTAATAAAATTACATCCGGTTTGTATTCATTTTTTATAAATAACAAATTGTCCAGAACAACTTCTCTTCCAGAGCGTGCTACTATATCTCCACAATAAAATATTCTCATTTCTTCTCCTTATCTTATTTTTATATATCAAATTTGAATATTTATGCAATAAAATTATTAATGATGAATAATTTAGTAATAATTTGATGTTAAGATATGGTATATTGATAGGAGTTATAATATGAAAAAATTTTTATTAGGATTGATGTTTGTTACTTTTATCGGTTCAGCTAATGCAAAAAATTTAGGTCCGAGAGATACTATTAATTGGAGTGATGAATTAGATTTGGAGGGAACTCAGAAAATTCAAGTTGATGAAATAAAAGAACAATCACACAAAAAAATATTAGCAATAACTAAGCAAATAGATGTATTAAGAGATGAGATCGTTAAAATTCATGAAGATGATGCACAAAAGGTTCGTTTATTGTTAAATGAAAAGCAGCAAATAAAGTTTGATAAAATTCAATCACGTAGAAAAAAAATGTTAGGTATTAAGCCAAAAGAAGGTGAAAAAAAGCCTTCTAGAAAGCGGATGAGACAATTTTAGTTTTTGTATAACCTAATTAGATGCTTGAATTTGAGTAAATATCTGTTTAATGTTTATGTAGGTTTAAGAAAGGATAATGTGATGAATAAGATTGTATTAGTGTTGTCTTCGATGTTTGTTTGTTTATGGACTTCAGTAAGTATGGCTGAAGATGTTGATTTTGGAATTGAAGATATTAATGTAAATAATGAATTAGAGAATTCGAAAGTTGTATCTGAAAATACAGATAATCAAGAAGAAAAAAGTGAAGAAATTAAAAATGAGGTAAAATCTAAAGCAGAATATGATAAAGAAATAAGTTTCTATATTCAAAATATGAAGTTAAGTGTGGAACAGCT
This sequence comes from Alphaproteobacteria bacterium, assembly GCA_045577985.1. Lineage (GTDB taxonomy): Bacteria > Pseudomonadota > Alphaproteobacteria > RF32 > CAG-239 > RUG410. The sequence continues at coordinate 31,605 of JAZNJJ010000039.1, forward strand.
TGATATGGCTAAATATATTAGTGATGATAGTAGATTGAAACAAGAGCAATTGTTAAAGAGTATTTATTTGTTACGGAAGCAGGCAAGAGAGTTAGAAGCTAAAAGTTTGAGTGATTTTGAAGCTATTTTAACAGAAGAGCAAAAAGTAATTTTTGAAAAATTAAAAGATCTACAACATGAACAGAGAATAGTATTTGACAAGATAGGTTTATCGGATGAAGAGATAGAAGAAGCTGTGGAAGAAAATAAAGAAGTTGAAAAGGTTGAATAATCTTTACATTTTGTAAAATTGATTAGGTGAAAGGCTAATGTATGAGATATATTAGCCTCTTTTTGTTTAAAAAAAACTTAGAATAAAAACATTGATTTTTGTCTAAATATATGTTATAGTTCAGTAGTTAATTGAATTATTTATAAATTTATTATTTTTTACAGCTATGAAACAGATGAAATTTTTTGTACTGTTTGCCATTTCATTATTCATGATGGGGTGTTTTGAAAAGACTTCGTTAACGATTGTTAATAGCTTGTATTCAGAAGAAGGGAATAGAGTTTTTGTTTTGAGTGACGGAGGTATTGTAGAATGTTGTGCAAGCACTTCTGAACTTAAATATAGAAAATCTCCGTATTCTAGTAAGACAATAGTTTATCCTCTTGATGATGAATGGAGATACGCTCAAAAAGGAGATACTGTTACATATTCTAAACTTAGGATATCTTGTAAGGTTGATTCCATACCAGAAATTTATGTTGCACGCACTTTTACTCTTGATGATGAATATGTGATTCTTCTAAGTAATGGAGATAAAACTATTTTAACTAAAGATTCTTATGGTGAGAAGCTTGTCTTCTTCAATAACGAGGCAGGATTTAGGAAAATTAGGACTTATAGTTCAGTATCTTGGGAGCAATGGTCAAAGGTAACGGTAGGGCAGAAAGTTATTAGGTTTAAGAAAGCTGGCGATGCATTCTATAAACCTGTAGCGCTCCCAGATTATGTTAAGGAACGTATTGTAAAAAGTGTTTCTAAATATGATGGGGGGTTGAATAAAGTTGATGGAAAATTGCGTATGCAGGCACATCTTTTAAGTGGTTCTTCTGGCACAGGTTCTATTCACGGGGAAAGTATAGATTGTGAAGATTTTTTCATTAATATCTACTTTGAAGACGGTAAGCCAATTTCAGTTAATGCTAAAGATAATTTGTTTTGGCTTGATGTTGAAAAGGGTGATACTGTTATTGAGGAACGCCTAAATGGTAGAATTTTTCATTCGTTAAAATTTTAGTTTAATAAAAAGAGTCCTAATTAGGGCTCTTTTTACATTTGAGAGCTTTTGTTTTTTTCTTTAGTAGTAAAATGTATTTTATGAAGTTCTTGTTGCCAACCTTTAGCAGCAAGACATATTCTATCATTGTATCTTTTTTGATTTTTTTGTGGATAAGCGATTTGACCACTAATAATATTTTTCTTTGCCTGAACAATTTCAGGTATTTCCCACATTTTATTTTCAAGTTTATATCTGGCTAGATCTGCAAATAATCTTGCTTCCATATAATCTCCAAATTTTGAGTTAATGATGGTTGGGTTTAAGTTTTTTATAAATTTTGAAAATTGTTCTTTGTGTTCGGGTAATATATATCCTTTACCGGATAATATGGCTTCAAAACTTTCTCTGACTATAGGATTTTTCCAACCTCCTCCAAATAAAATAATTTTTGACGGAATTTTTATTTTGGAAGGAATGAGAGTGAGAGCTTGAATAGCAATATATGCTGAAAAGTATTCAAGAGTATATATTACATTTTCTAATTTTATATTTTTATCTTTTATATATTTAAATATTTCTTCTTTATGATAATACGCAGGGTCTCCTGATTTAGGTAATGGTAATTCATAATATTGTCTTCCAAAATTAAATAATACTTGTAGTAATTCGTGATCAAGAGAGCCTTTTTTTCCAAGTACTCCATCTTTATCATACGCTTTAGAGGTATTTAGACGAATGTAATTATCAATGTATTCATTGAATGGTCCCGCATCAGCAGCTATTTGAGCCAGTCCATTATTAATAATAGCAAAATTTGAAGTGTTTCCACCATTGTAATATATTCCATCTCCTTCATTTAGGGAAATATGGGCATTATGGGGTGGAACTAAAGGAGCGCCATCAAAACCAGCCATGATGTAGGCAGAACGGAAATCGTAAATAACGGGAATTTGTGTTAAATTTGCTAACATTTGTCCTGAACCAATTTGTAAAGTGTATGGTTGGGTATTGTCATTTTTTGTTTTAGAAGGAGGATTATGATCTAAGGTTTTTCCATGAAAACCTATTGCGTTTATAGATTTTTTATCTATGCGGTTTTCCTCTAACATATTATTTATGCATTTGGCAATTTGTTTTATATATTCATCATGTATTGTTTTAAAATTAGGTATATTTTCGATTTCTGCTCTTGTTTTATTATGAGCTAAGCTTCGAAGATTTTCGATTTTTTCTTGCATCTTTTTATTATATGGTTTTGTATATGTACAAATATCTTGTATTTTATCTCCATTGAATTCAGTTAATACCAGATCAATTGCATCCATAGAATTTCCGGTCATGTTACCTATTATGCGATATTTGTTCATTTTATTTGTCCTTTAATTTTATATAGGAATACCGTATAATGTAAATGAAATAAGTTAATATTGTATTGTTAATATGGTATATTTAAAAAAAACGATAGTTTTCAGACTATCGTTTTTAGTAGAAAATAAAATCATTTTTTTCTTGTTAGGGTTGGTATGTATACGAAAAAGAATACAAATGCCATCAAAATCATTCCTAAAGAAGAAAATATAGGTTCGTATTCTTTAACGATATCTTTACTAGCAACAAATGCATAGATAAAGCCAACAACAATCCATCCTTCAGCGTTTATGGGCAATCTTTCAGGAGTTTTGTACCATACGGATATTTGGCATATGGTTAAAAGTACTGATAAAAAGATTAAACCTTTCCAATTTATATCACTTACGCTCGATAGTGCCAATGCACTTAATAAGGTTAATAGTCCAGGAGAGAGGACATGTAACAAATTGATAAAAATTTTCATAAGAATAGTATTTAATTAATAATAAACTTTATTGTTACGCATAATAGAATGTTTTTGGGTATTGTCAAATAAAAAATACCTACAGATAGTTATCTGTAGGTATTGAGAATTAGTACCAATTTATAAAAGAGATGTGAGTTTGTTTGTGTGTGATGAAATCACTTACAGATATAGCGAAATTAGCTGTATCTTCTTCGTAATAACCGAACTCGATTGAGAAATCCAATAAATGAATTTTGCCGATAGGTTCGATTATGACTGTTTCTTCTCCAATCTCTAGAGTACGTAGCGACGATGTTACGTACGGATACCATTTCTTCCACTGAAACTTTCCGTCAGTACGAGTATCTCTGATTATGCGTCTTTCCTCTACATAGTTCCTTATGAAAGACTTTATAGTAGAAAGGATCAGTTTCTCCCGCTCAGAGAGGTTGGGATTGTTTTCTTTCATTTTGAAAGCAAAATTTTCTACATAGATACCTGGTTTAAAGTTTCTAAACATAATTCATAGAATTTATAAAACATAAAAATTGTTAAATCACGTTGGATAGTAGCATAAAAATGTGAATAATGCAACACTTTTGTCTAAAAATAATAATTATTATTTGATGAAATGACTTAAGAAACGATATAGAAATGTAAAAAGTAAAAAATGTTTGCAAATAATTAAAATATGTTATATATGGAGTGTATGTTTAATATAATTGTGTAATTTTAAATTATTTATTATGAAGAAAAGAATAATTCTGATTATTTCAAGATGGTTATTGGTTATAATAGCCGTGTTGTTGGTTGTTAGTATTTTCTGGAGTTTTGGTTGGGTAGCTTATCTACTGTTATTATTGCTTGCGGTGGTTGCTGCAGGAGCGATAAAGTGGGTAAAGGACGATGTTGAACCTTCAGATGTTGATTCTCCGGTATCTAAAGAAAAGCAGCGAGCCGCTGTTGAGTTTATTGAAGACGTGAAGAAAGGTTCAAAGGCTCAATTTATCGAAAAGTTTGGCGAACAGATGTTCAATCTTTTTGTTGAGAAAGAACTTATAGGGCTTGATGATTCGGAAAACTGGACAGCTCCTGTCAGTTTTCGCGGAGAATTATATAAGTGGGTAATATATACTTAAATTGATCGGGCGTTTGATTATTCAAACGTCCGATTAATTTATAAAATGTGTTATTTTTAGTGATTTTGATAAAATATTATGTTATAATAATGATATGATTATTGTAAATGTGTAGTATTAAAGAGAGTTGAAATGTCTGATGGCTCTAAAAAAGGTAAAGTTATTCTTGATGTTGATGGAGTGCTAAATAGCTTTTCAAATCATAATTTTTATGCCCAATTTATTTGGAAAAGTTTACGTGGTTTATCTAAAGTTCATGGGCGAATGAAATTATTGAAAGAATTACCTAAACTAAAAAAGAAAGGTGGAGCAAATGCTCTGTTTGCGTTTGCTAAAGAGTTTTGTGGTGATGACAAAAAATTTAATGAGTTTAAGCATAATCTAGTAAATAGTTTAAATTTTAATCTTATTTCTCATGATCCTTCAATGAAAAAAATGATGGAGAGGTTAGGAGAGTATGGCGATATATGTATAAGAAGTGATGGATTAGAAGAGATTGGGGCAGCTATTTGGAAGAGGGTGATTGATGATACGTCTTCTGCAAAGATAAAGTTAGATATGTTAAATGATAAAACAGATAAGAAATACAAAGAATTAAAGTTTGGCGATAAGAATATAATAATAAGCGGTATTGCAGATAATGGATTCAGACTAAAAACAGATACTCAGAGTTGGGTGGATTTCTCTGATAGGCATGGAATAGATATTGGTAAATCAGTTTTATTAGATGATAGTAGAAATAACACAAATACAGCAAATAAACTAGGTATGACAACGGTTCATATCAGCGTTATAGATAGTTTTTTACAAAAATCTCCATTAGGTACAATTTACGGTCATAGTTTATCTGATATTTTAGGTGAACGTATGTCGAATACATTGAAAAGTTATCAAATTTCATATGGTAATAAAGTGGATGTGAAAACTTTATTTAGGACAATATTAAGCAAAAAATCAAAAAGTGTTGGAGAAAATAAGGGGAATACAGGGGCCTTAAAAGTTTCTCGAGAATTGTGATTGTTTGGTTTGTATTTTATAAAATGTTGGAGCGGATGAGGGGAATCGAACCCCCGTTATAAGCTTGGGAAGCTTCTATTCTACCATTGAATTACATCCGCATAACCGTTACGTTTTTACCGTAAAATTAAGTATTTTGCAAGTGTTATTTTTTTATTCTACATTATTGTGCATGGGTATTGTAGGCGTAACTGCTGTTGTTTGATTTACTTGTTCTGTTTGCTCTGGTTGTTCTTTTTCTGCTGGTAAAGAAGATATTACATTATTTGGAGTATTGTTTTTTAAGTTATTTAATTGATTATATGTTATAAATTTATTTGTAAAACTTATAATTAAGTATAAGATGATGCAAAAATTGGCAATGTTTTTTTGTTGTTTATTTTCTATAATAGCTTCACCATATTCATTATTTTGAGAAGAACCTTGGCTAGTTAATAATATAAATAGATATATTACAAAAGCCAATAAGCATGTCGTTGTAAAATAAATTAAGATGTGTGAAAATAATATGGTTAGCATTATTATAGGTATATAACCAAGCAATATGATACCGCTTCTATTAATATCATGTAGGCGACGAATTGCTAAATTTATTGTGATAATAATGCTAAATATAGAGTACAATAACGATATATTGTTCAAGATGGAATTTGGAAAATATATAACATTAAAACTGATTATGATTAGAATAATGTTGTTTACAGCTAAAAAACTCCAAAATTCAAATTTACTAGCACGACCTTTATATTCAAATGCTTTGTTAAACGCTTCTATAAATGATTTTAATATAAGTTGTATTTTTTCCATATTTATTCCTTATTTTTGATTGTTATGGCATTTGTGCCAATATCTACATTGGTTATTATTCCACAAAGGTTTATGAGTTATATTATCGTTATTTATATAGATATACCCTCCTGCAGTGGTATCAATAGGTTTATCCTTTATATAAATATTACCCTCAAAATCAAATTTAATATCTGATTTGTAAATACACACATTTTCTTTGCATTGTAAATCAATTAAATCACGTTGTGTTGTTGAACCAGAAATAATTTCTTTTAATAACTTTTTTTCATTAGGTGATAATTCTTTTATTTTTAAATTTTCTCGCCATATATGTTGAACCCAATTATTAGGGTGAAAAGGTAATACTAACAATGAGTTGTTTTTATCTCTAATAGCGATGTTTTGTGCATTTTCATTAAATACCATAGCAGGTTCTTTATGAAAGAACATGGGTAAACACCCAAGTATTATTATGTATATTCCCCACTTTCGCCATGGAAGATGCCATACACATAACCAATAAGCTCCTAGAATTATAAGTATAAAACCATAAAAAGGTAAAGTATTTATAAATATGACACTATGAGGGAGTGATGATACAAAATCAGTTATTTGATTTAGAATACTTATACCATATCCCAATATTTTTATCGGATATAGTGATAATCCTAATGGTAGGGTAATAAGGCATATTAATATTGATGGCATTATCCATAATCCAATTATAGGTCCAGCTAATAGGTTTCCTAAACTTGTATATGTTGCCACGCGATGAAAGTGATATATTGCAAATGGTATTGTTGCGAGGCTGGCTATAAAATCACAAATTACTATTCCCAATAAATACGAGAATATTTTATGAATAAAACTTCTTTGGAAATTTAATACAGATAATTTTGGGGCATATTTTTCATAAAATGATATTAAGGCTAATACAGCGGCAAAAGACATTTGAAAACTTATAGATATTAATGATTCCGGCGATATTATTAAAACAACTAATGCTGCGAAACTAATCATTCTTATAGAGATAGCTTGACGGTTGAATATTATACCTATTAAAACTACCGATGTCATTATAAAAGCTCTTTGGGCTGGAATTTCCATTCCGGAGAATAATAAGTAAATCGCACTGAAGATTATGGCAAAAACTGCGGCTACTTTTTTATTGTTAAATCTTAATGATATTGCAGGAAATAAAGCTAAAATAAAACGAATAACGAAATATACAAGGCCTGCGATGGCTCCTAAATGAAGTCCGGAAACAGATAGAAAATGTGCTAATCCAGAATCTTGATATTGTTTATATTGTTGTTCTGGAATTAATGTTTTTTCTCCAATTAAGACAGCATCAATTACTCCTGCTTGAGCTCGAGGGGTTATTTTTAGTATATCATCAGTTATGTTTTTTCTCAGTTCATTGAGTTTATTTCGAAAAGAGTTTTGAGCTTCTTTTTTTGAACATTCAATAGGAAATATTTCACTATTTGCGTATCCAATTGCGCTAAGTTCATTGTAGAAATATTTACGATTCAGCTGAAATCCATTGATTATAGGAATGGGAGATGGTGAAAATATTGTGGCTACTAGTTCAATACATTGATTTATTTTTAATTCACTTTCTTTTGAAGGAATTGTTATACGATAGTTGCCTATTAAATTTTTATCATAATTTGATACTCTATTTAATAAAAGGCGTTGTTTTCCTTTATTGCTATATGATATTTCAGTAATTTGTCCTTTTAAATAGGTGGTTTCTTGGTTTGTGAATGAAACCCTACGTGAGCGATAGATTGTATGCATTTGGATGTTTATAAAACCACAAAGTACGATGATTAGTGATATGAATAGTAAATGTAGGTTTTTAAAGCGTAATACATAAAATAAGAAAAGGATAAATTCTAACAAAAATAAAGGGTACCAAAAATTAGGTTCTGACGGTAATAAAAAATATATACTTATTCCAAGAGCAAATAAAAATGGTATCCAAGCAATCCATCTAGATTGTTCTTCGTAAAAATTTTCTTGTATTATATTTATTATTTTACGAAATATTTTTTTCATTTTCGAGATTTTATGATTTGTAAAATAGTTTTACAAGCATTATCACTAGGAGTTTGTTGTCCCATTCCTAATAATTTACGTACTTTTTCGAAGCCATCAATTTGTTTTTTATAGATAGGTTTATGTTTTACAAATTGTTCTACGTAATAAATTATTTTATCGGCGTTACAATCTTCTTGTAATAATTCCGGAACAATTTCTCGTCCTAATAATATATTTGAAAGATTTACATATTGTATATGTATAAAGTGTTTTACAAGCCATTCCGTAAGTTTAGGTACTTTGTAGGCAATAATATGAGGAACGTCTACAATGGCCAACTCTAGTGCAACAGTTCCTGAAGCAGCTATGGCAACATCAGCATTTTTGAAGGCATCATGTCGTTCTTTTTCACCCTCTACAACCACAATAGGTAAAGAGGAGGAGGAAACCAATTTTTTTACATGTTTAGATACGGTACTAACTGTTGGAATAACAAACGAGAAATCATCATATTTATTATGGAGAATTTTTACTACTTCTAAAAATGTTGGTAATAGCCTTTCTACTTCATTATGTCTAGATCCAGGTAATACCAACATTAAGCGATTTTTTTCAGGAATATTATGATTTTTTTTAAAATCACCTTTTATTCCGTTAACAACATTACTTTCTATAACAGGATGTCCGACAAATGTTGTTGGGAGATTATATGGCGTGAAATATTTTGGCTCTTGTGGAAATAGTGTTAGTAAATGATCTATGTATTTGTGCATAGTGCGAGCTCGTTTCTTTTTCCAGGCCCATACTTGTGGGGCAACGTAATGAACTTGAGGTATGTTCAAGTTTAGTTTGCGAAGCTTTTTATGTATTCTTGCACAAAAACTCCAACTATCAATAGTGATGACAACATCAGGTTTATTTTTTTGTATATCAGATATTGTTTCACTTATGCGTTTTAATACTCTTGGAATACTAGGTATAACTTCGGTTAATCCCATAATTGCTAAATCACTGATATCAAATAAAGAGGTTAAGCCCTTTTTTTGCATACTATCTCCACCGATGCCATAAAATTCAGCATTTTTATCTTTACGACGAATTGCATCAATTAATCTAGCTCCGAGAGCATCACCAGAAGGTTCTCCGGCAATTAAATAAAATTTCATTATTTTTTCTCCATATCAGGGACTATACCAACAATAAACATTTGGTATTTATTGGCTAATTCTATGACTTTTTGTTCATCAACAATGAGAGCGTTTCCTGCGTGTATGGCTATACCTTTAAGGCCGGATTTATGCATATTTTCAATAGTTGTTAAACCTATAGTTGGCAGGTCAATTCTCATATCTTGTTGTGGTTTGCGTAATTTTACAAGAATAGGAGCGGATCCTTTGCGTTTATATGATGAGCATCGTTTTATCAGCTCGTCTGTTCCTTCAATTCCTTCAACACCAAGAACGAGACCTTGTTGAACTATTGTTGATTGTCCAACGTCAAGACGTCCCAATTCGTAACCTACTTCAATTCCTCGTGATATATCAACAAGAGCTTGTTTATCAGGTTTTTGCTTTGTTAAAATACCTTCTTTTACGAGCAGTTGGGGCAAAACTTCGTGAATGCCAACGACACGCATCTTTTCAGCCTCAATTTCTTTTACAAGAGCACGTAAAATTCCATCATCACCAAGTGATTTCATTCCTAATTTAGCGAAAAATGCAGCAGTTCTTAAATCCGGTACTAAATCTGAAAAAGAGGGACGTCGTATTGTTCCAATCATTACAACTTCTTCGACGTTTTTATCAGCAAAAGTTTTAAATCCGGTACCGGCTTGTCCAATCCGAATCCACTTATGCGGTATAGATGGATTAAAAATAGCTTTATCTGCATTATTTTCTATGGCGAGAACAAAATAATCGCGCTTTGTTTTAATGCAGTGATTTATGAGAATTTGTGGAAGTTGTGTTCCTCCTGCAATAATACCTAATTTTTTTTGTTTTATATCCATAATAAACAGCCATATATAATTAAATTTTCTTAGATAGTATCAAATATAGATACAAATACAAGATTTTTTTTATGCAAATAAAAAAATAATATTGACAAAAAATGCGATTCATGTTATTTATTAGACATAAAACAAATTATTAATTTTTACTTATCTTATTATGAATACAATGTCTGTTAATATCGTAGAAAGTGTGAATCTGTTGGCAATCAACGAGTTTGGTGGTAATGTCCTCGAGGCAATTAAGACTTATTATGAAGATATCTTAGCTGCTTTTCGCGGTCTTACTCGTCCACTTTCTGAAGAAGAGAAGAAGATCGGCCGTATTGCTGCCCATCAGCATGGTGTTATGTTGAAGGCTCAGTGCAAACGCTCTGCCGATGAACTGAGAGCTGTTTATATGAAGCAGCTTAAGAATCAAGGATATTCCGAGCATGAGGCAAGTGAAAAGCTTCGCATAGAAGAATTGCAGCATCGCGAGGATATCGGACTAGGCAAGTCTCAGAGATGTAGATTTGTTTGGTTATAAGACACTAGAAAAAAAACGATATTTGAAAAAATATCGTTTTTTTGATTTTTAAACCACGTTGACTCTATTAATAAAAAATGATATAATTGTTTTAGTAGGAACAATTAAGGAGAAAAACAATGGTTGGTAAAAAAGAAACAATTTTAGCTAAATCTCATAAAAATAGCGTACGTGCAGGACGAGTTGAAGATGATTTAGGAAGAGCTGCAACTAATGCAGCTAAATTAGAAAAAAAGGAAATAGAAGAGCGTACCGGTGAAAAATTAACACCAACAGAGGAACGTCAATTGGCAAATAAAAGATATCAAGATATGATTTATGGTGTTAGAGGAGATTAAAGAAAGTTTAATAAAATGGGCTCAACTGTGTGGTTGAGCCTATAATTTTTTGACACTAAAAAAACTCTCTGCAATGCAGAGAGTTTTTTATATAATTTCTTAAGAAATTAGTAGTATTTCCAAGCTACAGAACATGTGTTACCTGTACAAGAGCATGCTTGAGCAGCTTGAGCAACGTTCATTGGAACTTTTAATGTTGTACCACCAGAACAAGCAACTGCAGTACCACCACTAGCAGCTGAACCTGTACAACCAACTGTTAAAGTTGTAATATCTGTGAAACCATCTACTGTAGCAGTAAATACAGCATTACTTGCTTGAAGACCAATTAAACCAGAAGATGAACCAGAACCCCAGTCACCTGTTGCAATAGCAACACAAGCTTCACGTGGTAAACCAGTAAATCCTACTAAGAAAGCTTTAGTATCTGTTGCACTACCAGAAGTTGCAGAACCAATAAATACATTACCGTTAAATCCGTTTACTAATGTACCTGTATTGTAGTCTGTACCCAATTCATCAGGAATAACACCCATTTGAATAGCTGTTTTGTTTGTTAATCCTTCATAAGTTGTTTGTTGAGCATACAAAGTACGAATGTTTGTAACAATCATAGAAACTTGGTCAACAACTTTGTTTGTTTTAAATTTTGTCATAGCTTTAGAATAACCAGCGATACCACCAACTGATAACACACCGATGATGGCTAACACGCCTAACATTTCGATCATGGAACGACCGGATTCATTAACTCTCATTGTTTTTCTCCTATTTTTTATTATGTTTCGCCAATGCTTTTGAGCAAGAGCTAATGCATAATACATTTTTAATTGTTTCAAATTTATTAATATCATAAAAAAAATTTTTTTTCAATACAACTTAGGAAATATAACTTTGGTTATAGTTATAGCCGGAAAGCATTTTCCGGCTATAAAAAAGAATCTAATGTATTGATTAAACTAGTTTTTTTACTTTATCTATAATATTTTCTTTGGTTATAGAAAAGTAGTTATATATATCTTCAGCTTTACCAGATGCTCCAAAAGTATTCAAACCAATGATTGCTCCATTTGTGCCAACATAGCGTTCCCAACCATAAATTGAGGCTGCTTCGATTGCGATTCGGGGAGCTGTTCCTAAAACTGATAATTTATAGTCTTCTGGTTGAATATCAAAGAGTTCGCAGCAAGGCATAGAAACTACATTTACATCAATTCCTTCAGCTTTTAATTCAGTTTGAGCTTCAATTGCTAAGGCAACTTCTGTTCCTGTTGCGATTAATGTCGCTTTTGGTTTATCAGAATTTTTTGATATAATGTAACCTCCTTTAGAACTTAAATTTTCAGTATATGAAGATCTAAGGGTTGGAACATTCTGACGAGATAACGCTAGAATGCTTGGTGTTTTTTCATTATTTAGGGCGATTTGCCATGCTTCCGCTGTTTCAACAACATCACACGGACGGAATGTGTTTATATTTGGCATTGCTCTATATGAAGCAAGGTGTTCTATTGGTTGATGTGTTGGGCCATCTTCTCCTACGCCAATAGAATCATGAGTTAAAACATAAATGGTTCTTAGACCCATAAGTGCTGAAAGACGCATTGCAGGACGAAGATAGTCAGAAAATACAAAGAATGTTCCTCCGTATGGTATAACACCATCGTGTAAGGCTAAGCCATTCATTATGGCTCCCATGGCGTGTTCTCTGATACCATACATTATGTTGTTTCCATTATAATCTGATGAGGTTATTGTTTTCATACCATCTACAAATGTTAAATTTGAGGCAGCTAAATCTGCAGAGCCACCAATAATTTGTGGAATGTATTGAACAATATTTTCCAAACATAACTGTGAAGCTTTACGTGTGGCAACTTTTATTTGTTCATTTATTGCTTTTTCTTTTAATTCATTTAATGCTTTATCCCAATTATTTGGTAATTTGTTATTTATATAGTCTGTAAATTCTAAATTGAGTGATGAATTTTTATTCCATTCTTCATATTGAGATACGGATTTTTGCCCTGCATTTCGCCAATTATTTAATATTTCAGATGGAATATTAAATGGTTCTGAATTCCAATTCAATTGTTGTTTTAGAAGGTTAAATTCGTCTGTACCTAGTGGTGAACCATGCACTTTAGATGTTCCCTGTTTGTTAGGAGCACCAAAACCTATAGTTGTTTTACATGAAATTAATGTTGGTTTATCTGATTTTTGGGCCTTTTCAATTGCTGAAGATATTTCATCATAGTTATGACCATTTATACTTATAGTGTTCCAACCAACAGATTGGAAACGTGCTATTTGATCCGTAGCATTTGATTTATCAACAGTTCCATCTATTGTAATATTATTATTGTCCCAAAATACTATTAATTTATTTAATTTCCATAATCCTGCTAAAGAAATGGCTTCTTCCGAAATTCCTTCCATTAGGCAACCGTCTCCACAAATTACATATGTGTAGTGATTACATAAATCATTACCAAATTTAGCGTTAATGATTCTTTCTGCTAAAGCCATTCCGACAGCAGATGATATACCTTGTCCTAATGGACCTGTTGTCATATCAATTCCGCTTAAGTGTCCGTATTCAGGGTGTCCTGCGGTTTTTGAACCAAGTTGACGGAAATTTTTGATATCTTCAATGGTTATATCATTAAATCCAAGTAAATAAAATAATGAATATAATAACATGGAACCGTGACCTGCAGATAAGATAAATCGATCGCGGTCAAACCATCGAGGTGCATTGGGATTTATTTTGATATATTTACTGAATAAAACTGTTGCAACATCAGCCATTCCAAGAGGCATTCCCGGATGACCTGATTTAGACTTCTCAATAGCTTCTGCACTTAATATGCGTATTGAAGTTGCCATTTGTTGTAGTTGTTGGTTATTAAAATTCATTATTTTCTCCTTATATTTTTTCAAATAAAGCTACAAGTTCAAAATGGTTGGAATATACAAATTGATCAACCATCGTTATTTCTGAAAGTTTGTATCCTCCGGATATTAAAGTATTTGCATCATTGATAAATGTATGAGGGTTACAAGATACAGCAATTATTTTTTGAGGTTTGTTTGTGGTTAATATTATTTTATTAACTTGAGCAGCAGCTCCTGCTCGTGGAGGATCAAAAACAATAATATCAAAATTTTTTAATTCTTCTTCATCTAAGGGGTATTTAAAGAGATTTTTCTGTTCAATTTTGATGTTCGGAATGCTTTGAGCATTAATTGAATGTTCAAAACCAGATAAAAGTTCTGTCGATGAATCTATTGAAGTTATTTTATTTTTTATGTTGTTTGATAATGGGTATGAAAATGTTCCTACTCCACAGAATAAGTCGGCAATTTTTCCGCTTGATGTTCCAACGTATTGTAATACTAAGTCGATTAAGGCCTTTTCACCATCAGAAGATGCTTGTAAAAATGTTCCGGCAGGTATAAATACTTTGTGACCGGCAATTTCAATAAATGGTTTGTGTTTTTCAATTATTGTTTCAGGGCGAGAACCTTTTTTACATAATGATATACGAGCTATTTCATCGTATTGATTAGCAAAATCACAGATAGATATTCTATGATCAAGTGATATTTTATTTTCTATTTCTATGAGTATATCTAGGCCATTAACAGTTTCTGTAAGCCAAATTTCTCCTGATGAAATATTCGTAGTTATAAACTTTTTATTTTTAATTTTTTCTGTTGTTTTTATAGAACATAGATTATTGAGAAAAATTTTTATTATAGGCAAAATATTATTTATTTTGTTTGTTAACAACATACAATTATTTATATTTACTATTTCATGACTTTTGGCACCGTTAAAACCTAATAAAATTTCTCCTTTATGTAAAGAAAATGTAAATTCTGCCCGACGGCGAGTTCCGTCTTTAATAAAAACTGTTTGACCACGATTAATATTATTTTGGTTTAGTTTTTTTATAATGTTTTCAAATTTATTTACTTTGTATTGGCGGTATTCTTCCTCGGATAATTCTCTTAAAGGGCAGCCACCACAGTTTTTTTGATAAGGACAGTTCATGTGTTTCTCTTATAATATTTTGTTGTCATAATTGTCTAGTAACGAAATTTCTTCTGTTTCTTCATTTTGGAATACAGGATGTAAATTTCGTTTTGAAGAATTTGTTTTTTTATTTATGATGTTTTTTATTGCTTCTTCATTATAGAGTTCTACTCTGTTGCGACCATTGTTCTTTGCTAAATACATAGCATCATCAACTTGACGAAGCAAGACATCCAAACTTGCTGTTTTTTCAGAAGAAACAATACCTATACTAACCGTAAAAGATATCTTTTTGCCTTCATCATTTTCAATAAATGATTCTGCAATGTTTTGTCTTAAACGTTCTGCAACACTCATTGCTGCAACAGAATCCGCGTTGTTTAGAAATACTATAAATTCTTCTCCTCCAAAACGGCATACAATATCATTTTCTCGTAGAGATTTACGACAAGTTTCGGCCAATGATATCAATACTTTATCACCTTGTTTGTGGCCATAAGTATCGTTTATATTTTTAAATTTATCTGCATCTAACATCAGTAAACTGAATTGTTGTGATTTCTTTATGCATTCTTTTATGTATTTTGGTATTATTTTTTCAAAGTATCTTCTATTCCAAGCTAAAGTTAAAGGATCTTTATCTGCTTGGTTTTGCAAATTTGTTTCACGTTGTTTGCGCAAAGTTATGTCTTGAAAAGCCATATAGATTGCCATTTCATTATTATATTCTATTGTTTTGGCAGAAACAGATAACCAAAATGGAGAAGCGTTTATGATATTACACACCATTAAATCAAAGTCTTGTACTTCATGTTTTTTTTCTAAATTTGTGAAAAATTGTGTGCGATTGTTTTCGTCTACCAAAAAATCTTTTAATTTATGATAACCAGTTTCTTTTTTTGAAATGCCAAAAATTGCAGAGGCTTTGTTGTTTATGAATAAGAGTTTATCACCGGTTATTTTTGATATTATTATAGGAAATGGTGACGAATCTATCATATTGTTCATTTGTAAATTAAGTTTATCTATGTTATTCCAGCTTTTTTGTAATTCAAAATTTAATATAGATATTTTGATAAAAATGATGGATGCTGTAAATACATATATCCATAACCAATTAAATAAGTTTAAATTGAGCCAATTATATTTGAATAAATAGGCAGAAACAAATAGTTTTCCCCATAACATGAATAATGATATGGTTAATAGTGTATTTCCAATATTGGTGTTATTATATAATTTGATAACAGAGCTTAATAGAAGTAATGTTATTCCGGCTATAGTGATAATGGCACTAAAAGAATTTGCAAGAGTTTGATTGTGCCATATAAAAGAATAATAAGCACAAATGGAAAGGCAGATAGAAATGTATAGCGTTAAAAATTCTCTATTTGCGGGTTTGTTATTGTATAATTCACAAGCTGAATTTATCCATAGTGCAGATGTTATTAAGGAAATGAACATTTCTACAAATGTTACGTAATTGTAGTTTAAGCCTATTTTATATAAAAGATGCTCATTCGTAATGATATAGGTTGTGAATATTAAAAACAAACTTCCTAGTTGAAATGTAAATAAGCTTTTAAAATCTTTAGAATCCTTTATCAGGAAAACAGAACCAATTCCTATGAATAAAGAAAGAATACTAAAAAGAGTATTGTATCCAGAATAAAATATATTTGTACTTAACATTTATTACACCATTTTTAAACGAAATAATGCTTATAGTATACTTAAATATTATAAAAACAAATATTATTTAAAAAAAATGATGAAAAAATTTTTTTATTGAAGTAAAGTAATTGTGTTAGGTTATTATGGGAGATGAAAATGGTATATATAGCTCCAGATCATTATAGTTATAAATTTAAATTTGATATTGATAAATTGCCAGCTATACAAAAAGATAAAGTTTCAAGCAAGCTTACTTTTTTTGGTGTAATTGTCGGATTGTTTTTTATTGCATTAAGTGGTTTTGAAATTTTTTCTTATTTCTTTGGAGAAACAGAACAAAGTTATGACTTTAACTTACCTTCTCAAATTTCTATCAGTAACATTTTTGCAAAAAGAGTTGCTTTTGATGTTTTTATTATGATTTTGGGTATTTTAATTATACTTATATCTGTTTTATCTATTATAAAGTATAAAAAAATTTATTTTGATGGAGATTTTATTAAGATTACTCATCGTCCAATGTTTGGTGAAAAAAAAGAAGAAGTGGAGGCTTTATATAACTATTTAGGGGTATTGTTGAAAGTTGAATATTATCAATTGGGATTGATGAATAAAAACAGATATATAATAGAACTTTATCATAAAGATAAGAATAAAAGAGTTCCTTTATATATTTCAACAAGTGGAAAAAAAGTTCGTCAGATTTGGGAATATTATGCTGAGAAGTTAAAAATGCCTGCCTTATTTATGACAGATCACGGTTTGATCTCCAGAAATTATACTGAATTGAATAAAACATTAAAAGAGATGGCTAAAAAGTGGCATTTAAAGTCATTATATCGTAATGATGAGGATATGCCTGATTCTGTAAAATGTAGATTTAAGAATAATAAAGTTATTGTTAAAGAAAAACGGCTGTTTTTTGATATATATAGTATATTAGCTTTTTGCGGTGTAATGCTGTTAAGTGCTTTGTTAATATATGCCGGTGTTAATTATAATTATATTGTTCCTCATATTGGTATTTGGGGGTTTGTTTTAAGCACTTCTTTATGTTTGGCTATCATTTTGTATTCATTGATAATTATTTTTAGTAAAGATGTGTTGATTGTTACGAATCGGGATATAATATTAGGGCAGAATATATTATTTTTGAGAATGGATGTAAGATTTCTGCCTAAAGATAAAATAGAAGCGGTGGATATTGGGCATAATCCGGTTACAGACAGATACTATCTTTCTGTTATTACAAATGAAAGAAATATAGTTTTTGGTAAAAATATGCCGATTGATGATTTGCGCTGGGTTAGAGGTTTTGTTATTAGGGAGATTGTGAAATAATTAAAAGTATCTAAAAAATTGTTTGATTTGTAGAGCTTTATCTGTTATGTATGTGTAAATTTGTTTTATAAAGGATTTGATTATGGGAAAAAGTGTTAAAAAAAATACAAGTGTGAAAAAAACAACTGAAGTTAAAAAAACAACAAAGAAGAATGTATCTTCCATTAATAAAGATATTAAGCGTATTGAAAAAGATACATCTCAAGTTAATCCAGAGTTTACAGATGCTTTTATTCAGGAAGTAAATGAAGATGTAAAAAATGATAATTTTAAGGTGTTATGGAATCGTTATGGAGTATTTATTATAGCATTTGTAGTTATTGCTGTTTCTGCGGCTGTTTCTTTTGAAAAAATAAAAAGCTGGAAAGTTGAACAAAATCAATTTAAAACAGAGAGTTATATGACTGCCGCTCAGTTACAAGAAAATTCTGATGATACAATAAAAGCATTGCAAAAAATTAATCAACAAGAGCAAGGAATTTTTGGCGATTTTGCAAAGTTACAAATTGCAAATGTTCTGTTTAATCAAAATAAGAATGATGAAGCTTTAGCTACTTTACAATCTTTGGTTGATGATAAGCAGGTTAATTCAGAAGTTAAGAATATTGCTTTGATTAAAATTGCAACATATAAAGTTGATGAATTATCCAGAAGTGAATTTGAAACATTAGTAAAACCTATCATTGATGCTAATAATTCTTGGACTCCAATAGCTAATGATTTATTGGCAATGTCTGCTATTAAAGATGGTGATATACAGACAGCTAAAAATATTTATGAAAATATTTTAAAAGTAAAAGATTTACCTGAAAGTTTTCGTACTAAAGTACAAGATATGTTATCTTCTATAAGTGATATGTAATTTGGAGGAGAATATATGTTGATTAAAAAATCATGGGAACTAGCCGGTTGTTTGCTAGTAGTGGCGTTAATTGGTGCGTGTTCTAGTGATAAGATTTTACCAAAAGGTGATAGAGTTTCGATTTTAACTCCTGTGGCAAGTATTAAACCGGATGTTGATAATGGAGCTACTTTGATTAAAGTGCCTGTTGCTGAGAATAATTTGGTTTGGACACATGGGGATATGAATGCTCAACATTTGCAAAAAAATATAAATGTTTCTTTTAAAAATAAGCAATGGAAACAAAATTTTGGTCAGGGAAATGCTAAAAGAGAGTTTTTGATTTCTAAGCCATTGATTGCCAATGGTATAGTATATGCATTAGATGCTGATGGTGTTTTGCAAGCTTTTAATCTTAAAGATGCATCTTTGGTATGGAAGACTAGATTATCGGTTGAAAATAAAAATGATAATGATTCTGCGATAAAGGGCGTAGGAATAGCTTTGGATGGAAATATCATTTTTGCTACTACTGGTTATGGCTATGTATTTGCAGTGGAAGCTAAGAGTGGTAAAATCGTATGGAGTAAGAATTTATCACTACCGATAAGGATTTCTCCTGTTGTTGCTAGTGGCAAAGTTTTTATACAAACTGTAGACAACAAATTTTTTGCTTTAGATGCTAAAAATGGTAATGAATTATGGAATTATGATATATCATCAGAGAATACAACGTTAGTTGGTGGTGCATCTGCAACTTATTGTAAAAATTTAGATGTTATTATTACAGGGTTTTCTAATGGCGAACTTCAAGCTTTTAATGCGAATTTAGGGACTCCTTTATGGTCAGATGTTCTTATTTCAAACAGACAAGCTTATTCATCTACATTTTTAAATACAATAAAGGCTGCTCCTGTTATAGAAGGAAATGTTGTGTATGCTTTGGGTAATGCTAATGTTTTAACAGCTATTGATATACGAAGTGGATCTCGTGTGTGGGAGAAAGAAATCGGTGGAACAAACACGCCTTTAGTTGTTGGAAATACTGTATATGTTGTTACAAATGATAATGAATTAGTTGCTATAGATAAACAAAAAGGAACAGTTTTGTGGGCTGAAACAATAGATTTGAAAGGAAAATCTTCAGATGTGATTGTGCATACTCCAGTTATGTTTAATGGTCGTCTTATCTTGGCTTTATCTAATGGTATAGTATATTCAATTCGTCCGCAAACAGGGAAAGTTATAAATTTTGCAGACATAGGTGAAGAATTGGTTACTGCTCCTATTTCAGCAGGGGGATATGTTATCTTTACTACGGAAAGTGCTGATTTAATAGCATATAAATAAGGAGAATGATGTGTTATCTGTTGCAATTATAGGTCGTCCAAATGTTGGTAAATCTACACTTTTTAATCGTTTAGTTGGAAAGAAATTAGCTTTGGTTCACGATAAACCTGGCGTTACTCGTGATAGAAAAATGGCTCCAGCTAAATTTAAAGGTTTAGATTTGAGAGTTATTGATACTGCAGGATATGAATATTCAACGACGGATAATATGGAAAGCAGAATGTGGAAACAGACACAGATGGCTATAAATGATGCTGATGTGTGTTTGTTCTTATTTGATGCTCGTGCAGGATTGCAACCATATGATGAGTTATTTGCTGATTTAGTAAGACAAACTCAAAAGCCAGTTATCTTGTTGGCAAATAAATGTGAAGGCAAGAAACATGAAGATGGTATTTTTGAAGCTTATAAGTTAGGATTGGGAGAGCCAATTCCTTTTTCTGCTGAACATGGAGTGGGGTTCGAAGATCTGTATTTGGCTTTATTAGAGGCTGAAGAAAAGAAATCTATGGAAGAAAAAAAAGAAAGTGTATGTGTATCTATAGGGGAAATACCTGAAAATTTTTCTCCGTTAGATGAAGCAAAGAAGAAGCCTATTCAAGTTGCTTTTGTGGGGCGTCCCAATGTTGGAAAATCTACATTAGTTAATGCTTTGTTAGGTGATGAACGAATGCTGACAGGTCCAGAAGCTGGAATGACAAGAGATGCCATTACTACAGAATGGAAATGGGAAGGATACAAATTTAATTTAGTAGATACCGCTGGATTACGCAGACAAGCGAAAGTAACTGATACGTTAGAAAAGATGTCTGTTGAAAGTACAAAATATGCAGCTAATATGGCTCAAGTTGTAGTTTTAGTTTTAGATGCTGATGCGGTTTTAGAAAAACAGGACTTAACTATTGCTCGTCAGGTTATAGATGAGGGTAGAGCATTAGTTATTGCTGTAAATAAATGGGATATTGCAGATAAAAAAGAAACTTTAGATAAATTAAATTATAAGTTGGAAACTTCTTTAACGCAGGTATCTGGTGTTCCAACAGTGACTATCTCTGCCTTAAAGAAAGAAGGCTTAGATAAGTTGATGAAAGCAATATTAAAGGTTTATGAAAGGTGGAATATGCGTATTCCAACAGCGCCTTTGAATAAATGGTTTGCAGATGTTCAAGAGCAAAATCCTGCACCATTAGGAAAAAATAAAAGACGTATAAAATTGAAGTATATAACTCAAGCTAAAACACGTCCACCTTCATTTTTTATTTTTTCTAGTAATCCTGAAGGTTTACCTGATTCATATTTACGTTATTTGATAAATAGTTTAAGAGATACTTTTTCTTTAGGTGGTATTCCAATGAGGGTGACTGTTAGAAAAGCTGATAATCCTTATGCTGATAAAAAATAATAAAAGGCCGTATTAAACGGCCTTTTATTATGAGAATTTATTAAAACAATTTAATAATTTTTCAGAAATTTGAGAAACATCTTCGGGCGTTTCTGCTTCTATCTTTAAACGTATAACAGGTTCTGTACCAGATTTTCTGATAATGAGAGAACCGCGTTCTTCAAGACTTTCGGATACCTCAGAAATGCATTTTTTAATTTCTTCATTCTCTAGGATTTTGTTGATAATGTCTTTGTTTTCATAACGAAGATTGAGAGTTTTATTTGGGAAAGGTGTAAATATTGGGAAAATTTCGCTAACCTTTTTATTGCTCTCTTTTATTCCAAGGCTTACGATTAAGGCTGTAATTAATGCATCTCCGGTTAGTGAGTAATCGCTTAAAACCATATGACCAGATTCTTCTCCACCAACATTAGAGCCTACCTCTCTCATTTTTTCTATAACATAACGTTCTCCTACTGGGGAAGCATAGTAATCAATATTAAGTGATTTTATGTATTTCCCTAATCCTAAATTAGAGAAAATTGTAGACACAACAGCATTACCTTTAAGCATATTATGTTGCTTAAGATAAGTTGCCAAATATGCTATAATTTGATCGCCGTTGATTCTGTTTCCTTGTTCATCACAAATTATGATTCTATCACCATCTCCATCAACAGCTATTCCTAAATCACAATTATTTTTTATTACTGTTTCACACAACATTTCAGTATGTTGTGAACCACAATTTTCATTGATATTATATCCATTAGGTTGAGTTGAAAGACTTATAACATTAGCTTCTAAATTAGTGAAAACTTGTGGTAATATATAGGAAAAAGAACCATTAGCAGAGTCTATTGCAATTTTTAATCCTTTAAGATTTTGTGTTCCTGTTATTTTTTTTGTAATAGAAAGATAATGTGGTAATCCTTCGGTTATTTTTATGACATTTCCTATTTTTTCAGTATTGTATATAGTGTTTTGATTTTCAGAAATTAATTTTTCAATAAGAGCAGTTTGTTCATCTGAAAATTTATCTCCTGTTGAAGTTATTAGTTTTAGACCATTGTCTTTATATGGATTATGTGATGCGGTTATCATTATGCTCATATCAACATTTAAATTAGGTGTTAATGTTGTACATAAAGGGGTTGGTATAACATCTAAATCAATAACATCTATTCCTTGTGATGTGAAGCCTGCACTTAAAGCATTAAAAAGCATTGGACTTGATATTCTGGTGTCTCTAGCTATTGCTACTTTTTTTTGTTTGGTGCATATGTTTTGGCTAAGGATTATTGCTAGTTTTGAACAAAAATCTATAGTTAGAGGGTACGTATTAGCTACACCTCTAATCCCATCTGTTCCAAATAGTTTTTCAGCCATTTATTTTCTCCTTAAGATAAAAAAAGCCGCTATCTAATAGCGGCTAGAAGATTTATATACAATTTAGAATACGTAACGAATACCGCCATAAATTTCTTGTGCTGTTACGTCCATATTTTTAATTGATCCCATGTCGTAGTAACGGTATCCCGCATCAACGTTGAATCTATTAGTAACTTTTATACTTAATCCACCACCTACAGACCAAGTAAAGCGAGTAGGATCATAATTTCCATTAGAAGTGTGTGAAGTAGAACCTGCTGCGGTTGTATCACCAGCTCTATATTTTAATGTTGTGAAACCGATACCTGCACTAACATATGGGGTGAACCAACTGTATGGTGCTAAATCAATGTATCCATTTAACATCATAGAATAGCTTTTGAAATTATATTTTGTTGACGCTCCGCTAAAAGAATATTTTTTTTCACTTTTATCGCGCCATACATATTCAAGTTCGGTTCGAATATAGTCATAACGATATCCTAATGCACCGCTAAGCATAAATTTGTTGCTGTCTAATCCATCTGTATTCATTGATGCGATGGAACCAGATTTTTGAGAATAGTCGTGTTTAACCGCTCCGGCACGAGCAGCAATATACATTCCATTACATTCAGCAGAAGCATTATTTGAAAGGCTTAAGCCTAAAATTAATGCAGAGGTAGTTAATAACAATTTTTTCATATGTAAACTCCTTGTTAATAAGATTTATTCAAATAATAAAAATAAATCTTTAATATTTAATTAAATTTGGGGAAATACATTAAAAGCATTGATTTTCTTTGTAATTTGAGTTAGATTTTTTGCGAAAGGTGATCGGATAGCTGCATCTTGGAATGTAAAATCTAAAGATGAGGAAAGTCCGGGCTTCACGGAAACAAGATACCAGATAACGTCTGGCTGGAGTGATCCACGGGAAAGTGCCGCAGAAAGTTACCGCCGGATATTTCCGGTAAGGTTGAAAAGGCGAGGTAAGAGCTCACCGCATAAGCAGTAATGTTTATGGCAAGGTAAACCCTATCTGATGCAAGACCAAATTAGGAGGCATTATTTTAATAATGTAAAGGGATAGTTTCCGATCCTCTCCAGAGGTAGGTCGCACAAGCTAGATGGTGACATTTAGTTGAGATGAATAGCTATCGCACAAATCTTTGCCTCGGGTAAAGCAAATAGTGTACAGAACTCGGCTTATAGATCACCTTTCTTTATATTTAGGAGAATATAGTTTATGCAAAAAACTTTAAGTAAAAATATTGAGATAAAAGGAATCGGTTTACATAGCGGATGTGAAAGCCGATTGGTTTTTAAATCAGCACCAGAAAATACGGGTATTGTTTTTGTTAGGGCAGATATAAGTGAAAATAATATTTTTCCTGCTTTGTATAATAATGTTGTTGATACTAGAAATTGTACATGCTTAGGTAGAAATGATGGGCAGATTGTTAGTACAATTGAACATGTAATGGCCGCTTTATATGTTTTGGGTATTGATAATTTAATAATAGAAATAAATAATCCAGAAGTACCAATAATGGATGGTAGTGCAAAATCTTTTTATGAATTATTAAAAGATATTCCTCTAATTGAACAAAATGCAAAGAGAAAATATTTAAAAGTAAAAAATAAAGTAGAATTCTGTGATGATAAACAAAATAGAATATCTGTTGAGCCAAGTGATAACTTTATTATTAATTTTATAATAGATTTTCCTTCAAAGATAGTTGGACATCAAGAATTTGAAGGAGAAATTGCAGAAGATGTTTTTGTTGATGAAATTATGTCATCAAGAACATTTTGTGAAAAATATCAAGTAGATTATTTGCGATCAATAGGATTGATTAAAGGTGGAAGTCTTGAAAATGCAGTTGTTTTAGATGGGGAAACAATTTTAAATGAAGGTGGTTTCAGAGTGGAAAATGAATGTGTAAAACATAAAGTTTTAGACTGCATTGGAGATATGTTTTCTTCAGGTTATCGTTTGAAAGCGAAAATAAATGCATACCATACAGGACATTTTCATAATAATGAGATATTGAAAAAAATTTTTTCAAACCCAAATAATTTTGAGATTATAGAGGAATAAAATGAAAAAAATTTATGTATTTTTAAGTGCTCTTTTTTTTGTAGTTTCTTGTGCATCAAGTTCAGATACTGTTGAAACAAGTTTATCTGCTGAAAAATTATATAATAATGCTTTTGATGATTTGGAAAAAACTCGTTATCAAAAAGCAGCCGAGGGTTTTGAACAGTTGGAAATTGAGCATCCGTATTCTCAGTGGGCAGTAAAAGCAAAATTAATGGCTGCATATGCTTATTATAAGGATGAAAAATACGATGATGCTATATTAGCATTAGATAGATTTATTAAGTATCACCCAGGAAATAAGGATGTTGCCTATGCTTATTATTTGAAAGGTATGTGTTATTATGATCAAATATCTTCGGCTGACAAAGATCAAGGGAACACTGAAAATGCAGAAGAAGTGTTTAAGCGTCTAGTTACACTATTTCCTAATAGTAAATATGCAAGTGATGCAAGTAAAAAATTAGATTTAACGCATGATTATAAAGCAGGTCAAGAAATGGTTGTCGGACGTTTCTATTTAAATGATTTAAATTATTTATCTGCGTTGAATCGTTTTAATGTTGTATTGGAAAACTATCAGACAACTGTACAGATAGAAGAAGCTTTATATCGTCAAGTCGAGATTTATGCTATTTTGGGTATGAATAAATATGCTAACGGATATTATGATATTTTGAAAACAAATTATCCAAAAAGTAAATGGACAGGTAAGGCAAGTAAAATTATAAAGATAATATCAGATTCATCTAAGGATAAAAAATAATGTTGAAATCTTTATCAATTAGAAATGTTGTTTTGATTGATAAACTTGATTTGGATTTTCAAGACGGTTTTGGTGTTTTAAGCGGAGAAACTGGAGCAGGAAAATCCATCTTGCTAGATGCTGTTGGTTTGATATTAGGTAAAAGAGCTGATGTGGGAATGATTCGTGCTGGATGCGATAAGCTTTCAGTTAGTGGTTGTTTTGAGATTATAAATAGTAAAAGTGAACTACAACAAATATGTGAAGAATATGATTTAGATTTTGATTGTGAAATTATTATTAAGCGGACTTTATCTTCAGATGGTAAAGGCAAAATATTTTTTAATGATCAACCAATAACGCAAAAATTATTAAAAGAAATAGGTGCTTATTTAGTTGAAGTTCATGGACAATTCGATAATCAAGGGTTGTTAAATTCATCTACTCATAGAGATGTTTTAGATGGTTATGGTGGTTATATTTTATCATTAAATGATATGCGGGAAGCTTTCTGTTTATATAAAAAGGCTAAATGTGATAGGGAAGAGGCTGAAAGAAAAATTAGTGAAGCAAAGATAGAAGAGGATAATTTAAGACACTGGATTGATGAATTCAATAGAATACAGCCTAAAAGAAATGAATTGGAAGAACTAGAAATTAAACGCAAAGAAATGATAAATTCTGAGAAGATTATTGAGAATTTAAATATTGCGTATAAATCATTGAATCAATCGTTAAGTGTTAGAGATGCAATTAGGCAATCTCAATCATCGATAGCAAGAGTTAATGTATTGTTAGATGATAAGTATATAAATATTTCAGAATTGTTAGATACGGCTTTAGTAAATATTGATGCTGCTAATGAAGAAATTGAATCTGTTTCCAGTGAAATAAGTTTGAATCAAAATGAAATTGACGAAATTGAAGAACGTCTATTTATGCTTAAATCTTTGGCTAGAAAACATAATACTATAGTAGATGATTTACCAATGGTATGGGAAGAAATGAGAGATAAAATTGCTCATTTGGAAAAAGGCGAAGAAGATTTATTTACATTACGGAAAAATGAAGATTTAGCAAGGTTGAACTATATTAAAAAAGCTGAAATTGTAAGTGATCTTCGCAAAGATGCTGCACACAATTTGGACGATAAAATAAAGTTAGAATTGCCTGACTTAAAATTGGAAAAAGCTCGATTTGTTACAAAAATTGAGCGTAAGGAGGAAACTTCTTGGAATGAAGATGGTATTGATGATGTTTGCTTTATGGTATCAACAAATCCTAATACCCCATATGGAGCTATAAGTAAAATTGCATCTGGGGGTGAATTAGCTAGATTTATGTTGGCATTAAAGGTTAATTTAGCTCAGACATCTAAAGTGGAAACCATGATTTTTGATGAAGTTGATGCTGGTGTTGGAGGAGCAACTGCTAAGGCAGTTGGAGATAAATTAGCTAAGTTAGGTAAAAATGTTCAAGTTTTGGTTGTTACACATTCTCCTCAAGTGGCAGCCAAAAGTGAATATCATTTTAAAGTTGAAAAACATACAGAAAATGATGTTACAACAACTTATTTACGTAAATTATCTGATACAGAAAAAATGGAAGAAATAGCAAGAATGATTTCAGGTGAATATATTACAGATGAAGCACGGGCAGCTGCTAAAGTTTTGATAGGGGCATAAATGTCTGATATTAAGCATGGTATAGAAGTTATTAAAAACAATGTGAAACTAGCTCCGGAAAATCCCGGAGTTTATCGTATGCTTGATAAAAATGGTAGAGTTTTATATGTAGGTAAAGCCAAAAATATAAAAAAAAGAATTGTAGCTTATACACATTTTGAAAAATTAGCAGATCATATAAAACGGATGGTTTCTGAAGTTGATAAAATGGAATTTATTATTGTTGAAAATGAAGCTAAAGCTTTGTTAATGGAAAATGATTTAATAAAAAAATTGGAACCAAAATATAATATATTATTGAAAGATGATAAAACTTTTCCTCATCTAATGATAAATACTCAAGAAGATTTTCCTGCATTGCGAAAATGTCGTGGAGCAAGGAAGGATAAATGTAAATATTTTGGTCCATTTGCAAGTGTTGCAGCTGTAAATAATGTTATGGATATTATTCAAAAAAGTTTTAGGTTAAGATCTTGTCGAGATTATGTTTTTAATAATCGAGAAAGACCTTGTTTATTGTATCAAATAAAAAGATGTAGTGCTCCATGTGTTGGAAAAATAAATAAAGAAGATTATCATGTTTTGGTTGATGAAGTTATTGATTTTTTGGAGGGAAAAAATACTAAATTAAAAGATGAATTATCTATCAAAATGCAACAAGCTAGTGATAATCTTAATTTTGAATTAGCTTTAGTTTTACGTGATAGGATAAAGTCTTTAAGTAGTGTTCAAAGTGGGTATAATGTCGAGTATGCAAATTTGGTATCCGTAGATGTTGTAGCTGTTGCTAAGCATAAGGGAATTGTTTGTATTCAAGTCTTTTTTATCAGAGCAGGGCAAAATTGCGGAAATGTTCCATATTTTCCAAAACAAGCTAAAGATATGTCAGAGATTGAAATTCTTGAAGCTTTTTTGAGTAGTTTTTATTCGGAACATACGCCACCAAAGGAAGTGATTGTTTCAAATAAAATAGAAAATAAGGAGTTTTTAGAAAAAGCTATTGGAACAGCAATAAATTTCTATCAAAAGGGAAATAAGTACAAAATCGTCGAACGAGCTTATGAAAATGCTATATCTGCAATTGATAGGAAATTATCAGAAACGACTACTATTGAGCAAAATTTATTAGAAATGCAGAAGTATTTTATTTTACCAAATCTGCCAAAGCGAATCGAAATATATGATAATTCCCATAATCAGGGTAGTTATGCTGTGGGGGCAATGGTTGTTGCAACTCCTGATGGTTTTGATAAAAAATCTTATAGAACTTTTAATATAAAATACACTGATAATACTAATGATGATTTTGCAATGATGAAAGAAGTTCTTTTACGAAGATTTGAAAAAATGACAGAAGAAAATCGTCCGGATGTTATATTATTAGATGGAGGATTAGGGCAGTTACATGCTGTGCATGAAGTGTTAAAAGAATATGATTTGTCCGGAATTACCATAATTGCTATTTCTAAAGGTCCTGATAGAAATGCCGGTAAAGAATTTTATCATATACAGGGGAGAGATAGTTTTTCATTACCTTTTCAATCTCCTATAGCTTTTTATTTGCAAAATTTAAGAGATGAGGCTCATCGATTTGCTATCGGAACGCATCGTAAAAAGAGAGCTAAATCAATTTATAAATCAAAACTCGATGAGATAGATGGGATTGGAGCTAAAAGAAAAAGAGATTTGTTAAATTTCTTTGGCTCGGTAGAGCAAATAAAAGAAGCGAGTATGCAAGATATTATGAAAATTAACGGTATTAGTAAAAAAGTAGCGGAAAAAATATATAACTACTTCCATAATTAAAAAATATTGTTATACTCACATATGAATTAACGTTATTTCTATATTTATGGGGGTTGTTGTGTATAATTTACCTAATATTTTAACTATTTCACGTATTGTTGTTATTCCATTCGTTTTTGTTTCAATCTATTTTACATCTTTTGCTTGGGCAATGTTGGCTGGAATATTGTTTATTGTTGCTTCTATAACAGACTATTTAGATGGTTATTTAGCAAGGGCTTGGAATGAAACTTCTGCTTTCGGGCGTTTATTAGATCCTATCGCAGATAAACTTTTGGTTGCAACTGCTTTAGTTGTTATTTTAGCTAAACCAGATATGTATTCAGTTGGTTTAACAGTTCTTCCTGTTTTTGTTATTTTATGTCGAGAAATATTAGTTTCTGGTTTGCGTGAATTTTTACGTGAAGTAAATGTTGGATTACCTGTTACAAAATTAGCAAAGTGGAAAACAGCTTTTCAGATGGTTGCTCTTGCTATGATGTTATTTAAAGATTTATGGATTGGTTGGAGCTATTTGGGTGAAGTTTTACTTTGGGTTGCTGCTGTTTTGACATTTATCACTGGTTATCAATATTATCAAAAGAGTTTAGAATATGTTAAAGCGGAAGAGGCTAAGAAAGTTAATATCGTTAAGGAAGTTGTTGTTGAAGCAACTACTGTAAAGGCTGAAACAAAAAATGCTTCTGTAAAACGTGATGTGAAGAAAAATACATCTAAAAAAACAGAAGTGAAAAAATCTGCAGCAAAGAAAACTTCTGCAAAAAAAACAACTGCAAAAAAGACAAGTGCAAAGAAGGTATCTAAAAAATCTTAATTCAGGATTATGATATGGTTAAAGATTGTGCGCATATTTTAGTTGTTGATGATGATTCAAGATTAAGAAGTCTGTTGCAACGTTATTTGCAAGAAAATGGTTTTGCAGTTTCGGGAGCTAAAGACGCTGAAAATGCGCGCATGTTTTTAGAACAATATCATTTTGATTTAATAATAATTGATGTTATGATGCCTAATGAAACAGGTGTAGAATTTCTTCAAAAACTTCGAGTAGATAATAATGTTCCTGCTATTATTTTGACGGCTATGGGGGAAACTGAAGATAGAATAATTGGTTTGGAGGCAGGAGCTGACGATTATTTGCCGAAACCTTTTGAGCCTAAAGAACTTGTTTTAAGAATAAATAATATTTTAAGAAGAGTACCAAAGATTTCTAATGATTCTTCTAAGCTTTTGAATTTGGGTAATTGTTTTTATGATCTAGATAAAAAAGAATTGAAGGATAATACAAATACGGTTATTCATATTACTCCTGTCGAACAAGCAATTATGAATGTTTTGGGAGCAAAAATAGGGCAGATTTTTACTAGAGAAAAGTTAGCGGATATTTTAGGGGCTGGACAATGTCCTCGATCTATTGATGTTCAAATAACTAGATTGCGTAAAAAAATTGAAGTAGATTCAAAAAATCCTCGTTATTTGCAAACAGTACGAGGAAAAGGTTATATGCTATTAACTGAATAGGAGATAGATATGCATATTAAATTTCCAAGAAAAGTTGAAGGTTTGATTTTGGTTTTAAAAAAGAAGATTATGCCAAAAACTTTGTTTTTTAGAACGATGTTATTAATTTTTATTCCGCTTATTGTGGTTCAAGTTGTTTCGATTTATGCTTTCTTTGATGGAAACTGGAAGAAAGTAGGGCGCAGACTTTCTGATAATCTGGTTGCTAATATGGCTTTTGTTATTCAAATGGATACAGGTAAAGATGAGTTTGCTCGTGTTAAAGAAATGGCTTCTTCATTATATGGTCTGGATGTATCTTTTTATGATAATGAAGCGAAGCATACTGTATGGAAGAAAAATAAAAAAGATAGTCCTTTTGTAACAGGTTTTTTAGCAGAGTCTTTGCAAGAACGTTTTCCTATGGCTAATACTGAAATATTTTTGGGCAAACATCGTTCGTATTTAAACATATTAGTTGATACAGATAGAGGATTATATGAATTTAAGACATCTGTCAAAAATATTTTTAGTTCATCAACTTTAGGTTTTGTTTCTTGGATGGTGGGGACATCTCTTTTGTTATTTATTGTTGCGGTATTGTTTTTAAGAGTACAAGTTCGCTCGATTGCTCATTTAGCAGCAGCTGCTGAAGATTTTGGTAAGGGTATTAATACTAAATTTAAACCTTTTGGTTCTATTGAGGTTAGACGTGCTGGTTTAGCATTTACTAAAATGAAAGAGCGTATTATTCGTCAAATTTCAGAAAGAACTCAAATGTTGGCAGGTGTTTCCCATGATTTAAGGACTCCGTTAACTCGTATGAAGTTGCAAATGGCAATGTTGCCGGATAGTAAAGAAAATCAAGAGTTTGTACAAGATATTAATGAAATGGAAAAAATGCTTGATGGCTATTTAGCTTTTGTTAGTGGTGAGGGTGGCGAAAAATCTACATTTGTTGATGTTAATGAAGTAGTTACAAGTATTATTAACAAATATCGTAAGAATTCTAGTGCAATGATCAGGTATTCTACAAATTATGAAGTAAGTGCTATTCAAGGACGTGAACAGGCTTTAAGAAGAGCTTTTACTAATATTATTGAAAATGCCTTTCATTATGGAAAAACTATAGCTGTAAAATTAGAAAGTGATAATAAGCGTTTAGAGCTTTCTGTTGAAGATGATGGTCCTGGTATTCCTTTAGATAAGCGAGAAGAAGTATTTAAAGCTTTTTATCGTGTTGAAGGTTCTCGAAATAAAGAAACAGGAGGTGTCGGTTTAGGCTTATCTATTGCTAAAGATGTTGTGGTTTCTCATGGTGGAACAATTCAATTATCAGATAGTGAATTAGGGGGGTTGAGAGTTCTCATTAGTATTCCCTTGTAGTCGTGGATTGAACTGCCTTAAATGGAGAAGTTCATATAGTTGGTAATAAAAAGAGCACCTTTTCTAGGTGCTTTTTTTATTGAAATTAATTGTTCATCATTTCCTTTATTTTGTTTTCCATTTTCATTTCTTTTTTCATTTTTTTCTTTTCTTTTTTCATCATTTTTTTTGTTTGTTTCATACAATCTTTTACAGAATTATTGTTATCTTTAAGACAATTTTCTAATGATGTTCGAGCATTATTTTCAATCATTTTATATTCAGTGGAATTTTTGTAACTATGTGTTTCTGCAGAAGCATTGAAGGATAGTAATCCAATTGATACTACAGTTAAACATAAAATTATTTTTTTCATTTCATTCTCCTTTTTATTCATTTGCCTAAATTGATATAATTATTGAAAATTATGTATCAATATGATATAAGATAAATAGTTTGGCGAGGAGTATATAATGAAAAAAGATGTAGCTGCTGGTTTAATTATGTGTGATGGGCTTATTTTGATTGCTCAACGAAAACATGGAAAAAGTTTGGAATATAAATGGGAATTTCCAGGTGGTAAGTTAGAAAAAGGTGAAACTCTTGAAGAATGCTTGAAAAGAGAACTTATGGAAGAAATGAATTTAGAGATATTTGTAAGAGAGCCTTTTATTGTTAGTTCATATGATTATGATTTTGGAACTATTGTTTTACATTCTTTTTGGGCAACGTGTAAAAGTCAAGATATTCCTGTTGTGTTAGAACATGAACAATATAGGTGGATAAAACCTAGTGATTTGCCTAAATATGACTTTGCACCTGCTGATTTGCCTATAGTTGAGGCTATTTTAGGATTATTTTAATATATCAAAATTGTTGTATAACATTTGTTTCCTTGGGTACAGTTTCGACAACTGGTTTCAATTTCAGCTAATGTTAAATCTTTCAAGCATTTTCTTGTTCCATTACAGTAGCTATCTCCCCAATATAAGTGTGTTTGTGAGGTTGAATCTGATGAAGTATCATCAAATTGAATTCTTTTTATGTCATTGTGAAAAATTTTTCCTATTTTAAAAAAATTTCGACAAGTATCTATGCTGTAATTATCTTTTGTGATGATATATTTATTTATTCCAATATAATCATAATCAGGGTAATAATAAACTTTATAATGATTTCCTAATACATCTTGAAACGTTTCTTCATTATCCGTATACATTTCTTCGTCAATAGCCTTGATAGCTTTAAGAAAGGGTACAAAACTATGTATTCCTGAAGTCATTCCTGAATGAATATAATAGTTTTTAGGATATTGTAAGATAGCGTTTATAATATTACTTATTTGCTCCATTTGTTTATTAATTTTTATTTTTTCTAGAGCTTTTGAGTATCCCGCGATACCACCTACAGATAATACACCGATAATCGCCAAAACTCCGAGCATCTCAATCATTGAACGACCGGATTGAGTGTTGGTTCTACACATTTTATACATATTAAACTCCCTTCAAATGTCCGAAAAAAAGGATCCTTTTTTTCGGACATTTTTTAGAACATAAATATTTTTTTAACATATTGAATTTATGATGATGTCGAAATATGAAAAACAATGAATTTATGTCCGAAAAAAGGGATCCCTTTTTTCGGACATAGTTGTAAATTTTTTATTTAACTTGGTAGGTATAATGATATTTTAATATAAACTTAATATTTATATCTGTATGTTGTTTATAGTAATAGGTATAGAAAAATACATATTTATGAGTATTTAAAACGTAAAGAGTAAATATGAGGATTTATATAATATGGCGAATAAAAAAAATATTGGTTATGTCTCTGCTATAAATGGTAGTGTGATTGAAATAATGTTTCCTAATGAATTACCGGCAATTTATAATGAATTGAGGATAGGCAATTTAGTTGCAGAAGTTCAAGGTTATGTTGATGATAAAACTGTTAGAGCTTTGGCTATGGGGGGAACACAAGGTTTAGCTCGTCATATGGAAGTTATAGATACCGGACATCAGATTGAAGTACCTGTAGGTGAGCAAGTTTTAGGTCGTATGTTTAATGTATTTGGAGAGCCAATTGATAAGGGTGAGGCTATTCAATCTAAACAACGAAAATCAATTCATGCTCAGGCAATTCCTTTAAATGAACGTCAAACAAAATCCGAAATATTTATTTCAGGAATTAAGGCGATTGATTTGTTGGCACCAATGGAAAGAGGTGGAAAAGCTGGTTTGTTTGGAGGTGCCGGAGTTGGAAAAACAGTTTTAATTACTGAATTAATTAATAATATGGTTGGCAGATATGAAGGAGCCAGTATTTTCTGTGGGGTAGGTGAAAGATCTCGAGAAGGTGAACAGTTATATAGAGAAATGCAAGATGCGGGAGTTTTGCCTAAAACTGTAATGGTGTACGGACAAATGAATGAGGCTCCTGGAGTTAGATTTAGGGTTCCTCTAACAGGTTTAACAATGGCTGAATATTTTAGGGATAAAGAAAAAAAGGATGTTTTATTGTTAATTGATAATATCTTTCGTTTTGTTCAAGCAGGTTCAGAAGTTTCCGTATTATTGGGACAAATTCCGTCTCGTGTTGGTTATCAGCCTTCTTTGGGAACAGATATTGCTAATATTGAAGAACGTATATCTTCAACTGAAGATGCAGCTATTACGTCAATTCAAGCAGTATATGTTCCTGCTGATGATTTTACAGATCCGTCAGCTGTTCATACATTTGCCCACTTATCATCAAATATAGTTCTTTCAAGAACAAGGGCTGCACAAGGTTTGTATCCAGCTGTAGATCCTCTAAGTTCATCTTCAAATATGTTAACTCCTTTAATTGTAGGTGATCGACATTATAGGGTTGCTATTGCCGTTAGAAAATGTTTGGCAGAATATGAAGATTTAAAAGATATAATTGCAATGCTTGGATTTGATGAACTACCTGAAAAAGATCAGCAAACAGTTTTAACTGCTCGTAAGTTGGAACGTTTTTTAACACAACCTTTTTATACGACATATCAATTTACCGGAATGGAAGGACGTTCTGTCGATTTGGAAAAAACAATTGAAGGATGCGAACGAATATTATCCGGGGAATTTAATTATCTATCAGAAAATGATTTCTTCATGGTTGGAGATATTGATGAAGTTTTGGAAAAAACAAAAGATAAAAAAGAAGCCTATGAAAAATCATTATTAGAGGAGAGTGCTTAATGGAATTGACTGTTTGTTCTCCATTAGGAACAGTTTTGAAGGTGAAAATAAAAAAAGTTACTTTTGAAACTTTGAATGGCTATTATACATTAAAACCTAAACATGTTGATTTTGTATCAGCTATGAGTGCAAATATTGTTACTTATACAACAGAAGAAAATAAAGACAAATATGTTGCGTGTCATCAGGGAATTGTGGTTAAAAAAGGTGCAACTGTTACGATGAGTGTACAAAAAGCTGTTATGGGTGATACTTTAGATGATTTAGAAGTTATAATGGAAAAAGAATTTAAAGAAACAAACGAACAACGAAAACAACTAAATATTGCTATGGCTCGTTTGGAAATGGGGTTAATGAGAGGTTTCAATCAGCTCAATGAGGTAACAAAAAATGGCGGACTATGATGATTTTTTAGAAAAAGAAATCAAAAAAAAATTAGATAAGAAAGCTGAATTAATGAAACGTCGATATCAGCGTCGTTGGAGTTCTAATTTTGGTATGATTGCATCTTTAGGTGGTGTTATTATTGTACCAATAATATTAGGAATTATCGGCGGTGGATATTTGGATGAAAAATTTCCTCAAAGATTTTCTTGGCGGTTATCATTACTATTTTTAGGTTTTGTATGGGGTGTTGTTAATGCTTATTTTTGGATTAAAATAGAAGATCAAAAAATTGCTAAGATGGAGCAACGCATTTCAGAAAAAATTAAGAGGAGTATGCAATGAATTCTGTTTCATTTTGGGAAAATATGTGGCAACAGGTGGAAATTTGGCGTTTGATAATGGCTTTTGTTTTGGGAGGCGTTATTGGATGTGTTTATTTTAAAAGTTTACAGTGGAGTATAAATAAGTTAAGTGAAACAAAACATAAAATTAGGATGTTTGCGGGAGTTGCTTTATTTAGAATTGTTTTGTTTTTTTTAGTATTGGTTTTGATTTCTAATAGAAATATAATTATTATATTGGTTTATCTTTTATCATTCTTTGTTACTAAAATGATAATTCTATATGTTGAAAAAAAGAAATTTATAAAGGAAAATGGATATACAAGAGAGGAGAATACTGATGTTTAAAAATATAGATTTTTCTCGATGGTGGGATATTCCTTTGTTAGACAGAGAAATAGGTTTAGATAGTTATGATGCGATAAAATTAATAGAATTTGATAATTTTAGTATAAATGTAACTATTTTTAATAGTTGGATTGTTATTGCTTTAATAACCTTGATTTCTTGGTTGGCTACTAGAAATTTATCATGTGGCAGAAAAGTATCTAAATTACAAACATTGTTAGAAGCTTTGGTTCTGTGGTTGCAACGAGAGGCAAATGAAACAAGCGGATCTAAAACGAATCAGTATTTAGGAATGGGAATTGGTTTATTTTGTTTTATTTTAATGAGTAATCTTTTAACTTTTATTCCATGGTTTAGACCACCAACGGCTTCTCTAAGTACGACGATGGCATTAGCTTCAATTGTTTTTTTAGCTATTCCTTATTTCTCTATCAAAAATGCCGGAATTAAAGCTTATTTGAGAAAATTTATTGAACCAATCCCTTTGATGTTACCAATGAATGTTTTTAGTGAGTTTTTTTCAATATTTGCAATGGGATTGCGTTTGTTTGGAAATATGTTAAGTGGAGTGATGTTTGCTAGCATTTTAAGTGCTTTTATACCGCTTGTTGCTCCATTAGCTATGCAGGGACTAGGACTATTGACTGGTTCTATTCAAGCATATATTTTTGCCTTGTTGGCAATTGTTTATTCTTCTAGTGTTAGGGAAGAAAATGAACTTGATAATGTTTAACTATTAAAAGGAGTAAAAAAATGGATCCATATGCTATTATAGGTGCAGCTTCAATTTTAGGTGCAGGTCTTTGTATGGGAATTGGAAGTATTGGTTCAGCTATCGGAGAAGGTAATGCAGCTGCTTCTGCTTTGTCGGCAATGGCTCAACAACCAGATGAAGCTAATAGAATTCGTTCAACAATGTTTGTTTCTTTAGCTATGATTGAAACAACGGCATTATATGCATTACTTATTTCATTTTTAACATTGTATGCGAATCCATTTTGGAATTATGCAATAGCTCAATAAATTTATATTTAGGAGTAAATATGGGTATTGATTTGTTTACATTGATAGCTCAGATAATTAATTTAGTTATTTTATTATATTTGTTACGACGTTTTTTATATATACCTGTATTAAAGGCTGTTGAACAACGTCAAAATTTGATAGAAAACGAATTAAATGAAGCTGCAGAAACAAGTAAAAAAGCTCATGATTTAGAGCTTAAATGTTTACAAAAAATGTCAGAAATAGAAGTTGAAAAACAAGCTATTTTAGCGAATGTTCAACAAGAAGCAGAAAATTTATCTGTTAAACTTTCTCATGAAGCAAAAAAGCAGTTTGAGGATGATAAAAAATTATGGAAAAGCAAGTTAAAAGCAGAGCAAAAAACTTTTGAACTTGCAATTCAAGAATTAATCGTTGAACATTTTAGAACTTTCGCTATAGATGCTTTGCATCAAATGGCTGATGTAAAATTAAACGATTTAATTATTGAAAAATTGAAAGATAAGATACTTTCTTTAAGCACAAAAAAAAGATTGGAATTTTCTGAGGCATATAAACAGAAAAAAGAAATCAATATTCAGTCTGCTGAAAAATTAACATTGGATAAGCAGAAAAGTTTACAAAGTTTTATTACGGAACAATTTGGTTTATCTGATAAGATTAAATTTAAATTTACTCTTAATCCAGATCTTGTTTGTGGGGTATCAATTCAAGCCGAAGAACAATTAATTTCTTGGAATTTAGCTAGTTATTTAGAGGAATTTCGAAAAAATATGGATGATGAAGTTGTCCAGTTAATAAATAGAGGTTAAAATGATTGAAACGGAAAAAACATTTAATGCTATTCAAAAGGGTATAAAAAAAACAAAAGCTGAACTAAAAAAAGAAGAAGTTAGTGTGGTACGTTCTATTTCGGCAGGTACTGCAATTGTCAGTGGTTTGGAAAATGCAGAAATGGATGAGATGCTTCAATTTCCAAATAATATATTGGGAATGGTGAGGACATTAAATAGAGATTCAGTTGGTGTGGTTTTTTTAGATAATCCAGAAACCATAAAGGCAGGTGATTTAGTATCTCGTACCGGACGTGTTTTAGATGTTCCTGTATCAGATGATTTATTGGGTCGAGTAATAAATCCGGTAGGTAAACCCTTAGATGGAAAAGGTCCTGTTGCATTTAAGCAAAGACGACCAATTGAGGTGGAGGCATATCCAATAATGGATAGAGCTCCTGTTGATACCCCCCTACAAACAGGTATTAAGGCAATTGATGCTTTTACTCCAATTGGAAGAGGTCAGCGAGAATTGATTTTGGGTGATAGGCAGACCGGTAAAACGGCAATCGCTTTGGATACAATTATAAATCAAAAAGATAGTGG
Source organism: Alphaproteobacteria bacterium (assembly GCA_045577985.1). GTDB lineage: Bacteria > Pseudomonadota > Alphaproteobacteria > RF32 > CAG-239 > RUG410. The sequence continues at coordinate 70,447 of JAZNJJ010000039.1, forward strand.
TGTAATCAGTATTTATTGTGCTATTGGACAGAGAAATTCTGCTGTTGCTGGTGTTATTGCTGATCTGGAAAAATATGGAGTATTAGAAAATACTATAGTTGTTGTAGCTGCGGCTAATGATGAAGCAGGTATGCAATATATTGCTCCTTATGCAGCAACATCTATTGGTGAATATTTTATGGAAAAAGGTAAGGACGTTTTGATTGTTTATGATGATCTAACAAATCATGCCAGAGCATATAGAGAAATGTCTTTATTGTTAAGACGTCCACCTGGACGAGAGGCTTTCCCAGGAGATATATTTTATATTCATTCGCGATTATTAGAAAGATCTACCCATTTGCGTGAAGATCTAGGTGGTGGTTCTTTGACTTCTCTACCTATAGTTTCAACAGAAGCAGGTAATATTTCTGCGTATATACCAACAAATATTATTTCTATTACAGATGGGCAAATTTATCTTTCTGCTCCGTTGTATCAAAAAGGAATTATGCCTGCTATGGATACGGGAAGATCTGTTTCCCGTGTTGGTGGAGATGCCCAATTACCAGCATATAAGTCTTTAGTAGGGCCTTTGAAATTATTTTATTCTCAGTTTGAAGAGTTAGAATCTTTTACGAAATTTGGTACACAACTTGATAAAGATACTAAGATGCGTATTGATAGAGGTAAGGCAATAAGGATTGTGTTGGAACAAAGACAATATACTCCGATGTCTGCTTCAGATCAAATTGCAATATTTATGGCAACAAATGCTGGATTATTTGACGGTTTAGAGACAGAAGATAATAAAAAAGCTCAACAGGTAGTTCAAGATATTTTTAATTCACAATTTAGTGGATATGTTAAAGATATAAGAGAACGGAAAAAATTATCAAAAGACAGCATCGATGAAATTTTAAAGAGTTTTAAGACTGCTCTATTAAACGAGGGATTAGTTGTTAATGACGATTGAAGCTTTGAAAAAAAGAATTAAAACAACTCAAGATTTAAGAGAAATTGTTGGAACAATGAAAGCATTGTCTTCTGTGAGTATTTTGCAATATGAACAAGCGAATCAGGCTTTATCTAAATACAGAAATAATTTAAAAGATGCATTTCATGCTTTGGTTAAAAAAGACGGAATTCCCTTTTTAGCTAATAATAATCGTGATTTTAAGCATATGATAATCTTAATTGGTTCTGATAATGGAATGGTGGGAAAATTTAACAAGGAAGTTATTGATAAAGTTAAGATTGATTTGAGAAAAAATAATATATCTATGAAAGATGTTATTTTTTTGACAATAGGTAAAAGGGTAACTATGTTGGCAGAGCAAGCAAAGTTTAAATTGTTTGCAAAGTATGCGATTTCTAATTCGGTTAAGATAGTTAATTCAATCGCAGAAACAGTTATCTTAAAATTAGAAGAAGCTATCAGAAAAGAAAAGATAAATAAAGTTACTGTTTGGTATCATAAAAGAAATAAGAGTGCTTCTGTTTCTTTAGAAAAAAGGGATATTTTGCCTTTTGATGTTAAAGCATTTAAACGTTTGAAAGATAAGCCATGGGATACAAATAATATTCCGATGATTCCTTTGAATAAGGAGCGTTTATTTTCTGCTCTTGTTAATGAAACACTAATGATTGCTATTGCGAGTCAATTGAATTATTCTTTAGCTGCAGAACATTATACCAGAATGACAAATATGCAAAATGCTGAGAAAAATATAGATGAGAGTTTGGAATTGATGAATTTAGAATATCAACAAAAGCGTCAAGAAAGTATTACGGATGAGCTCATAGATGTTATTTCTGGTGCTGAGGCGATGCAATAAAAAAATCCGTTAGTAACGGATTTTTTTATTAAGATTATCTATTTGATAACGGTGGTATATTAATTTGAGCGATAAATCCAGGTTTAATTCTTGTGCTACTATAATGCATATTACCAGTTTCTATCAAATATCTTTCTCTTTGTGTCCATTGTGCAGCTGTTGTGTAAAAATCTCTACCCATAACTTCTTGATTTTTAGGATTCATTATATATAAAACACATCCTTGATGAGGTTCAACTAGACCACATCTACTTCGTCCTGCCGGAACATCAGAATTAAATACAACTCCGTCCAATCCTTTTTTAGATGTAGTCTGTTCACCAGAAAAGAATGTTGTACCAATAACAAGTCCAAACAAAGATGCAAGAACCAACATTAATATAATTGTTTTATTTTTGAGTAAGTCGGCAATACTTTCTGAATTATTATAATATTGAACTTGTTCTTCTTCTTCTGTTATAAAGCGTATGTTTTCAGCATCGCCATTATTTGCAAAATAATTCTCATCAAGTATTTCATCTGAATGTTGCTCTTGATTGGGACTAGTTTCATTGAAATTAACTTTTGAAGGAGTTCCAAAGCTAACTGGTTGATTATCTAATGGACGAGGTCGTTTTATTTTTCTTAATTTTCGAGGTGCATTAGGTATTTGGTTTTCTTCCATTTATTTATCTCCAACTAAATTTTATTTTTGATATCTTCATTTGTTTTTAATGTTCTAATAAGTCTAGGAACCATAAATATAATTGTTTCAGAGTGTGGTGATTTTATACCAAATAACTCATTAGGTAAGCCTATTATTAAAAAGTTCTCGCCAATTTTATTACGGATTTTAAAGTGGGTTACTTGGCCTTCAGTTTCTTCCAAGGTAATATCAGAAAAGATTTCGTTACCTTTTTGTATTGATGACTTAGCTAGAATTGATAAACCATGGGAATTCTTTGTTGGCTTGCTACATTTACCTATATCAAAACGGGATAACCAGTTGTTTGGTACAACAAATTTTCCTTCGGAAATTGTTTCTATTTTAGCTTGTGAACCGAGAAAATCTTGTAATTTTTCAATTGATATTTCATTGGTTGTTGTTAGTACTCGGCCGATTATTCCTGTTTGGGCTGTTGTGATTGATCCAAAATCAAATTCTTTCAACATTTTTTGCCATTCAATATCTTTATTTTTGCTAAGAGGATATAATCTAAAAATACTAACATCATATTCAACGAGAGTAGGGCTATTTTCAAATAAATTTATTAATTCTATAATTTTATTTTGGGTTTCAATGTCTGTATCAAATGATATAGAATAATCAGCCCAGTTTGTTACGATATCTGTTATTCCAGCTCCACGTATTACATCTAATAAGCCTAATATAATTGGACGAGAATGAGGGGTATATAATGTCATATTCACTTTACGGCTTAATGTTAAAATCTTTTCTTTTGCATTATAAGCATAATAAATATCAGCTGAATCTGCTATCATTTTAATAACTTCTGTAAATTCTCCTTTTAAGTCTTCAGCAGATATACTTGTGTATGGTCCATCTGAGGAAGATACTCGTATACCGGCTTCTTTAGTTAATTTGGCAATAGCTATTTCAGCGGGCATCATATCAAAAGAAAAGCCAGTTACTTCAAATCTAGGAAGAGGATCATTTTGTCCGTTTCTTTCCAGTTTAAAGGCAGATTTTATGTACGGAAGAGATAATATCATTTGTTGAGTTTTCCAATTGACGTTACATCTTAACGGAGTTTCAAGATCTAATGCATTAGCTCCTTCTGGTGTTCTAACAATCATTGTGTCTTCCGGATATTCAAAGGAAAGATCAGCTGTTTTCCCTATGGTGTGAGGGGCTTGAATGTTAGTTGGTTTATATTCAACCTTTTCTATATTTTCTAAAGATGAAATATCTCTATTTATGCAGCCGGTTGTAATCAAGATAATGAAAGATACTGCACTTAAAATTAATATATTTAAATTCTTCTTCATGATAATTACTCTTTAAATTATTGGTTATCATTATTGTTATCTAAGTTGTTTTCAGCCATTAATTTGTTCATTAAGTCATCAATGTTCATGCCTGCGCCTGAAGTTGGATCTACTGATTTATCAAAATTACTCATAACTTCGTTCATTTTCTGAGCTTCATTAGGATCCTCTTTAACCATTTCTGGAGCTTGATTACTTGTTAGCTCTCCTTGATAGATTGCTAGATTTTTCTTTAATGCTTCAATTCCACCGGCAATTCTTTTTTCAACATAAGGATACAATTCTTGATGTTCTACAATATAATTACCTGTTTCTGTAATTTCTTCTAATACATCTAAAACATAAGCGTAGTATCGATATTCTTCTAATGCGATATTTCCAGAACGAATACAACGAGCAGCAATTCTAGAAATTGTACGATCATAGTAATCTATTAATACAATATAATTATCTACGAACCAAAGAGATTCTTTTGATACTGCGTTATTGTTATTTTCTGCCATTTTCTCTCCCCTATGCCTTTTTACTTTAATAAAAGCCGTTTAATTTGTAAATATTTTTTTTTATATATTTTCCGTTGTTAGTTGTTTATTCTCCAGCTTCATCGACTGTTATTGGATTACCATTTTCATCAACATATTCCCACTCTTCCGAACCATCAGAAGAAACAGGATTACCATCTTCATCAACGTATTCCCATTCCTCCGAGCCATCAGAAGAAACAGGATTACCATCTTCGTCAACATATTCCCACTCTTCCGAACCATCAGAAGAAACAGGATTACCATCTTCATCAACATATTCCCATTCTTCCGAACCATCAGAAGAAACAGGATTACCATCTTCATCAACGTATTCCCACTCTTCCGAACCATCAGAAGAAACAGGATTACCATCTTCATCAACATATTCCCATTCCTCCGAGCCATCAGAAGAAACTGGATTGCCATCTTCATCAACATATTCCCATTCTTCAGAAGCTTCTTCGATATTTTCTGTTGATGAGAAAGATGTATTATCTTCATCTAAGAGCATTTTATCAATATTGTTTTCTTCATCTATTGAAATTATATCATCGTCGCTGTTCAATGAAATAGGCTGTATTTCTAAATCATTTAAGGATATTTGATCATCAGAGTTTAAAGCATTTTTTATTTTTAATAATGCTTCGTCATAGGCTTTTGATTGAGCAGAATTAATTTTTCTTGGTTTATTTACCTCTTTTTTTATAGGCGTTTCTACAGATTTTTCAACAAAAGCTTGAGATATGTTATCCTCAATAGGCGTTTCTACAGGTTCTTCGACAAAAGCTTGAGATATGTTGTCCTCAATAGGCGTTTCTATAGGTTCTTCAACAAAAGCTTGAGAGATGTTGTCTTCAATAGGTGTTTCTACAGGTTCTTCAACAAAAGATTGAGAGATGTTATCCTCAATAGGCGTTTCTACAGGTTCTTCAACAAAAGCTTGGGAGATGTTATCCTCAATAGGTGTTTCTACAGGTTCTTCAACAAAAGCTTGAGAGATGTTATTTTTAGGGGAGGAATCTGTTGTAGAGTTTAGATTGTCATCTGATAAAAATATATTATCCAGTTCTTCATTGTCGTTATTTATTAAATCGTCTATATTTATATCTTCTTCAGTTGAAATTTCTTCATCCGAAGATGTTTTTTTTATGGATATTTCTTCTTTTATATTATTTATTTTAGAAATTCCTTTATTTATTTTATCTAACAATGTTTCTGAATGTTTTTTTGTTTCAGAATTTTTATTTTGCGATGCGAAATTTTGTGTAATTTTATTTTTTGTTTCTTGTATTTTTTCTTCTACATTTTTTAAGAAACTATTTGATTCAGAATCTGTGTTTTCTTGTATTTTTGGAGTATTTGCAACATTTGTTTGGAGTGTTGCAATTTTAATAATATCATTTTTATTCACTTCGGATAACTGTTGTACCATTGATTGTTGAGATGATATTATTGCTTGAGTTAATGCTTCTCCAAATGTTTTTATCGCCTCTATTTGGTGTTCACTAGTTTCTTTTAACGCATCTGTAATAGAGGTGGTTATTGCTTTAATTGGAAAATCATCTTGTTTGGTTTGGTGCGAAAAATTTTTGTTTAGCGCATCAATAATTAACATTAAATCTTCATGTCTTTGATTGTTGTTCTCTTTTATAGAACTTGTTAATTCTGAAAAGCTTGAAGAATCTATGTTTATATTATTTATAGATGTTGTATTAGATACATTATTTTGAGTGTTTTGCTGATTAGACGTATTTGTTGGTGAAGATGTTTCAACGTGTGAAGTTTGAGTTTCTACACGAGTTTGACTTTGCATCTGCATTTGCATTTGCATTTGAGATATTTTATTAAAGTGTTGCATACTTTTTGATAAAATATTTTCTGTTATGTGTTGCATGTTGTTTGCATAAGCATCAAATGACTTACTAAGAACAGAAGATAGTTCATTCATATTTCCACTAGGCATCAAATTGTTATTTTTAAATGCTGTCGCTAAAGAGTCCGCTAAGTTGGTGGCAAAATTTTTATCAATTGTTATATTGCCTGCAACCATAGATGTTTGTGATGAAGGAACTGATAGAGCTGTTTCCGGTGTTTCTTTTCCCGATAGATTAGGTATTCCTGAAGAGGATAGACCTTTATTTTCTTCTATTTCTTTTATGTGTTCAAGAAGTATTCTTCCACCAGGTATTGTGGACATAGCTTCTTTTACTTTCTTATTGAGTCCTAAAAGGGAATCGTTGAATTCTTCTTTTTTGGCAGCATTAAATATGTGTATTTGGTGAAATATGTTTAAATAGCGTTGAGCAATTAGAATCGGACTTTCCTCATCTTTGCCATTATTATATTCAACATCTTCAATTAAAGAATTATCTTCCACTTTCTTTTCTGCCTAGTAAATTTAGTTATTTATAAAATCACTCTCCCTATTGTACAATAGAGAGAGTAAATTTCTTATTAATATTAATTTATAGAATGTAGATATTTTATAAATTAATTGCAACAACCTTGTGTATTTTTGTTAGATCACTATTAGTGAAATTTGTTCTTTCATCAGGGTTCCATCTTAAGCCATAAAGTTGTCCGTTTTCATCTTCACGTACGCTAATTAATTTTGCTTCTGTTTCATTGACATAATATAATGCAATATCTCCAGCACTTACAACTTCACTGCGATCAACAAATAATATAGCCCTACTGGATAGTAAAGATCCTAAACGACGAGTACATAAATTTACAGCATAAGCTTCTGGTTTTGATTGTAATTGAACAGGGCAAGCAACTTCTTTTAGGCTTAATGTTCTATCGATAACAATATTTCCGTCTTCATTGCTAGAACCATATACAGGCAACATTATGATATCATTTTCGTTAGAGGAAGATAAAGTAACGTTAGAATAACGGGCATTATTAAGCAATTTATAACGAGTGTCATTATGTTCAATAATGTCTTCAAGAACGCCCTCAGAATCCAATTTTTGGATTTCAGCTTTTAATTTTTCAACTGTGAAAGACAATGCTTTAGCAATGTTTTGGTATTCTTTATCTGAAACTTCACGTTGTCCCATTTCAATTCTGTGGTATACAGATAGTGTCATGTCAGCACTTTCTGCAACTTCAATTAAAGTTAACCCTTTATCTGTTCGGATATGTCTTAAACCTGCTCCAAGAGTTTTGAGACCGGCATTCTGATTTATTTTGCAACGTCTTTCTTGTTCGCGTTTCCATGCTTGAACAACTTCTTGTTGAGAATTTTGTTCATTTACATATAAATCCTGCAAAGAACAATCAATGAGTTCTGCAACTTGAATTAATTGTTCTTGATTTAAACGACGATATCCTTTTTCAATTTTAGAAATTGCAGAAAGGCTAACACCTAAATGATCTGCTAATTCTTGCATTGACATACCGCGTAATCTGCGGTGCATTCTGATTTGATTTGGGAAAATAATTTCTTCCATATTATGCCTCTCCATGTAAAATAGATGTTAAGGTCATAATATTTATCATTTAATAAAATGCAAGACAAAAAAATAAATTGTATACAAAAATTTTTGAAAAATATTATCTATTCAGATTTAGGTATATCCTTATTTTTAATATTTTGTTAAAAATATGTTGTCTAAAATTTTTTAGAAAATTTAGATGTTATTTGCAGAAAATTTCAGTTTATACATTATTATTTTTCTCTCTTTGCTCTCTTATTTTGCGATAATTTTGATAAACTTCATCAGAGTAGTTTGTTTTAATATATTTATCTTCCGCCGCAAGATAATTTTCTCGAGCTATACGTTGTTTTTCTAATGAAGCCTTAAATTCTTGTTCATATTTTTTAAGTTCTTCACCGGATAATGTTTTTGTACCGATATTGTATTTTTTATTTAATTCGGTTGTTTCTTTAATGGCTTCAATTTCTTTTTTCTGTAGTTCTTTTCCTTCTTCGATGTGGTTACGGAAATCTCTTGTAATGGCTTCATTTATTCTATAGTCTTTACTACTTACACCTAACTCTTCTGCGCGTTTATTATTTTCTTCAAGAACACTTCTATGAGCATCATTTAATTGTTGATCTGTTTCTTTGTTTCCAGTGTTATAGCCATATTTTATATCCTCATCTTCTTTAGTTAAAATCATATCCATATAATCATTTCCTGTCTTATATGTTTCTGGTGGGAATATGATAGTTTTGTCTTGTTCAGATTGAGTATGAGTTGGATTTTTTGCATTTACTTTATCAATGATATTTTCTTTTTCTTGACCATTAATATTTAATTGTGCTTTTACTTCATTTAATGTAACTCCAATATTGTGTATTGTAGCATCATGACCGGCATCTTTTTGAACTAATTGTGTTATGTGATTATCATAATCTTGTTGAGTAAATCCTTTCATGGCTTTATTTGCATCAATATTATTTCCCCACTTACCGTTGGAATCAAGTGGTTTCATGTGTTTATTTTGACTATGAATATATGCACTGAAGCTTGTCTTTGTTCTGACATAATATGTTCCGTCTTCTCTTTTATTAAAATATTGTACTTGAGATTGTATGCCATTTGATTTATGGGAAGTTATGTTTCCTTTAGTATCCATTATTTGATTGTTTATTATAAGTTGATCACCATCCATTACAGCATGAATAATTTGTGTGCTTCCATCAACATTTTGTTGAACAATATTTACGGAACCATCTTCGTTTATTGTGGTTTCTCGGCTTTGGAAATTATTGCTGAGTTGTTGTCCTCTGCTTTCCATATGTGCTTGAACAATGGCTTCGGCTGCGGCTTTTTTATTTTCAGAGCCTCGCATTATTTCTCCGAATGCTTGTGTATTTGTTGTTCCATCTTTATTGATTAAATATTTAGCTGTTACATTATTTAATTCGGTCCTTCTGCTGGTAACGTTTCCTTTTCCGTCAGTTGTTTCGTGTACTTTTCCAAAAGCGTCATTTTTCGTGCGAATTCTAGAATGTTGGTATGCTGTTTTATATCCTCGTGAATATGCATCTTTATAACTTTCAAGTTTACCATCTTGACCAATAATTAATTTTCGTTTTCCGTTAGCAGTTGTATAAATTGTTCTACCTTCGCTATCTACTGTGGAGGTCATTTTTTCTTTTCCATAAGTAATACCGAAAATTCGTTTTTTAGCTGTATATTCCCTTTCTCCATTTTCATTTATGGTTGATTCAAAACCTTTGTCTGTGGCAGAACGTTTATAGCTTTCTTTTTCTTGTGTCCATAAGCCATCCGCATCTTGTGTCGTTGTTCTGGTATGTTGACGGCCGAAAGCATGGTAACTTGTTTTATATCCGACAACATTTCCTTTTTCGTCTTTAACGCTTTCTGTTTTAACATCAAAGAAACGTTTGCTTCCCGGTAATTTTGATATTCCTCTAGCGGCAATATTTGAAGCTTGGCCCTTTATTTTATTCATTCCGCTTCTAATGCTGTTACCATATGCAGAGTTTATACTTTCTCCAATAAACCCTCCAACAGCACCAGCCGTTTTTTGGGCTACGTTACCTACAGCTTTACCTGCATTTTGACCGATTGCAGCCATGGTTCCACCAACCATGCGTCCAATTCCTTTTCCACCAGCAAAAGGAACTCCTTTAGCAAATTTATCGGACATGGATTTAGCCTCGTCAAAGAAGGTCCAACAGAAGAAACATATTGCGGCAACTTTTATTGCTCCAACACCCCACCATGCAAGACCCTGACTATTTAAACCACTGATGAATATAACGTCTTGTACACTTCCGTCATCTTGAACGCCAATCCAGGATTTGAAATTAGAATTAATAATGTATACAATTAAGCTTAAAAAGACGAAGTTAAACATTGCATTCATAAAGAAGTTCCAAATATTTTTAAGATATTTTGCGGTTACTTTAAATGCAAATGCTCCAATTGCACAAGGAAGAAGAGCTGCGGCTATACAGAGTTGTAATACACAGTCAACTAAGCACCATGGAAAAGCTAGTAACAAAGCTAAACCAACAATCCATAAAAATATTCCGGTAGTAAGATAGCCAAGGTGAGGGAAGAAATCCCATATGTCATATCTATCAGTTGCCAAACACATTGAGTAATTACCTAAAGACATTAAATATCCAACACTGTCTTCGAGACGTTTGATGCTACAGATTATTCCTCCGCCAATTTGTTGTGATAATCCTCCGGTTGAATTTTCTTGGAAACCTTTTGTGGAATCATAACCGATAATACCTTGCATATAAGGTTCGCTGTCTTGACATGTTCCGGTTGTGATTTCTTGAGAGAAGGTCAGTCCGGTTTGCATGACCGGATTTAAGGTTACATCCATAATTTCATATAATGCACCTTTTAGAATCAGTATAACTACAGCCACACGAAAACCTTGGAACAAAATTCCTTTTATCATTTCTCCGGGAGAAGCTCCTCCAAATGCCGTTATGTTTTTAAGAACAAAAATCGCCAACCAAATAATGAATCCAACTCCGACGATAGTTACAGTTGGAGCCGCTAGAGAATCGTTGGCTTTTTTAGCAATAGTACTTGCAGCATTGAAAATTGTTTTGAAAAGAGCACAGAATGTACAATTATCTTTGTCTAAATAACTTCCTAGTTCGCAATTATCTGTATAAATAGGATTACCATTTGCATCATAACTCATACTTGCAGCGTTGCTTATACCCTCATTTATTCCGGCGTATTGTCCATCTCCAGAAGCGTTTACTACACCTGTTTTACAAGAATCTGCATTATTTGGACAGCCTCCACAAAGAGTTTGAATATCTTCACAATAAGGTTCCAAAATAGTACTTGAGTAGGCTTGTGTACTTGAACCACTAAATTTTCCTTCAGCCACTTCAAAATGAAGATGGATTGCATAATATCCTTTTCCAGTTGTGCCACCATAACCACATTTAGTATCTTGTTGAGTCGGGTGTTGACATAATCTTTGTAAACTTTTTGGAAAATTTGAACCGCCGACAATACCGATTTTATCGCCTTTTTTTACAGCTCCTGATGTTTTAATGAATTTGAAAAGATGACGATATGTTGTGTGATAATATCCATCATCTCCATCACCGGCTCCTTTACATCCCTTTTTATGATTTATCACCATAGTTAAACCTGAGCCTGTAGAGTTTGTTCTGGTTAAGACGATTTCACCATCGGCAGCGGCATAAGCATATGCATTTGTTGTGCCCGCCATTCCGATATCTGTTCCATAGTGGTTTCTATTATCTCCAGAACCACGATAACCAATAGAATTGTATGAACCACTAAAACTGGTTGGAACAGAATCAAAACAACTTTCTTTAACTTGATTACGTAAGCAACTACTATCTATTTTATTAGAAGAATTTGTCTTTAATAGTTTTCCTCCTGTAACACTTATATTTCTAGGATCAACTTCCGGTTTGCAAGATTTTGCTTTTGAGCATTCAAGCGGACCACCACAGGTATTTAAGGCAGACTGTTGAGAAGATGAAGAATTCTGTTTTTGTTTTTGAGCTTCAGTTTGATTTTCGAGCATATATTGGCTATAATCTGGTTGAGCAGGGGGATTAGTTGGTAACATTTGGGCATTGGAAACTTGTGTTGTTAAATGAACATATATTAACAACATTAAGGTAATTTTTATTATATTTTTGATATTTTTTACCATTTTTATTTCCTTAATCAAATGTCAGATTATTTATTCTTTCTTCTTCTTGAGCTTCTTCAGCCTCTTTTTGTGCTTGTTCTTTGGCTCTTATTTGGTCTTTTATTGAACCACCTCTTTTTCTGTTATCGGCTAAGTTGTTACCAAGATTTTCAAAGAATTTTCCGGTTATTCCTAATGCAGATTTTCCAACATCTTTTGCCGTGTCTCGAGTTGTACGTAAAACAACCTGACCAGTTCTCTTCAAAATTACTTTCTTGAATTCTCCGTTTTCTTTTGCTTGTTTTAATTCTTCTAGTCCGCCTTTAGCTAGTTTTTTAACACTGCGATATGTTTGTTGAGGATGGAATATTAATGAATTTGCAGATTTTAAGATAGCTGATGGAGCCAAACTAATCGGAGCTTTATTGGCTTCATCATTAAGAGCTTGAGCTGTTTCTTTAAGCTTTTGAGGAGTAGCTTTTATCCCTTCTTTGGTATTATGTAATTTTTCTCTAACTTGCTCTTTAGTTACGCCGGGGGCTGCTCCCACATTTTGGCTTGAGCTTGTTGACATGTTGTTTACATTATTTATGATTGTTGCACCGGCAGATGAAATTCCATCTTTTGTTTTTTCTGTTAGTGTTTCTATACCTTGTTGAGCAGCTACTTTGGCTCCTTGAACAGCACCTTTTACAGTGCTTTTAACATTATCTACTTTTTGGATAAATTCTTGTTCAGTCATTTGTTGAGTTTGTTTACCGGTAATAGATGATTGAAGTTTTCGAGAAGCATTAACCGTGGATGTTCCTATTTTATTTCCGGCAATTTTAGCGCCGGCTTTTAAGTGCCCGCCACCATGAGCAACAACTTCTTCTGCGCCGGCTCCTAATTTTTGGGTAAAATTATCAATTTTACTGAATACACCGCCAGGTTTATTCATTCTATTCTCAAAATTTTCTTTATTTGCTTGTCTTCTGTCTTCGTAATATGTTCCTGGTTTTAATACTTGTAGTGTATCTTGAGCTCCAAGGATTGCTTTTTTAGTACCTTCTCCTAGCTTATTTATTCCTCTATTGATTTTTTCTCCGGCAGATTGCATTGCTTGATTGTATGTCTCTCGTGGATTTGCAGCTTTATGTGCAATATTTTTTAATCCTTGTTGAGCTTTTTTAACGTCGCTAAAATCTCCTGAGGCCATTCGAGAGATTCCTCTGCCTACTCCTGCAATTGCACGACCGGTTGTGGCTGTGGCAACATCTTTAGCAAACGACAAAGCTGGAGCTACAGTTCTGGATGATACCCAACCGACAGCTTGTGTTCCCATATGGTGCATTGGACTGCTTGAACCAAATACACCATCTTCGAAAAAAGTACCAAGATAATTGTTTACACTTGATTCTAAAATTTTGAAACCAAAAATTAAGCAAAAGAGAATAACAAGCATTCTATCAGAATCTAAAGAAAAACTTTGACTTAAGAGTTCGGTACTTTCTGTTCGAGTCTGACCTGTCCATGCTTCTTGAGCTTGTAAAATAGCATCCCAATATTTATTTTGATCTATTGTGCCTAATATTCCTTCATGAATTAGAGTTACTGCATACGACACACCTATGGATATAAATGTAAATAACATGGCGTTACGTATTATTATTGATAAGTTTTCGCCAAATTTTTCTTTTGTTGGGGGAAATGGCCATAAAGCCATTGTTATTGGAAAGAATAATATAGCAAAACCTAATTTAAATGAAATATCTACAAAATACATTCCGATACTCATGGTCATAAAGAAAGCAACCATATAAATAATCATTCCGGCTATTAAAAAACCAAAATGAGGTAGTTTAAGAGCGCAAGCTTCAATATTTGCGATTCTTAAACCGATACAAGTATAATCAATAGTTGTGGCATAACAAACAAGTGAGTGGCCTAACATAAATACAATGCTTAATGCTTTATAGATGGTAACCATCATATCATGCATTTTTTTTAGTAAGTTTTTATCTAATAAAGGGGCATCGGTTATTTCAGTATAAAATTTTCCTTCTATTCCTTCAACTGCATTGGCACATGCGTCGGCAGAGTAATCTTTATCTGCGGGTAAAGGAGTGTTTGTACCTTGAGGTGCGGCACTACCGGTGCCAAGATTGGAATTGGTTGGGGAAACATCGGACGAGCCATAGTTTGTTGTATTAGTTGTTACATTTGTTTCTGTTGTCAACCCTTCAGGTAAAGTTCCGCTAGCAGGTTTCCAAACCGGAAGATAGTCTGTTTGTCCGTTTACTAAGTCGGGTAGAGATCCTGTAACTGCTTTTTGAGCCATTTCCATGCAAGCACTCCACGTTTCAGAATCTTGTTTTTGATAAAAATCTACGAGTTGTTCTGTTGACCAATTCTTTTTATCATTCCATGATGTATATAACCAATAATTAACAACTGTATCTTTTATGGAGGTTTTATTTCCGCTTATGTTATTACGATTATAGCGATTTATAATGGTGTTGGCCAGAATTTGTTTTTTAGATGTATCTGCACCTTTTGCTTCACCAAATAATGTGGCGGCAAGATATATTACATCTTCGTTATTAGCGTATGCTACTTTAACTTGGCATGTTAAAATTAAAAATAGAATTGATAATATTTTAATTAAATTTTTCATATTACATCCTACCCCGTATATTCACTAATTAAGGCTTTTAATATTTCATTACCATAATCTATTCCTGTCGACATTATCGGATTTAGAAAATAGTCGACAATTAGCGTACTTCCTTCTTTTATGGCAGCAAGCACTAAAGCAACCTTAAAACCCATTACCAATATTTCTTGTAGCATTTTTCCCGGAGATGTTGGACTTAATGAACTTACTTGTAATAAAATATAGTGAGCAAGCCATATCATAAATCCAAGTTCGGCAATCAATGTTGCAAGTTCTTGTACAGATGACATACAAGCATCTACCGCACTGAGGTATGCATTTGTCATTATAACAACAACACTACAGTACCAACACATTGAAGGATCATTATTACCTTGATACATTGCATTCATGGCATTGAGATCACATTGTCCGCTTATGTCTTCTCTCTCGCCTGCTGAGCTTTCTCCATCAGCAAAAGAAGGTGTTGCTGTTATGCAATTTATTGCAAACAGGATAAAGAAGATTGATATAATATGTAATATATATCGCTTTACCATTTATTATTCCTCATATTCGCCTTCTTCACCAGCTGATTGACTTTGTCCTCCACCTCGGCCAGCTAATTGATTCATCTTTTGTTGCATTTTTTTCATTTTAGCTTGAGTTTTCTTTATTTTTTCAGCAATAGCTCGTAATCTTTCACTATGTTCTATAGCTGTTGTTACGGCTTTTCCGGCGCCTACAGAACATATTACAAGTATGGCTTTGGCGATGTTTCCAATTAATGCTGCCATTTTCTTTTGAAAACGTGCTTCTCCACCTCCACCTGTTACTTTTTCGGATAATTCAACAGCCATTCCGCTTGATTTTATAATGAGAAATCCCATGAATATTAAAGAAAGGGCTGTTGTACCTAAGTTTTTATACTCGTCTACATCTCCAAAACTGTGCATGGAATTCGGGTCTACAACCATTTTTTGCATAGCCAAAATACTCATTGAGATTAAAATAGCTAAGCAAAGCATTATTGCTGATGAATTTAAGATTATTTTGAAACCAGTAACAGACCACTTTCGAGTTTGTTCAAACGGATAAAACATTATGAGGAATGGTAATATTATTATCATCATGTTCATACGGAATATACTGTCTATTAAATAAAAAGCAAAGCCGAATTTTGCTATGGTAAATGCAGCTATTAGAAAAACACCAAGATATGCTGATATAATGCTTATATCAAGCATAACTCTGATTGCGATGTTATAACCAATGCTTAAGCGGTCACTTATGGCACAAGCCATACAACTCATTAATTTTAGTGGTTCATCCGGAAATTTTGAAGCTGAAAATTGAACAGAACCGGAAATTTTGCAACCAACATCGTTAATAGAATGTCCATATGATTCGCATATTGTTGAATCTTCACTACTTCCGACAACAACAACTCCAGGAACATTTGCGTCCGGATCTTTGGCGATTTGTTCCAAAATAGTAGAGGTAAACTCCAAAATTGTCATATATATCGGAAAGATGAAAGTGTTTATTACATAAATAACACTATCAGGCGAGGAGGCTAACATTCCGCAAACAAAACAAAGAGTTCCTTTGCGGAGTATTTTAGTCCAAAATTCACCAATCGATTCAGGGGTTGGAGATGATACATGGCGCAAAATTTGGTATGCCATCCATATGGAAAAAGCCAAAATTACGATTTGCATGGCATTTTGAGTGGCTAAAATTTGATAAACCTTTGTAGACATACTGCCTATATTTTCGTAGAATACTTTTAGAAAATCTCCTTGCCAACAGGTTCTTTGTGATTGAACGAGTTGATCATCCTCCTCTCCAGGAGCTCGAAGCCCACCACCATCTTCAGAGCTACATGCTGATAATAAAAAGGTTGCACATATAACTATGAATAATACTTTTAATATATTATATAACTTTTCTTTTTTCATAGTTATAGTCCTTGACGCACGTTTAATGATATATCATTTATTATGATAGCATAAATTATATGAAATAAGTGTTACAATATAGTTAAATTTGTTGTTTTAGTTTAGTTAAAGTGTTTAAAGAATATCTTCACCGCCCAATAAAGACATATAATCTTTATCACTTAGTTCTCTTTTATATATTTCACTTGTATTTTCTCCGCGAAGCTCTCTATCGACAAGATTATGTTTCTCTTGTATTTTAGATAAATTTTCGAATCTTTGATGGCGTTGTGATAACTGTTGTTTTTTTATAGTTTCGTTTAATTTACGCACAGAAGCAAGATTTTTAGGATTAATTTTTTTCTGTATAAATTTTGATTTATTTTTGTTGTGTTGAGAAATAGCATTTCCTAATTTTTTTCTAGCCTCGATTGCTTCAGAGCTTTTATAACCATGTGTTTTTTCTGCTGTTTCAAGTTCTTTTAGTGCGTTATCCATGTGTTGTTTGTCAGCTTTTCCTTGTTCAGTATTTTCATAGTCATCGGCAGCATTTTGTATTTTGTTTTCAAGTTTATTTTTATCGGTATTATTTGTATCAGGATTTTGAGGTTTTTGCTCAGAATCTTTTTCATTAGGAGTTTGTGTTTGTTTATTTTTATCGGTATCTTGTATTGGCATACCTTGCTGTTTGTTTTGAAAACGTCCCAATCCAACAACTTTACCCGCAGAAGACCAAACTTTTTGATGCGCATTTTGGATGGCTCCTTTGCCTGTATTTACCGTTTCTTCTAAATCCGAGTCTTTATATGCAGCCTTTGCTACACCAAGAGCAGTATTTCCTGAAACTCTAGCTCCTGCTTTAGCAACATTGGTAGCAGCGCTCATAGCTGCACCACCCATCTTGGAGCCAATATTTGATCCTGAACTTGTAGCGAATTTTCCGGCTAAGTGATTTGCTGTTCCAATCAGTTTCATGGCAAAAATACAGCAAGATATTAATACTAATATTGCAACACCATCAAATTCGGCGAGTTTTTCAAGTTTATCTAAATCATTTTCATTTATTGCTGCTACCATAGCATCCATTCCGGCGTTAGAAGTATCAGACCCTGATGCGGCTCCGACAATTTCCGAACCAACTAATAATACCAATCCCATCATGACATAATTGAAAAATGTATTCATTATTAGTTGAACACCTTTATAACTGTAGGATTGTGTATGTTTGAACGGCCAACATGCAATAAGTAATGGAACTAAGGCAGAAACCATTCCTAACTGTACGGTACAGTCAATCAGATAGAACGATATACACAACCATATCATTAAACCAAATAAATAAATAATTAAACCGGCGAACCACATATCTAATTGGAGATCCGGTATTGTCCATCCGTGGCATATAAGTCCTCGTCCAACAGCAGGCATTGTTGCGGCAGTGTTTCCAAAGCATCTGACTGTTTCCAATATACTGTTTAGTAAAGAAGAATCTAGTTCCTGACTCGTTATAGATGTGATATCTGCGTTTCCGGTAACACATTGTCCAATTCCGGGGCGTCCTGCGTTGGCTATGGCCATTCCCATGTCTAATCCTCCCTTTATTACAGGAGATATGAAATAGCCGTATACGTATGTAGAACTATCCAGCAGATAGTAAGCAATGGATACTTTAAAACCTAGCGATAAAACGGATTTGAGATATGATGATATTCCCATACCGGTCATATTTCCGATGTTTTTGAGAGTTTCTAAAGCTAAATATGCAAGAAAGATTGAACCAATAATGGCTTGCATTTTTCCGGCTAAAGCATTCCATGATAAATGAGCAATTTTAGCATCTGTTGATAATATTACCTCAAAAACAGGACATAGCGGACAAGCAGATAATTTAGATAGATAAGTGGAAAAAGTTTCACATCCGTCATCGGTTTCTTCAGGTTCTTCTTCGGTTGTGGTCCTAGATACACATTCTGCAGTAGTGGAGTTTTCAGGACATACACAGGCCTTAGGGATAGATGTTTCCGAATCTAAGAAACCTAATGCTGCAACTGTAGAAACGCGAAGTTTATCATAATTCTTGAATAAAGATGAAGCTTGATTTTTTAGTTGTCGACATTCTGCTGTTTTAGGTGTTTCAGAACCCCATACAATACCAACGTTTTTGAATTGTGATAAATTTGTTAAAGATGTTCCTAAGCTAGAATCTATTTTTATTGCTTGTTTTAAGGCGTATCCTGTCCATCCGTAAGATGATTTATTTTCAAGTTTTTTAGATGCATCTTCGCTCATGCACTGACTTTTGTATCTTTCTGCTACATTATTGTATGATTTTAAAGCTTCTAACGATGCTTTTATGCCATCTTTAGCTGATTCTTCAAGTTTGGAAATTATTTCTTGTTCGTTGCAATTAGCATGAGAAAATGTAGGAATAATAGTTAATATTCCTATTAACAGCGAAAAAATTATAGTTGTTATTTTATTTTTTTTCATTGTCATCGTCTTTCTCTTTTATTATTTTCCATATTTCAGATATTGGTGGTAATTTAGGTAAGCCTATGAAATAAATAGCAACTATTATTACGGCAAAAAAACTTATAAATGTTATGTAAGAAAAAGCTGTGGTATCAATAATATCTAAGATTCCCATTTTAAGTGAAGAAAATAGGATTATGAAAAATATTATTGTTAAAAACACAGATTTCATTCAAATCTCCATATTATATAAGTTATTGGTTAAATCCTTTATTTTCAGAACCTTGGGAAGAACCTTTATCTCTTCCTTTATCTCGCATTTGAGCCTTTTTACCAGCACCCATTTTTCCTTTGATTTTGTTTCCAAAGTTCTTAGCAACTGTTTTGCCTGCATTAACAGCTCCTTTTGCTCCAGATGCTTCATATGCAGATCCGGCAACACCTTTGACAGCTTTTCCACCAGTTCGAGCAGCAGCTTTTCCGACACTGGTTGCAATGCTAGCAGCTGTACCTCCAAGTTGAGCACCCATGTTTATTCCAGCACCACCAGCAAACTTATTTGCTAAACTATTAGTATCTTTAATTAGTTTGTATACAATCATGCAGCACACAACAAGAACTATCATTTGTAGTCCTCCAAAGCCAATTGCTTCTTTAAGGGCTGGTACATTGTTTGTGTTAAGATAATCTTCTAATTCTTCTTTTTTTATTCCACTGGTAACAGCTTGTACTGTTATTTCATTGGCTGCAGTAATTACGACTCCCATCATTACAAAATTGAAAAAGGTATTCATTATCATTTCCCAGCCTGATTTTGTGTATTTAGATGTTATCTTAAAAGGCCAACTGGCAACAAAGAATGGTAGCAAACCACAAACAATTCCTAACTGAATAGTACAGTCTAACAAGTAAAATCCAATTGATAATATGATGCCCATACCAAATATATATATAACAAGGCCTTCTATTAATAGAACAAAATCTGGAAAAACAAACCAACTTAATTCTATCCATGCATTACACATCATAGATTGTCCGATTGCAGGCATGGTTGCTGCTTGAAGATTGAAGGCTTCTACTGATCCTACAATAATTTGCATTAGTTCTGATGGGATGTAACTTCCTGATGAAAAAGTGTATTTTGCTCCAAGTTGTTTCACCGTTTCTTGATTGCCTCCGGATAATTCCATTCCGAAGTCTATACCGCTTTCTATGATTGGGGAGATTAATGTGCCATATATAAAATCCGGTTCAGATAATAATAGTATAGCTACAGTTACTTTGAAACCTTGAACTGTTATACTTGTTAAATATTTGCTTAGTTTTTGAGTAGCAGGGGAACCAACTAAAAGGATTGTTTCATATCCTAAATATAAAGCAAAAGCAACGCCAAGCAATTTGGAAAGACTTGCGTTTAGAACATCAAATGCACCTGTGGCAATGCTTTGTACTGCGGAAAGAACTTTTTCAAAAATAGGACAAGTTAAACAGTTGCTACCGATGATTTCCATGTATGCGGAAAGCTCTTTACAGGTTCGACTATCAACATGATCTTCTACATAGCTATCATCAGCAACTGTACATTCTGCCAGTGTGCCATCTTCATTACATTTACAAGATGCTTTTGATTTCTGAGCTATGGAGGTTAAATATACGTGTGCATCGGTTCGCGATTTTTTGGCACTTTCTCTGGCTGAGGCAATATTATTTAATGCAACAGCGCAATCGTCTGCTCTTTTTATTTCTTTTTCAGCTTTGGCTATTTCTTCTGCATTATCTGTAGCTTCAGCTTTTTGTTTTTTCATTAGCCAATCATTTTTATGATTTCTGTTTTTTATTTTATATCGCTGGATATCATAGTCGGTATCTTCATAATCAATACTTTTCATGACATTTTTTAATTGTTCATTATATGGAGCAGGAGCTAATTCTGCACCTTTTACATCATAATCACCCCAATCCCATGATGAAGTAGCTCCGCCATCTATATACCAAAAACTTTCCATATAATTACATATACCGCTTCCGCTTTTAAAATCTCTATCTAATGCTGTTTGGAATTTATTGTTACTATCTCTACTCGTTGTTAGAGCAACTAATGCTTTTTGAGCTAGGTTTTTTATTGTGGCTTCATCCATATCACAAGCTTTTGTATTTTCACCGGCAGTTCCTGCAGTCTGAGTTGCTTCAGCATGCAAAGATGATGTTTGTAATAGTGTTGAAATAACTACTACACTCAAAAGCGAAAATAATTTTTTAAAATAGCTCATAATCATAGCCCTTAGATTATTGAATTAATCTATTTCACTTATTGTAACACAATTTTTTATTAATTTTTATTACAATATAGTTAAATATTCGTAATTAATTTGTATTTTTTCTTCTGTATTCGGGAAATTTTCCAGTTGTTATATATTGATAGCATGCATGTTGCAATTTTTTGTTTTGAAGAGGCAAATATGTGGTTGCATCTAAGGTTAAAATTTCTTCAGAATATTGATGTTCGCTAGGTATACTTTGGCTAGGAAAACTATCAAATCTAGAAAATAATTTCTTTATGAAGATATTGAGCTTTGATGGGCAAAAAATTATGCCATGTTGAATCTCTTTCGGTATCAGACCTAAGGTGATAGCTTTTTTTGTTGAAATATCTAACAACATTGGGCCTAATAATTTGCGGAAAAATGATTTTCTAACCAGTAATTCCGCTAAATCACTTCCAGAATTGATTGGGTTTATATCTAGTATTCTTGTAATATTATATTTGCGATAATTATTGCTGTTATCAAGGAATTTTCTTAAAAGAAGACATCCAGTTCCAAAATTTATAAAATAGGTATTGCCTTTTAGGTTCATATTTTTGAAAAATTGGATAAGTAGATTAGACTGATTATTCATATCCTTTTTTAGAGATGCATAATTGATTGCAATTATGTTTGCTTTATAATTTGAAAATTTTTTGATGATAGGTGTTAAGGAGTGTTTTGTTCTTCCAAAACTGTGTAATAGAATTATGGTGTCATTATAAGGTTCTTCTATTTCATATGCTTCAATGTATTTTAAGAGTGTTTCTTTACAAATGGTGAATGTACCTGATGCTCTTCGTATGTTATGAGAATCTAATAAGCGGTACTTTTTATTTTTTACGTTTCGTTGAATTACCCAATTTTGATAATTAAATACATCTTCCCAAAATATTCTACCGCCAAGTGTGAAAAAATCAAATTGCATTGTATGTCTCCATATTTTTAAAAGATATTATAGAATAAATCTTAATAACTACTTAAATTAAAGTAATATAGTAAAAAGAAGAATCGTTAGGAATCGTGATAGCTATGATTTAACGTATTGAAATATAAATATTTATTTATATGTGGTATTGCTTGTGTTTATTATAATAGAGAAAAATAGAAGATTTTTTTTAATAAAAAATATTAAAAATTTATTGCGTAAAAACAATAGATTGATAAAAAAATGAAAAAAAGTAAAAAAAAATAAAAAAAAGGTGTTGACTTTAGAAAATGATTGTCCTATAAAACCGACTACCGGCCGCTGAGGTTGGTGGGCACCGAAAGGTGTGCAGTTATAAGAAATCGTAGATAAGCAAGAAGAGGATATGCAGGCGGTATATTAAGAAA
>JAZNJJ010000040.1:0-1533 GCA_045577985.1 Alphaproteobacteria bacterium
TCATTTCCTATTGTTACCGGTTTGTAATTCCAATATTCATTGTGTGAAGGCATCTTATCTGTTTTCCAACCTAACTTATCAAAATAAAAATACGGACTTGTCGATAAGAAATTCAAGGGATGTTCCCCATGTCCAATTCTTACATTCTCACCAATCGACACAAAACTGCCAATTTTAGTTAAAGGAGTGGCAATAAAAGGTTGCGAAGCACAATAGCTGTTTTTACCTACGATTGCGTTTTGGATACAGGGTAATGCGTTATTATTGTTATTATTGTTATTATTGAATTTTATTTTCTGTTTTTTTACATATTTTTTGATTTTAAAGCCGGTAATAAGATTATAATTATCCGAAATTATCTGTAAAAGCTCATTGTAGATATATGCTTCTTTGGCTTGAGAGGCTGAGTATTGAAACAGGTATTTAAGAAATTCTTTTATCGTTTTTTTATGTTTTCTATCTATTTTGTTTTCTTTAATCCAATTCAAAACATCTTTGATTGTCATCAGATAATAAAGAGCTGAATCAAAATTATACGAAATTTGATTTTTATGCACACGATGATAATAAATGCAATCTTCAACATATCCTATTTTATCACACAGACCTATAAGTTTATAGTGAACCGGTACGTCATGAGCCTTATTATTTCTATCAGGAAATTTAATATTATTTTTTTCTAAAAATTCTTTTTTTATTATCTTTGTCCATTGAGGAAAATAATGTCCTGAAAAAGCTTTTTTCTTTTTTGCGGAATTTATATCAACAATACCGGAAACAGTTTTAGCTCTAGGATAAGGTATTTGATTTAATTTATCATTTTCCCAAAAAAATGCATTGCACTCACATAAGTTACAATTTGTTTCTTCTATAGTTTGAAACATTTTTTCAAGATAATTAGGTGCATATTTATCATCTTGATCAATAAAACATAAGTATTTTCCCAAAGATTTTTCCATTCCGTAATTTAAAGCTGCGGCGGGTCCGCCGTTTTCTTTGGTATAGTATTTTATTCGAGAATCTTTTTTAGAATATTCAGCCAGGATATCTTCGGAATTGTCAGTCGATGAATCGTTTACACAAATCAATTCAAAATCATTAAAACTTTGTAGTAAAACGGAATCAATAGCTTCATTAAGCCACTTACTTCCATTATAAACCGGCATTATAATAGAAATTTCAGGCATCAAACTTCTCCATAATTTTCTTTATTTTAGAATTATCACCATAAATTTTAGGAGAATCGTATTTTCGAGACGGGAAAGCACCATATTGGGGTTTTATCTTAAGATTATGCTCCTTAATAAACTCCTCGACTTTGTCTTTAAGAGCTACAGGCTTTCCAGAACAAACATTAATAATACCGTTAATTTCGGTTTGAACAGATGCTTTAACAATTTGCTCTGCTAAGATTTCAATATCTTGAAAATCATATTTACATTTGCCATCCGTAAAGGGAAATGTTGGTTTCTCTTCTGCTTCCATTTCTAATATTTTGGCAAAAATTGATTTATTATGCTTATCATCTCCGGT